>JAJYNM010000018.1 GCA_021786335.1 archaeon
TCCCCTTGCTTTGGGCCCTAGTGAGGATATTAGCGACTCGTTCCTGTGGTGCATCTCGCTGGTCTTGTCGAACAGGCCACGTCTCTTGAGCGAAGCGACGGCGAAGGCGTTCCTGCATAGGAGCTCTGTGTCGGTCACCGGGTCCCCAGATGGCCTGTCAGACACCCATTCAGCGAAGAACTTCTTCGTCGTCGCCTTCTCCTTTTCCCCCATGACGGCGAAGACCACGTCATCCACCATCACGTTCTGAAGGTGATTGAAGGCATCTCTCAGGCACTCGGTCTCCTTGGTCCTCAGGCCGTCCCGCTCTTTCAGCCCCTCCAGGACCTCTTCCAAGACGTCGCTATCATGCGAGCTGGCCCCTCGTTCAGTGAAGTAGACATGGGCAAGCTCGTGCAGCACGAGACCCCCCAACATCTCAGAGTCGAGTGCCCACTCTGAGATCATAATCTTGTGGGTCCCTCCCTCCTTCCTGGCGTAACCCATTATCGCGAGGTTCGGCTCGACGTTGAGTGTGACCTTCGACTTCACGGTATACCCTTTCTGGCGCATCCTGTCGAGCGCCCAGTCGAGCGTGCTCTGTAGTTGTCTGTCGCTGCTTGCAAGGCGCATTGGTTCTTCGAGGAGACCCGCCACATGGATAAACATAGCGCGGGCGCGGACATCGACAGGTTAGTGGTAGATGGAGTTGCCCCCGGACTGGCTAGTTGGAAGGGTGGGGAGCGCCTTCGACTTCAGCTCGTCCAGGTCTACCTGAAAGCCAACCAGCTCGCTGAGCGCCTCGATCAACCTCGCGACGGACCTGGTATGAGGGCTCGGTTCGCCGTGGTCGGTCGACAGCTTGTACCCCCTGATCCCGTGGTCTTTCGCCATGGCCACCACCATCGAAGCGAAGAAAGGCGCCGGCTCTTCTGTCAGGATTTTCACGCCGCTCTTCCGCAGCCTGGCTACGCCGATGGCGTCGGTCGCGAAGCCGAGCGCCTGTGGGTCTGCCTCAGGGGGGAGGGGGGTCTCGGTCCACCTTGCCCCAATAGAGTAGAGCTCTTCGGTGCCCATCTCCTCCGCTTTCCCAAGGAGGAACTCGGTGAACTCGTACTGCTCGTCCATGGGGCTAGAGTCCCCGGCGAAGAGGATTGTGTCGCGTCTCCCCCTGTTCAGATACAAACCACATTCGGGGAGGGTCGATATCCCCTCGTCCCGAAGGAGCACCTCGGGGGGGAACGCGGAGGCCCTGACCGTCCCTATCCTCTCAAACTTCATCTTCTTCAGCATATAGTCTGCCAACTCGCGGGCCTGGGAATAGAGCGTGCGATACTGGGGCATCGACGTCGAGACCGCCACGACCATCGCTGGAGACCTCAATCTGGTCTGACGCGAACCTACGTAGTCTATCCACATGTATTGATGACTTCGTGGCCCGACTTCCTATTTAACCCTCGCAGCACCGTCGGCCAAACGCTAAGTTGACTTTAATACACGATAGGCAGAAACCTGCACAAAGGCTCATGAGTGCCTACTGGAAGACTCTCTCTCACAACGGGGTCAATTTCCCTGACCCATATGTCCCGGAGGGTATCACAGTCTCTGTAGATGGCAAAGAGGTGCTGCTCTCGCCTTTGGCCGAGGAGATGGCGTACAACTTCGCGAAGAAGAAGGACACCCCCTACGTCCAAGACCCTGTCTTCCGGTCCAACTTCATGTCTGATTTCATAAAGCCGCTCCCTGGCTGGTGCAACGGTGCCACTTTCGAGGGTGTAGACTTCTCCAAGCTCTATCGGAAGGTCGACGCTGAGAGGGAGGCCAAGGAGGGGATGTCCAAGGAGGAGAAGAAAGCGCTCGCCGCGGCGAGAAAGGAGAGGAGAGAGGCGTTGAAGGCAAAGTACGGCCGGGCAGTCTTAGACGGCAAGGAGGTCGACATAGCTAACTGGATGGTCGAGCCTCCAGGGCTCTTCATGGGCAGGGGTCAGCACCCCCTGAGAGGCAGGTGGAAGCCCAGGACACAGCCTTCCGACGTAGTGCTCAATCTTGGAGAGGAGTCGCCGGTCCCGCCCGGGGAATGGAAGGCGGTGGTGCACGACCACAACTCCATGTGGATGGCCAAGTGGATCGACAGACTGACCGGCAAGGAGAAGTACGTGTGGCTGCACGAGAGCTCCCCGCTGCAGCAGTCGAGGAGCAAGGCGAAGTATGATAACGCGCTGAAGGTAGGCACCCACCTCGAGAAGATCAGGGCCAGGATACTTCGGGGCCTGGGGTCGAAGGAAGAGAAAGTACGGCAGGTCGCGACAGTCTGCTATCTGATCGACACCCTTGGGATGAGGGTAGGGGACGAGAAGGACGAAGAAGAGGCTGACACTGTAGGCGCGAGCACCCTCAGGGTGGAACACGTGAACTTCAGGGGAAACATGACCGAGTTCAAGTTCTTGGGGAAGGACTCGGTCGCCTGGAACAAAACGGAGGCCCTCCCTCAGTCAGTCGTCGACAACCTCCACGCGTTCATGCACGGCAAGAAACCAGGCGACGAGATATTCCACGACGTTAGCTCGAGCATGGTCAACCAGTTCTTGTCCTCCACGGTCCCCGGGGTCACAGCGAAGATGTTCAGGACCTACCACGCGACCGCTAAGGCGAGGGAGTACCTTGGCTCGGAAGACATGAAAGATGCAGACGACCTGGACAAGCTCTACCATGCGAAGGAGGCGAACCTCCGGGCGGCGATGTTCTGCAACCACCAGAGGACCCCCCCGAAGACCTGGGAAGAGGCTCGCAGGAAGAAGGAGCAGAAGCTAAAGGACGCAATCGCCAAAAACGACGTCAAGCGCATCCCCCGGCTGAAGAGGGAACTCGACTTCTACGAGAGGACCAAAAACTACAACCTAAACACGTCGATGAAGAACTACATCGACCCGCGGGTCTACAAGGCCTGGTGTGACTATGTGGGGCTCGAATGGGCGAAGGTCTACAGCAAGTCCCTCCAGAATAAGTTCGCCTGGGCCCTCAAGACTTCCTCGAAGTGGGTTCCAACCGGTGCGGAGGCCAACCCTCTACCTCGAGCCTCGACGCCGGACGAGCACTCTCCATAGCTCGTCCTGAGGGGCGTCCTTCAGTTCCCGGGAGGAGCCGTCCCTCCCCAACACGAATCTCCTGGCGCTTGCAAAGGAACCTACACTGGTGACATCGCACACTCCTCGCAGCGCGTCTTCTACCTCCGCCTCGGCTCCGGGCGCCACGGAAAGCAGAAGCGAGCCGGAACCTATCAGCCGCAGGGGGTCGATGGACAGGACATCGCATATCTCTCTAGTCTCACGGGCGACCGGGACCGCGGCCTCTTCGAGCACGAAGCCGAGACCAGACGCCAGGGACATCTCGAAGGCCGCCCCCACGACACCTCCCTCGGTGCAGTCATGCATTGCGTGGACCTTCCCAGTCCCGAACGATGCGACCGCCTCCTTCGTTATGTCAACCTTCTCGATGAACCGTCTCGCCCTTCTGAGGGTGGAGGGGCGTAGGTCTCCCGCACGGAACCTGTACTCACTTGCCAGCTCCGCGGTACCTTCCAGGCCTGCTGTCTTCGTCATCATCATCGTATCGCCATCTTGTGCGTCCCCTGAGGTGACAAACTTGTCCACAATACTGAACACCGTCGCCATGAGGATGGGGTGGTCTATGCCAGGCGCGACCTCGGTGTGCCCTCCTAGTATGGTAATCCCTGTCTTCAGGGCAGCCTCGTGAACCTGCCTGGCGACCTTCTTGAGGTCCGAATCAAATGACCCTCGCGGAAGCAGTATCACGACCTCCGCGAATTGCGGTTTGTTCCCGCTGGTGGCTACGTCGTTGGCGCTCACGTGCACCGCATAGGCGCCAATGTTCTCCGAAACGCCAGTTATCGGGTCAGCCGACGCCACCATGAACTTGTCTCCTACCTTGACAGCCGCGAAATCCAGCCCCGCCCTTGGCTGGGCGACCAGCTGGTCCGAGGCTGCCCCGGTTAGCTTCAGCACAGTGTCGTTCAAGACTTCGATTGGGATCTTCCCCAGCGGGAGCCTTTTCACCCCCTCCGGGGTGGAACCCCGGCCCTTTTCCTTTCCGGTGTCTCCCGGAGGGGTGGCGCTTTACCCTTCGTGCTGCCCATCGTGTTGCGGGGACAGGAGTGGTCGGCGGCCCGGAGGGGCTCTTCAGAGCGTCGAGAACAGGATGCCTATGACATAGAGCAAGACGCCTGCTGTCGCCCCCACGGCTGCCGATTCAAAGCCAGACCTCGGCCTGAAGTTACGAGGCACGAAAGCCCTAGAACCCAGGGCAAACAATGCGACGAGCGACAGCGTCACGGACGCCCCGAGCGCGTCAGCTCTGGGGAGAAGGATGAGGTACGGCGAAAGCGAGAGGATGGAAAGCAAGAAGAACGCCAATCCTGCGGCGAGTGCATGACCGTAAGGGTCAGTGCTGACGTCTTCGGCATTTACGCGCAGCTCTCTTCGCAGCATCTCTCTTAGCCAGAGCTCCTTGTCTTTCTTCAGCCTCCCCATTATGACTTCGACTTCGCGTTCGCCGTAGCCGTCCTTCTTCAGCAGGTCCGCCATCTCATGCATCTCTTCTTCAGGCTCTGTCTCGATCTCCATCTTCTCCCTCGCCAAGTCAATCTTGAGCGAGTCCATCTCGGTCCTCCTGGAGAGGTAGCTGCTGAAGAACATAGAAAGCGCGCCTGCGACGGCAAAGGCGACGCCCGTTACCGCTATGGTCCCGAACGCCAGGCCTGCTCCGTTGAGTGCAGAGGTAATCGCCACCCCCTCGATCGCTCCGTCGCTCCCACCCAAGACTATCCTGTCTAGGAGGTTGCGAGCTGGAATGTGGGGGTGCTTCTCTGCGGGGCTGGTGGGCAGTTCGACTCGTCTGAGTCGCTCGGCTGTTCTTATTTAGAAGTTGGCGCCGGTACCAAGGGTAGGCGCGGCCTGGCTCGCACTTGGATTTCGCCTGACGCAGGACCCTCATTGTCATGCATAGGCTCATTCTTAAAAGCCGGGGCGCGTAACGGCTGCCGTCATGACACTGGACGAAAAAATCCGGTACGGGATGATTGCCCTGACTGGCGCAAGCATTGTTTTTGCGTCGTTGGGCCTCAAGGTAGGGCCGCTCGAAGTAATCGGCGGCTTCGGTGTCAGCTAGGCGCTCCTAGCTGACCCCTGTCTTTATCTGGACCATCAGCTGTTCGAATTTCGACAACATGTTCTCTCCGTCGAGTTTCCACTGCTTCTTAGTAGGGTCATACAACTGATAAGCTATGGTGAAGCGGGCGGCCTCTGATTGGTCAATTGGGTAAATGCTGGTCCTATCTTTCAGCCCACGGGTGGCGTTCCCGATGAACTGAAGTGCTTCTACCACGTTGTCGACCGGGAATGCGAACTCCGCGAAGTAGTTGCCGCCGCCGGCTTCCCCCCAAATGAACGGCAGCCTGTTGAGCTCGCGTCTGAGTGTCATTGTCTCAAGTTCGCCGAGTTCTTTGACGAAGAGATCCACGGCGAAATACCTGTGTCTTCTGTGCAGAGCCTTCTCGAGGGTATAGTCATACCTCGTCCCCATCCAGTTGACCGTGTATCCTGATACCAGCTTCCTGGCGATGACGTGAGAGGAGTAATGCCAAGCGAGCTTTTTGTAGTTCACGTTCAGCTTGTCAGAGATCTCTTTGAGGGACTTGTTCGCGTCTATCTGTAACTCCTTCACTATCAGGAGGTCCACGCCGTCGAATCTGCCCCTCTCTGAAGGGACGCCGGCTGCAGCTCGGAAGTCTTCAGGGCCCCTCCCCTGCCAGTCGAAGTCCCACCTTCCAGTGTCGAAGTCGTAGTGCTCCGCCTTCATCGGGACGGTGCGGAACCAGTCGAACTCGTAGACTTCAAGACGAGTGAACATGCCCTTCTCCTCCAGTCCTCTGAAGAGGTCGCGGACTTCATGGACGTGCTCTTCAGGGATGCTGAAGTTGATCACGTACTCCCCGCCTACCAAGGTCTTCGCGAAGCCGACGACGTAACAGAGTTCGTGCATGGCCGTGAAGATAGCATGGGCATATCCTCTGTAGGGCTCTGCCACGTCCGCTATGGCCATAATCCGCCTCAGCCCAAGTTTTTCGTGGTCGACGGCCGCCTGGACCGCTATGCCGCGGTTGACGATCTTCTCCTTGTACCTGTAGCGTACGGACTCCTTGAATTGCCCCAGCTTCCTCGAGATCTCCGGGACATCGGGACCGAGAACAGAGAGGAGCTTCACCAGTTGCACTGTCCTCGTGTTTGTGCTATCAATCTCCTGTCCTATTGCCGTCATATCCTCTTCCAGGGTACCTGAAGACAGCGCTTCCCGAGTGGATTTAAACGGTGTAGATTCCAAATCCGTGGTCTTTATGTCTCGCTCCCCGGTGGGCCTATAGCCCTGTTCCATCGGGCGCTGCGCAAGGTAGCATGTATTAAGAAAATACACTAGAGGCTAGACCAAGCGATTATGCATTATCCGAAGACCATAGAGATATGGGAATATGCTCCAGGTCGTAGGTTGGCTGAGATAGTCATCAGGATCAGAAACGAGAGGGGAGCCCTCGCATGGTGCAGCCAGGCTGTCAGTGACTGCGGCGTAAACGTCCTTACAGGCTTTTTCACCGCGCCGGGGCGGTCGAATACAGCGACCCTGAGTTTCTTCGCTGACATCACTGACGCTGAAGAGGGGCTCTCGGGCCTGAAGAAGCCGCTGCAGTCCGTGGATTTCATTGAATCTGTTGACGCCATCGCAGCGGAGGACGGGTTCATGGTGGACAAACAGCATTTTCCCGTGCCGTGGGCCGGCAGGAAGGGAATAGTCATGAGAGCCGAGGCGCTGAACGAAATGCTGAACAGACTGTGGACCGTGTTCGGGACAGGATCGGCGACCATAATAGACCAGATGGCGGAGGCAATGGGACGGCACTCGGAAGAGGAGATTGCTGAAGACTTCGGGGCGAAGTTCGTGTTCGACCAACTCGACGAGCTAATCGGGATTTATTCTGCTCTAGGCTACGCCGACGTATCGATAGAACGAGGCAAGACTTCAGGCTTCCCTATAGTGGTGAACACGAAGGAACTTTTCGAATGCGAGTCGAACTCGAAGCAGAATTTACACAGGGGGAGCACGTTCTTCAGGGCGCACCTTCGGGGGCTCATGTCGGGGACTTTCGGCCGGACCTTCGAGGTGAACGAGGCCCAATGCCTGACTGAGGAGGACGAAGTCTGCTCGTTCAGGGTGGCGCTTTCGGAGTCGGTCGCCCCTCGCCTTCTGCGAAATGTTCCGAACGCCGACTCTGAATAACCCGTCAAACTTTAAACCGCCTGCAGAGCCCGCCTCTCCCCGTTGTCTCTGAAGGACAGACGCGGGGATTACGATTGGCCCCCCACCGTGATTGACCGCATCAGTCTGGTCACCGACAAAAAGAACTACGCCTCAGAGGACACTGTGAAAGTCAACGTTGCCTATAGGGTTGTCGGGGGGCTGAGGGAAGCTTTCCACCCAGACGTTTGGACGGTCGCCTGGGAAGACTTCGACAAGAGGATGCCCCTCACCATCAGGCTTGCCCTGGGTGCGAGGAGGGGGATCCGCCCGCGGAAGCTCGATGAGGTCAAGAAAGAAGTGCGGAGGGCGAGCTTCTATTGGAGCCGTGACCCGGACCTGCCTTATCGCATCTGGGCGATGATCATGCCCGAAGACGGCGGTCCCCCCAAGATACCCAGAAATGTGGAGGACGCAAGATCCAAGATGTTCGACTTTGAGAAGGAGTTCAGATTCCCCGCTTCGTCACTTGGGCCAGGGCACCACGGGCTCTTCGCCGAGGTATGGGTGCGATGGGGGAGGAGGAGCTTCATAGAGAAGGGTGCAGTCAAGTCGACGTCGAAGCCTGTGGTGGTAGAAATTGAGTGACAGAGAATGGCAAGCGGAGGTCGACTGGAACGGGGACAACGTCTTCCTAGGCTCTGACGCCGCTGGGCACACGGTAGTCTTCGACGCGATGCAAGATAAGCAGAAAGGCATCGGTCCGATGACCGCCCTCCTCGCCTCTCTCGGCGCCTGCACAGGGATGGACATAGTGGCAATCCTCAAGAAACGAAAACAGAAACTGGCCTCGTTAAGGATTCTAGTCTCGGGGGAGCGGCCTGAGCACGGTCTCCCAAAGCCTTGGACGTCTATACACATCAGGTACCTCCTGTCTGGCGCAGACCTTGAGAAGCGCTACGTGGAGGAAGCCATCAGAGACAGCACGGAGAAGTTCTGCAGCGTGGGTGCGACAATCCAGCCCACCGCGAAGATTACCCACTCGTATGAGATAGTCGCCTAGACCTTCAGGACTATCTTCCCGAAGTGCCTGCTCGACTCCATCCGGGACTGGGCGGCGCTCGCCTCGACGAGGGGGTACACCGAGTCCACCACAGTCTTCAGCCTCCCGGCCTTGAACAGGTCTACCACCTCCAACAGCTCTCCCATCCCCGCCATGAAGCTCCCGTAGATGGTCAGCTCCTTGTTGTAAACGAACCTGAGGTCAGTGGTCACCTCTGCCCCCGTGGTCGCACCGCATGTGACCAGTCTCCCCCCCTTCGCTAGCGCCTTCACGCTCCCCTGCCAGGTCGACCTCCCAACATGCTCGATCACCACGTCGACCCCTCTCTTGCCTGTAATCCGCCGGGTCTCGGTCAGGACGTCTTGGGAGTAGTGTTCTATCACCTCGTCGGCGCCGAGGGCGCGCGCCCTCTCCGCCTTCTCCTGGTCCCCCGCTGTGGCGATGACCTTCGCTCCAAAGAGCTTTGCCACCTCGACCGCCGCCGAGCCCACCCCTGAGTTGGCGCCGAGGATGAGGACGGTGTCTCGGGGGGTCACCCTTGCCTTTGTCACCAGCATATGGTATGCGGTCTCGAACACCAAAGGGAACGAAGCGGCCTCTTCGAAAGACATCTGTTCCGGCTTCCTGATCAGGTGAGTCCTCCTGACCTTCACCAGCTCGGCGTACCCTCCGTCCACGCCGTATCCGATTATGGTGTAGTCCCTGCACTGGTCGTCCTTTCCAGAAAGGCACCTGTCGCAGCGCCCGCACCCAATCCCCGGGTTGACTATGACCTCGTCTCCAGCCGCAAACTCCTTCTCTTCGGCAGGGACCCGTTCCACGACCCCTGCTATGTCGCTCCCGGAGATGTGTGGCAGTGGGATTATGACATTTGGCAGCCCATTCCTTGCCCAAATGTCCAGATGGTTCAGTGCGCACGCCTTCACCCTCACCAGCGCCTCGTCCGCGCTCGGGGACGGGTCGGGGGCGTCTTCATACTTCAGCACCTCGGGGCCGCCATGGCTGTGGAACCTGACTGCCTTCAACGCCCTGGCTACCTTTCGCACTTATTTCCGCTTTGCCAGAACACTTTCGGCGAGCCCTCTATCTTTCGTTCCATTGAACGCATAACTAAGGTTATAAGAGAAATTGGGGGAATCTCGCAACTCCCATGACGCTCCCGCGTTCGGTCTTCAGAGACGAAGCCATTCTCCTGCAGGAGTACCTCCCGCACCAGATACCTCACCGTGAAGCGCAGCTAAAGAAGCTCGAACTCTACTTTCAGGGGGTCGCGCAGAACGCCTCCAAGGCCAGCCAGACAGTCATGATAACCGGGCCCGTGGGCTGTCACAGAAAGGGGCAACTCGTTTTGATGTTCGACGGTTCAATGAAGCGCGTCGAAGATGTGGTTCAAGGAGACTTGTTGATGGGCCCAGATAGCACTCCTAGGCGTGTCCTAGAAACAATACGCGGTTTTGGGAAGATGGTCGAGGTGCGGCCCACACAGGGGAAGCCATTCGTGGTCTCAGAAAATCATATACTCACAGTGATACAAACCCGCCCGAAGAAGAGCTCGTGCAAGCAGTCCGAAGACCCCGAAGGGGTCATCAAAGACATCCCGATAAGCGAGTTGCTGGAGCTTCCGAAACGACTCGTCGGCCCTAAGGCGGTCTACAAGCTGGTTAGAACAGGGGTTGATTTCCCTAAGATCCCAGAAGGGCCGATTGACCCGCATCTTTTTGGCGTATACTTAGGAGATGGAGCAAGCACATATGGCAGCATCGGTGTTGCTTCTGATCAAAAGATAGCAGCCACCACAAGGGCACAGTCGGAAATGCATGCGCAATCAGTGCTACAGCATCCAGTGGGCAATGCACGGCAATACACGTTGGCCGTGGAACGAACAGGCGGGCAAACGCTGACGGATACGACCGCCAGAGGTTTGGTAGCACTAAGGCTCAACGTAACACCCGATTCGGAGTTCATTCCACTCCAGTACAAATTTGGCTCGAGAGAAACGCGTTTAGGGGTACTGGCTGGGTTGCTCGACATAGATGGCCGACTGGCGAGGGGGTATTTCGACTTCATCACAAAGTCGAAAACGCTTGCCGAGGACGTCGCGTTCGTGTCTAGAAGTCTTGGGTTCTATGCCTATGTCAGAGAGAAGCATTCCCACGGTCGGCCTGGGCGCGAAGGACTGTACTACAGAGTTGGAATCTCGGGCGACCTCTCTAGAATCCCTACCAGAGTCCAGAGGAGACAGGCCGAGCAACGGAAACACAAGTCTGTCTTGAGGACCGGATTCACCCTCAAACCTCTAGGGGAGGAGGAGTACTTCGGTTTCAGAGTCGACTCAGACCAGCGGTATCTTCTGGATGATTTCACCATAACTCATAATTCAGGGAAAACCATGCTGGCGAAGAAGCTGCTGCTCGAGTCGCTCCCGAGGAAAGCCGCACTCCATGGGAACTTGGTCAAGGCCGTACACGTCAACTGCAGGATAGACAGAACCCTCCAGGCCATCATGGTGAAGGCGTTGAAGTCGTTGGGGCAGAACTACCCCACCAGAGGCTACAGCTTCGAGGAGCTCCTCGCCGCGCTGGTCGACGAGCTGAGGAACAACAGGATGCACCTAGTCATGGCCTTCGACGAAGTGGACTCGCTCGTGCTGTCTGATCCTGCATCGCTCTACACCATAACCAGGCTGAGGGAGATGTCACCAGGGGCCCAGGTCCTCTCATCGCTGCTCATATCGAAGACGACGGACTACCTCAAGAAGGTGGACCTGAGCACGTTGAGCTCCCTCCAATGGAACGAGATTGCCCTCGACAGCTACCCGTCGGAGCAGCTCGCTGACATCTTGAACTCGCGCAGCGAGGCCTTCAGCGACGGTTCCGTTGACGATGACATCATCCAGTTGGCTGCAGACATAGCAGGGACCTACGGGGATGCCAGATACGCGCTGGATCTGCTCTGGCGCGCGGGAAAGCTGGCTGACGACTCCGGGTCCCCCCGCGTGCTGCCTGAGTACGTGAGGTCTGCCAAGGCTTCGCTCCCGCCGCAGCTGAGAAAAGAGGAGCTATCTTACCTGACCACCCACCAGAAATTGTTGCTCATGGCCATCTCTTCGCTCCTGAAGAAGGAGGCCTCGACCTATGTCACCATAGGGGAAGTGGAGAAGAGCTATTCTGCCCTCTGCGAGGGGAGGAATGTGACTGCGTACCACCATACCCAGGTATGGAGCGACGTCAACGAGCTGTCGAGGAAAGGTATCATCGAGACGCAGCTCTCTGGAAAGGGGGTGAGAGGGAGGACGAC
>JAJYNM010000021.1 GCA_021786335.1 archaeon
GCCCCACGTGGTCCTCTTCCAAGCATTGTCAGCCCTATGCGAGTACGCATACTCCACGCGCTTCGCGAACGAGCAGCCATGAGTCTAATGCAGACCAGTGAGGAAACCGGTCTGAAGCAGACGCTCCCACAACCTCCGGTGTCTCGTAATCTGCGGGTTGATCACAGTAGCGCGCCAGGGGAAGTCTGGAATCTGTTCCCTGAGCAAAGGAACAGTCTTACCGATTTTGGAAATAGTGGCGAATCATCTGCGGAAATGTGCCGGCAGCCTCCTGAATTGCGACTTGCTGGAAAGGTAGAATGAACACGAAAGGTTACGATCTGATTATACTTGGACAGGGTTCGGCAGCGTTCGCGGCCGCCATCAAGGCTGATGAGCTCGGCATCAAGACCGCGATGATTGGCGGGAACGCGACCCCGGGGGCGACAGTTGGTGGGACATGCGTCAACGTGGGCTGCGTGCCGAGCAAGAACTTGATTACTGTCGGAAACGCGTTTCATGGGCTGACTCAATCTTCCTTCGGCGCCATCCAATATGGCAGAACCAGGCTTGACTTCAAGAAAGCGATAGAGGAGAAGGATGCCCTGGTGGAGAGGTTCAGGAATGAGAAATATGCCGACGTCCTCAATGGTCTGCAAAATGTCGAGTATGTGCCAGGGCTGGGACGTTTCGTTTCCGGGAAAGAGGTGAAGGTTGGAGGCACGGTTCTCAAAGCGAAGAAGTTCCTGATAGCCACTGGAGCTAGGGCCAAGGTGGTCCCAGTGAAAGGCGTCGGTGGGGTAGGGTACCTCACTAACGAAGAGGCGCTCAGCCTGAAGAAACTTCCTCAGTCAATGATCGTGGTGGGCGGCAGGGCCCTTGGATTAGAATTTGCGCAGATGTATGCACATTTCGGGGCAAAGGTGACCGTCCTCCAGCGGAGCGATAGAATCCTGCCTGAGCACGAGCCAGAAATCTCGGGTGCGCTGAAGGGATACCTGCAAGACGAAGGCATCGACATAGAGACAGGAGTTAAGCTCACGGAGGTCGTTCAGAGGGGAGAAACGCGAGTCGTCCGTTGCACGGTGAAAGGTCATGAGAAGGTGTTCCGGGCTGACCAGCTGTTGTTCGCCTCTGGAAGGGTTCCCAATACCGACCATCTCTCTGCCGACATAGCGGGGGCTGAGCTCGATTCTCATGGCTTCGTGAAGGTCAATGATGAAATGCACACGCGGGCTCCTCATGTCTGGGCTGCGGGGGATGTCATCGGTGAGCCGATGCTCGAGACAATCGCGGCGAAGGAAGGTGCGGTCGCAGTGAACAACGCCTTCAGAGAAGGCAAGAAGAGGATTGACTCAAGGGAGGTTCCCAGTGCCGTGTTCACATTTCCTGAGGTGGCGAGCGTGGGGCTGACAGACGCCCAGGCCAATGGACAGGGGATTAAGTGCGCCTGTGGCGTTCTACCTCTGGATATGGTTCCGAAGGCACGCATCATGGGAGACACTAGAGGGCTGATAAAGCTCGTAGCCGACAGCAAGACAAAGCGGGTGGTGGGCTTGCACATCTTGGCTCCCCACGCTGCAGACCTAATCCACGAAGGCGTGCTGGCAGTAAAGTTCAAACTGACGATAGACGACATCATCGACACAGTCCATGTCTTCCCGACGCTCTCCGAAGCGGTCAAGCTGGTTGCCCAGTCGTTCTACAGGGATGTGGGGAAGATGAGTTGCTGCACCGAGTAGAGTCACCTGAATCCGCCGACAGGCGATTGAAAACGCTGTCTTCGTTCTGAGGGATGGTTTCAACGGTTTGTTTAAGCGTTGAACGACATTTGGTTGTGGGACGAGTACAGGACAACTCTGTCCGCTGGCTCGTCGACCGTGAAGGAGATGCCAACAATCACCTTCTTACCGAAGTATCCCGAGGTCACCCCTGCCAAGCGCAGCGTCGTCAACCGGCCTCTGGCCTCCCCAGCGCTCACGTGCTCTGCGCCCCGTTTGTCATGCAGCTGACAGCAACCTCTCTCCGACCAACTACTTGTTCGGTGTTATCATCATGGAGATCACTACCACGACCAGGACCACGGTAGCTGTCGGGGTGAGAAGACCAAACGCGCCAGGACTTACTGCGCTGGAGAGCAGCAGCACAGCCAGCACTGGGGAGACCCCTAGAACGTGTGCCAATCCCACGGGGCTACTCACGCCTGCAATCCGGGTGGAAAGGAACGACCAGATTATGCGGCTCATGCTCATGAACGCGGCCGCCGCATAGCCGAGATGGATGGAATATATCAACAACAGTCAGATTTCGCCAAAGGGAATCGTCCTGCCAGTCGCGACTGCGATGACAGCCGTTCTGCCGAAGGAAACAAAGAGTACCATACTCAGCAGTCCAAGAGCGCCAAGGACCGTGGACCAGAATGTGTCGTAGGTTCCAACTCCATACGCGGTTAGATATCCGTAGACTACTCGGACTTGTCGCTGATGAAGAACTTCAACGCCCCGATTCCTCCTAGGCAGCGAACACCAGAAGCATCAACGGGAGAGTTTCTGACACGACGGCGAGGGCAGCTACTCCGAGGTCACCCGTTCCCCGATCGTCTGAGCGACGATGAGTGGGACTACTGCGTCGAGGACAAGATAAATCCTGTCAAAAAAATTCGCTCGCCTGAAGTTGATACGGAAAAAGATAGCCTGACCTTCCTGCCACCACTGTCGGATGTTCTCATCCAATTTCCCTTCTGGCCCCGGTGGTGGAAGCAAGGGCCACCCAGAGGCTGAGGAGGCTCAGCCCGAAGAGCAACGCTTCGAAAGCAGGGATGCCCAGGCGCGCAGAGAAGGGCGGTAGGAAATCCACCAGACCCATGGGGAGAGCCAACCAAAGGAAAAGCCTCCTCCTGAAAACCACAGCGAAGACGCAGAGGAGGCCCCAAGAAAAGTGTACTAGGAGAGAAGAGGCCCTCTCCAGGACCGCGTAGCCGACCAGGGGCAAGGCCTCGGACGGGACGTAGAAGAGGGAAGGAGACTCCTTTTCCAGGATGGCAAAGAGTTGCTGGGCACCGGCGCCTCCGCCAGAAAGCACGAGGGTGTAGACGATGTAATCCAAAAGTAAGGTGGCCCCTACCAACACTCCATTCTCCCAAAACGCAAGGCCTGCTCCGTAAGCAGCTGCATCGTCAGCCCGTATCTTCCCCTTTGAGAAGGCATACCGCGCGACTAAGAATGCGCCCCCTACCTCAAAGATCACCGTCTGAAGTCCGAAGTATGCGCCCAGGGCGACCTGACTCCCGCCGACCGCAGCTTCGAAGGATCGAAGAGTAAATGTCTGGAAGACGACCTTGAGGGCTATCGCCCCCCCATACGCGATAAGCGAGGTGAGAAGCACCCAAGCAGAGAAACGCCCCCTGAGGCGCAAATACAGCACCAGCCCGACACTAAACCCTAGGACGATGATAGGAGTTAGGAAGAAGACTGGATCTATGTTCTGCAAGGTCAACCGCTCTTACGTCGGTGCGTGCCTGCACTACTCTTGAGGTAGGTCTGCATCGTCCTTAGTCACTCCCATGAAGTCTATATACACGCGTAACGATTCCGACCCACTGGTATTGCTCCGACCGTTGGAGTAACGGGACGTCTGTCTCCTCGACATTCTTTTCAACGAAGCACAATCAGATGGACTCGTCTTCATCGTTCGTTCAATCTCGCACTCTCCACGTTCGGCTCCCCAATCGCAAAGGCATGAATGCAGGTCTCTAAGCTGCAGGGAGGGCAGAATCCAACAGACTGAATCAACGAAAGTCAAGAATCCCCTGCAAAAGTCGACCGCGCAAGAAAGCTATCCGGTATGCCAGCCTAAGGCTTTTGCTCTGGGAACCGAAAGGAAGAGGAGTCGGGAGAAGCATACGAACTATGTTCGAACATCCAATAGGTGCGCCCGATTCGATGTCCTTGCCCGAGCAGATCCCATAGCAAGTCGTTCATCCGCCTTTGCAGCATTTACAGGCATGCATGCTCTCTGCAATATCTGTTGCATCTTTGCACGGTCATCCAGCTACTCGAGCTGCGCTAGACGCTCTTTCGGTTGGACTATGCCGTTGAAATCCGCCGGACTGCTGGTCCTATGTCTTCGCCTTTCTGAGAGCGAAGCATTCCACATGGGCCACCTCGAAAGTTCCTCTTCTGCGGGATTCCGCCCAGATTTGCCTTGCCTGCTTCCTGTCCGCTTACCAAGGCCTCTGTTTCGTGACGTATTCGGTCCATCTGTGCTTGCAGGACCTGCATTCATGCTCCACCTCGTAGGAGTACACCCAAACATGGAATGGCTCCTTGACCTGAACCCCTCCTCTGGTCATCCAGACTCCCCTAGACAGTTCCACCCTCTCGGCGGACTTTCTCTCGGTCCGTAGCACTCGTTTCCGAGATTTCTCGCGGCACTTTGGGCAGGTATGGTAGTACCACCCCATGGCCGCGACTCCAACGGTCGCACCATTCAACCTTCCGCTAGGTCTGAAGCACGTCGCCTTCCTTGTCCCGGTGGTTGCCAAACCCTTCTCTCACAACTGGTTGTTCGGCCTCCGTTCGTCATGCGAAGTGATACACTATAGTATATGATTGCCCAATGGACCTCATCGAGAACCGTTTTAGCGAACCCGTGTGTCCTTCGGTCCGATGCAAATACAAGAAAAATCAAGCCTCGGTGATGCTGTCTTCCGAGGCGAATTGGACGACCGGAGTCTATTGGCCCTGCTTGCCCTCGTCGGTTCGAAGCGGGCTGACACCAACGTATTTCGCAGGCGTACCAGGTTGTCCCCTGCGGCCTTTGACAGACTTCTCGGCTGGCTTCAGCGGGAGTACTTCATTGACGTGGTATCGACCATGACAGACGTTGGCATCGAAGAAGAGCTGGCGCTAACCGAACGTGGCGAGGCTCTGCTCTTAGCGATGTTGGAGAAGACCTGCGACCTCCCTGAGTATCCCTGAGGACCATCCAGTTCCTCAGACAGCTTGGGGATCCGCGACGGTGAGGTCTATGGCGATTTCTGCTATATCAGACCCATATTCTGCGACCCTCCTGATACTCTCGAACATCAACTTCGCGGAGGCGACCTGAGCCCCACTCATCCTCGGCGCCAGCACCTCACCGCTTACTCTCTCCTCCATCAGCAGGGCATCCTTCGACTTGGCTATGGCTTCTTCTGCCATCTTACCATCGAGTCGGAGCAAAGAGGTGACGGAGCTGTCGAACACCTTCTTGGATAGCGCTGTCATCTCAGTGACTTTCCTGACGGCCTGTTCCGAAAGGTTGCCGAGGTTCTCTGCGTCGGCGGCTATGCTCGCCGCATGGTCGGCTACTCTCTCGACGTTCTTGACCACAAGTCTGTATCCCAGGCAGTCTCTCGTTGATTTCAGGCCTATCTCCTGAATCACTGACCTATCCCTCACTGCAATGTTGAGTTGTCTAAGGAGAAAGTGGTAAAATCTGTCTACCTCGTCGTCCCGCTCTACGACTTCTCCTGACATCCCCTTGTTCCCACCCTGAAGGACCCCGACAGCATCGGTCAGCATTCCCCCAGCAATGATGGCCATCCGCTCTAGCGCTTTCTTCAGCGGGAGGTCGACGTAGCCAGAGAGGCACTGAGTGAGTATGCCCCCTGACGACTCCTCAATTATCTCTACCCCGATTAGTTTACGTCGAATACCCTCCCTGATGAACCCTCTGAGTCTAGGATCAGATCTTCCGATGGCGACCCGTATGGTGTCATAGCCTGCCAGGTAATAGGAGATGAAATGCCTCAGCAAGAAGTCTTTGTCGAGGCCCGGGGAGGTTTCAAGGGTGGCCTCTGACTTGGCGCCTGTCCGTATGTCTCTCCTAGGGACTATCAGGAGCGAAGAATCAGGCTGCACGAGCACGGCCACGGGGTCTTTCGCCTTCAATCCCAAGTCGATGACCCAGCTCTTCGGAAGAGAGACCACGAAGCTGTCTCCCCCTGTCTTTTGCACTCTCCTGAAGTCTTGCCTTCTGGGCTCTGCCATTGAATCACCACTGAGGCCGAGGAATAGCGAGTATATACTCGTTGCCAGGAAGATCAGTGACTATTGGGGAATGCTCAGGAGTCGTATTCTGGCGCGATGGAATTGGGCTGGCCAAACCCCGGCACAGATGAAAACGGAGGCTTCCAAGAGCGTCAAAAGAAGGAGATGGTCAGGTACATGGCCACCTATGTGAGGCTATCCCCCTGACCTCCGAAGCCGTCACCTCAGCGTCAGTACCCTCGTGACCTCTTTGCCTGCCGTTATCGACACCTTCTCCCCCATCGAGACCTTGATCCCCGCCCGGCTGTCTGCGACCCCGAAGAGCCTGGCGTCCGCCTCCCTGAACAGCGAGATCTCTATCTTGCTCCCCCACGGGACCGTGTATCTCAATGGGTGAGTCCCGGCGCCGAGCCTTTCGGTGTAGGTGGGGTTGATGTGACATATTCCCACTTCGTCCTTCCCGACGTGGGCGAATGCGGATGGCTCGATCATGTTCCCTCTGATCCTGTCGACATAAGAATAGTAGCCCGTGGAACCCGCTCGCGTGGTGACCACCACCCCGTCTGCTATGGCTGCCTCTTCGAACCTAACTCCGTTTTCTGAGACCCTCAACTTGTAACGGAGACAGCTCCCCTCATCCCCTCTCTGAAGGTAGACGTCTGTGAACACCTCCCCAAGGACCCTGGCCCCCTTGAAGACCCTCAATCGCGGGTGTTCGTCTATTTCGTATCCGCCGGACCTGATTCTTGCGAGCGCTTCTGGGAGCTCGTCGAGGCCGGTCTGAGCGAGGTGGGCTTTGGACCCGACGGCCCCCTTGGATTTAACCCCCACGAAAAGCAGCGGGAGCTCTTCGGTTCGCCCGTATCTGCTGAACCGCCCGTCCCCTCCTACGACGATCCCGAAGTCCGCACCCGCCCTTCCCACCTTGATGCCAGCCTTCATGACGATCCTGCCCAACTCCTCCGGCTTGACCTTGGGCGCCTCGCCGTCCAGCAGAAGAGCCGCCTTCACTTGTCGCTCCCCGCCCCGAGGAATTCGAGTATGCTCCCTTCCCCTGCATCCCTCCTCCCGGTCGCGATGAACTTGGTCGCCTTCTCCCTCGCTTCGTTCTGAAGAGGGGTCGACACGTCCAACTTTTCCATCATCTTGAGCGAATTCTCTACTGCGAACCCCCTGAAGTGGTTGTTGAAGTAGCCGAACGTGTTCTTCGCCCTGGACGTGACGTCTCTTATCTTCGGGACCCATCCGTCGAGCTCGCTGTCGCTGTATCTGTAGTTGTACCATGGCCTGCTCCCTCTCCCGTGCCATCTCACGAAGGCGAAGTCAGCGGTCACGACTGTGTCTGGAGGGAGGAGCGGCTCGTCGACAATAACGTTCGCCAGGTTCCTGCCCCTGAGATAAGACCAGACCTCTTCCTTCAGCCACGATGGGTGCCTGAACTCGACCGCGAACATCAGGTCTTCGGGGGCCATGTCAAAGAAGTCCTTCAGCCTCTGAAAGTCATCTTGGAAGGTGTAGCTCGGCGGGAGTTGTGCTAAGATGGGTCCTAGTTTCCCCGCGGCTATGAGCGGCTTCAGAAGGCCTAGGAACTTGACAAGGTCCGCTTCGACGCCCTGAGACAGGTCGAGCTTCTTGTCGTGGGTAATCAGCCTGGGGAGCTTCACCGAGAAGACGAACTTCTCGGGCGTATACCTTGCCCAGCCGAGCACCATCCCCTTAGAGGGGTAGGCGTAGAACGTCGAGTCGACTTCCACAGTGACGTAGAGCCTGGAGTAGTATGACAGCTTGTTGACCGAAGAGTTCGGGTAGAAAACCCCATTCCATTCGTTGTACGACCAGCCAGACGTGCCAATGAGAAGGTCGGTCAACCCGACGTGCTGCGGCGTCGCTCTCGATTTAAGTCTGGGGGCCCTTCTCTTAGAGGATCGGCATCCAGCCTGGCCTCGAAGACCACGTGGCGACTGCGTCGTGGGAGTGTATCGATTCGAAGCACCTTCCGCCTATGAAGAGGGCGTTAGGGAACCTGCTGACGCACTCTCTGACGATATCCTCCGCGAACTTCGGGTTGGATTGCGCCTCGAGGATCTTCTTCGCTTCATCCAGCCTCTTCATGTGTTCGATGGGAAAGGCTGAAAAGCACTCCGCGATTCTTCCGACGACGGCAATCGAATCGAGGGGTTTGTTGCTCTTCAGGAAAACCGTCAGTTGAGCTCTTTGCATGTGCCCCACCCCTATCATCTTCTTAGAGCATGGACAGGCCGTCATCCCGTCCAAAACGTACTTGTAGGTGACCGCGCCGCGTTCCGTAGCCCTCATTGTGACCTTCACGAACTGGTCTTCGTAGGGGAGCTCAAAGTCTGCAGTGACGCTGGACCCAGGCTGGGTCTGATTCACCTCTTTGCAAATCCATCTGAGCCACTGCTCCACCCCCCTCGGTTTTCTGCTGTTCGCTGCCTTCACCATCCGGCTCATGTGAACTCCCCTGTGGAGCCCTGTGGAAGTCTGGATTGAAAGCTCGATGGGCATGGTGATGCTCCCAGAGCTGCCAATCACTCTGAGGTTAGCGATACCGGCGTCCACTGGCATTTGAGCGACCTCAGCCTGCACGTCGGCAGTAGCATCAATGTAGTCTAGGGCGTCCGTTGCTCTGTCTGGTCGCCTCAATGAGTTCTCAAACCTTCGGCCACCCCTTAAGTAACTTTTCCTCCGCCTGTCGCAAGAGGGTCCTCAACCCCTGCCTCTCCGAACGACGCCCTCCTCGAGAGACACCCGGCGCACTTCCAGCAGTGCTCCTTTCCATCCCTGTGGCAGCTCCAGGTGAGTCCGAAGGGAACCCCCATCGAACTTGCCAGCCTAACGACCTGGGGCTTTCTCATCTGCCTTAGCGGGCGGACGATCCTGAGCCTCCCCCTCCTCAGAATCGGGGACCCGGCGCGGAACGCCTTCTCCAGGGCAGCGAAGAAGGCCGCGCTCACATCCGCGAAGACGGCTGTGTCGTCTTTGTTGTGCCCTCCTACTATGGCCGACGCCCTGACCTCTTCGGCATAGGACGCAGCGAAGGAGTAGAACACGCTGTTCCTGAGCGGGATGTATGTCGGCGGGAGGCCCCAAAAACTGGCTCCGGTGATGTCAGCGGCCTCCCTAAGGTCAGGGAGCCTCACGAACCGGTGCTCTATCACGCCGAGTTTTGCCGCCATTTCCTTGGCGGACCGGAGTTCGCTGTCAGCTACCCCGCAGTACTCGAAGGTGAGCGCCCTGACCCTGTACGTCTCCTTGGCAAGCAGAAGCGCGGTAGCGGAGTCTATCCCGCCTGAAAGGAGCGCTACGGCTTCCTTCGTGCCGATCGCGCACCTTCCTGGTGGATCTTCGCCAGGATGTGACTCCCCTTGTTCAGCCCTTCGTATACGTAGACTCCCACGGAGGTCACGTTCTCTGGCATCTTGGGGGCAATCCTAGAAAGCACTTCCCTCGCCAGGTTCTCGACGGTTGCCTCTCCATCCAGCAACACTGTGGTGTCCTTAGGGGCCTTGATTGCGAATTCTCCATGGACCGTGTCGAACTTCAGCGATACGCTCCTCCGGTCTACTGACGTCACATACTTCCCGTGAATGAAGAGCTTGTGGTCGAGACCTTTGACTGCTTCCCTGACGATCTGTTTCGCTACGCCGAAATCAACGACCATCCCTTCAATTGGTCTCCCCCCCACTTCCACGAGCACGCTGGAGGTGTGCCCGTGCATCACTGAGCATTTCTCTGTCTTCGGGAGGATGTGCGCGTAGTCAAAGTTAAAGGACGGGTCGTCCAGAAATATGGTCTGCACCCGCCCCTCTTCGCCCAGGCCAAGCACTCTTATGCCGTGGTCGAACCGGTCGCTTCTCAGCGCGTCCCTCCTGATTACAATGCAGCTCTTTCCCTTGAGGAGGCTCAATTCTCTCTCGTCCAATTTGGGCTCGACGAACACCAAAGTGCCGTTAACCTGGAAATCTGCCCTGAGGCTCCCAGCCCCAGGAACCGCTACGTCTTCCTTGAACTCGATCCTCATCGAGCCGAGGAGGTCGGCCAGTAGCTGGTGAGTGCTCGTCCGTCCTTGGGCGCCTCCTGCCCTGTAGCCCTTCTCATAGGCGCCCGTGTCAAGCTTCCTCAGCCGCGGAGCCAACTTGGACAGAATCTGCTCGGTCGACAAGCTTGGAACGGAGAAACTGCTTGGTTTATACCATTTCTGTTCAAGGGGGCGGGTAGTGCGGCCTTGATCCAGTGGTTAGGATAGTGGCTTCCCAAGCCACTCGCCCGGGTTCGAATCCCGGAGGCCGCACCACAAATCGTGCTGTGTAACCATTCGGAGCAGTGGTCGGCGGGGCCGTGAAGCCGGGGCCATTGGAACTTGCGCCTGTTGCGACCGCTGAAGTCATGGTGAAGCTCTAATCCACAGTCCCTTCCTCGTCACGTCTCATGTACGATTGCCAGCTTCGGGGATACTGGTGGTCAGTCGACCTGCGCGGTCAGTCTCGGATTGCCTTCAGAGCCTCAATCGCTTCGGCGATGTGCTGCCTTGGCTTGAGCTGCGACGAGAACTTGTGCCTTACGACACCTTTCTTGTCTATGACGAAAGTGACCCGGTCAGGGATGAGGCCCATCGACTTCGCGCCGTACTCAGCTCTGACTTTCCCCCCTGCGTCAGCGAGCAGCGGGAATCTGGCCCCACATTCCTTTGCGAAACCGTTATGGCTCTCGGCCGAGTCGGAGCTTATGCCGATCACCTCTGCTCCCATCTCCAAGAGGCCTTCGTAGCTTTCACCGAATGCCTTTGTCTCTTGTGTGCACCCCATGGTGAAGTCCTTCGGATAGAAGTAGAGGACCACGTTCTTCGTGCCGGCGAACTCATGCAGCGACACCGTCCGTCCATCCTGTGCTGGGAGGGTGAAGTCCGGGGCCTTGTCTCCTACCCTTGGGCCGCTCAACGTCCTCAGGTCCCTTCCGTGATCTTCCTCATTGTAATCGAACCGTTCCGGATGTCCAAGTCATAGATTTCATTGACGTCGAGCCTGAGGCCGAACAGGTCGTACTCCGACTCGGTCAGGGTCATGATAATCTTGGAGAACCCTACTTCCCTCATCTGGGGCATCAGACCCATGGACTGCAACTGCGACACCATCCCCTGGACGACTCTG
>JAJYNM010000061.1 GCA_021786335.1 archaeon
GATACGTCATAGAAGGCGCTGCGAAGATTGAGCGAGGAAATCAAGTACCCATCGGCAGACCAGGTCTCGGAGCTCTATGACCTGACCATCAGGGCCTCGGGTGGAGAGCGAGGGTTCGTCAGCAGATCCAACCTAGACTACCTGTTGGATGCCGTCAAGGACATCGGGGACAGGCTGCCCAGGAGACAGGCCGTCGTGAAGAAAGCGGCCTTCCTGTTGTACAACGTAATCGTTGTCCATCCATTTCTGAACGGGAACAAGCGAACCGCCTTCGGCCTTGCAGAATCGTTCCTGGAGGCCAATGACTACGAACTGGCTCCGCAGGCAGATGAGACCTTTGAACTACTCATCGGCGTTGCATCCGGCAAGATTCCGGAGATTGAAGTCGAAAGGTGGGTAGCAAGGCATTTAACGGAGCGCGGAATGGGAAGGTAGCCGATGGCCCAAAAACTGAAGACGGCGAAAGCTATACCGGACAAGGAGTTCACGCGAATCGCCAAAGGCGTCATCAGCAAGAACAAGGACCTCCTTGCCATGCTGGCCAAGGTCTGACCCAACTTTAGCCTGTGAGCCGTGCATGAGGGTTCACTGCTCCTCCGCTGCGCCTCTCTTACACCCGTCCGAGCCTGGACCCGAGCGCAGAGCCGCGGTCGCGCAGGTCGCCCGGGTAGAGGGACACCACCCTGACCCCGTTCCTGAGGTGCCGCTCTATCTTAAGCGCCATCCGCTTCTCCTACCCGCTGACAGCCCCGACAAGCCCCCAGTACTCCGCGTAGACGCCGAAGTCAGGGAGGTAGAAGTCGGGGACTCCCACCCTGCGCCCGCGCGGGTCGAAGACGGGCTGCTCGTGGGCGTACCTGATCCCTCTCCGGAAGAGCCAGTCCGCGCTGACCTCTCCGAGCGGCTCCTGACGACCTCCCCCCGAGGTGTCATCGAAAGACGGCCGTACTCCTTGCGATGGAAGGGACGAAACACGACGGCAGGGACCAGGGCGAGCAGGACCAGCGGGAGGAGGGGGGACGCTGCCAGCGCCAGCGGGAAGAGGAGGCCCCGGCAGAATCTCAACGGCGCAAGCCGCAGCGGGAGCACTTAGGCACCAACGAAGGAAAAAGCTCAAAAAAAGAAGAGGGCCGGAGAGGGAAAACGCTGAAGGGCGCCGCTTCCGAGCCAGGCGGCATGGATGGCGCCAGCTACCGCCCCCGGAAGATGAAGCTCGAGGAGCTGGTGGCGACGCTCGTCGGGGAGCACATGCTGATGGGGGAAGGGCTCGCCAGGGCGCGGGAGGCGGCCTCCCGGAACGACTACGAAGCCGTGCGGACGGAGCTGAAGAAGCTGGACCCGGTGTTCAGGCAGCACATCGCCGACGAGGAGTCCCATATCCTGGGGCTTCTGATCGGGAAGCTTGGAGCCAAAGGGGCCGCAGAGGAGATCAAGGTCTTCCAGCAGCACAGACCGATATACCTGCTGATGAAGAAGGCTGGCGAGCTCGCTTCCATGTCTGACTCCGGGCTTGAGGCCAACCAAGCTGAGCTGAAAGACCTCTTCGACCTGCACACGAGGGCAGAGGAAGGGAGGGTCTTCCCGAGGGCGAGGTCGCTGTCGGCTGGACCGGCGGCGCCGGCGTAGGCCAGAGGGACGTCCAAGAAAGAGAGAGGCGGGGAGGGACCACGTCCCTGGCCATCATCAACGGCGCAGTCACACCAGTCACGGTCGTCGCAGCAGGAGCGATCGCCTTCACCATGATCAGGGCGACCGACTACACTTCCAAGAACACGCTCAGCATGAAGGTGCCATTCGCCTTGGCGGCGCTGGCCATTGTCTTCACGTAGTATCTTCCGGCCAGCCTCTCGTTCGGATTCTGACCAGTCCTGCCACAATCAGGTCGAGAGGGCAAGTCTTCTTGACCAGGCGGGGCCGAAGGCCCTTCTCAAACTCTGGCAGATTCTTCCAGGCTCTTCTTCTTGAGCTCCGGGCCGAATAGAATCTCGGCGGCGGCGCCTACTAGCAACACCACCCCAGTGATGACAAACACAGGCAGGAGCCCGCCTACCGTTCCTATGAACGATGCCAGGGCGAAAGGCGCCAGTATGCCTCCCAGCCTCCCAAAGCCGACTGCGGTCCCCAGAGCCGAGCCCCTCGCCTTGGTCGGGAACATCTCACCAATCTGGGGATAGAGAACTCCTGCGGCAGCGTACACGAAGAAATACAGTATGATGAGCAGGGCGATGAAAGACGAGAACGAGATTGAAGTCACGATCAGACCGATCACGATGGACAGGAGCCCGGCCACCCCGTACGAGATTGTTATGCCGGACCGACGGCCAACCGCGTCGAGGACGTAGGACATAACGAAGACCCCGAGGACTCCGGCGCCGGTTATGGTCGCGAGCAGCAGCGCCACCGTAGAGCCAGGGTAATTGAACACCTTGGTCAGTATCAACGGAATCACAGAGAAAGCCGAGTAGTACGGCCAGGTCTCCGTGAAGTTCAGCGTCCATGCCAGGATCAGCCTGTTACGGTACGCAGTGAACAACCTGCCGTATCCCCCTGCCTCAGACCCCGCGAAGTCGATCTCGATAGGCTGTACCGGCGGGAGCGGCTTCCCTGCCTTCTTCGCCGATTCTTCGATCCTTTCGACCACCCTCGTCGCTTCCTCGGTCCTTCCCTTCGAAAGCAGGAACCTGGGAGACTCCGGCAGTCCCACCCGTCCGATGAATATGGCCACAGCTATCACCACACCGACGAGGAATGCTGCTCCGACGGCTGTGGATGGAAGGAGGACGGACAGCAGGAAGAAGGCGGTGAAGGATGCGATGACGCCCCCCAGGTCGAAGAGCACGGCGTTTCCCGTCCCCGTGAAGAAGGCCCTGATTCTAGCCGGTGTGAACTCCTGGAGGGCCGAGATGGACGCGCCGAACTCGCCGCCGACGCCGAAGCCTGTGATGGCCCTAAGAACTGCGAGGCTCGCGAAGTTCAGTGCGTTGGCCACGAACAGCAGCCCCACTATGACGTCACCTGCCATTATAATTGCGAGGCTCACCATGAAGAGCAGCTTCCGTCCGCGCGTGTCGGCCAAGTGACCGAGGTAGACCGCTCCGAAGAGCTCGCCTATCAGGAAGATTGGCGTGACGGAGAGGCTTTCGAAGGGAATCAGGTTGAGGACGTGGGATATCACCCCCAGCTGCGAACCTGCGACGCTGACGCTGAAGCCCTCGAGGAACAGCCCGCTCCCCAAAATCAGGAGAATCCTATAGTGCCAGGATGTTGTAGGTAACCTGTCCAACCTCGGCAATAAATCGGTGCTTATCTTGCTATCTTCCATTTTACCGGAAGACAACGTCCCACCGGCGTGGAGGCCGATTATATAAGCGTGGATAAGGGGTGCCGTTGCGATAAGCCATTCTTGAGCTGATTGTCTACCCGTCTTGCAATGGGAGCTGAACGGCCCCCAGAACGTATCGCGAATTGTGAGACCCTACAACACGCTTCCGAAAGCCGTCCAGGATGCACACATCTTCAGAAGGAATAAGAGACCGCTGGGGAGCAAGGTTCTTGCGTGCCTGCTCTACATCAGTGGATTCTCCTACAGAGAGATGACACACCGGAGTGGCATGATCCCAGTCAGCCACGTGCCTGCGTTCAGATGGGTCCTTGCGATGAAAGGAATCGTCTCGAGGGTGCCAGGAGGGAGAGGAGGCTCGAAGCCGTCGACCAGACAAGGCTGAAGGTCCAAGGGAGGCAGGTCATTGCCTGGGCTGCGATTGACACGGACACCAGGGAGCTCCTGGCGGTCTACGCGTTCTGCTGCAGGTCTTCCATCAACACCCTAGTCTTCCAGAAGAGGACGATGGAGACATGCACCAACCGGCGCGTCGTCCCCCTGGACGGAGGGCCGTGGTACCCAGGGGCGCTGGACATGTACGGCCTGAAGTGGCGTCACATCACGTTCGGGGAGAGGAACGCCACAGAGGAGTCCTCAGGGCTCGAGGAGAGGGCCAGACTGTTCTACGACGGCCTACCCTCGAACACGCTGGATAGCCTCAAATCGTTCATGGACCTATACAAAACCTGGTACACCCATCTGAGGATGGCATCAGGGACTCGGAGGATACTCCTGGAGGTGACGTTATCGTAACGGTATCGGCGTTGCTGAGGGGCGACTTGATCGAAGGAGGACCCGACAGCAAAGCTCGTCGGGTTCGTCGGGGAGTACAATGGGGAAGCGGAGGCACTTGTGTAGGTGTACAAGGGAAGGCCGTTCACCATTGGATGGCATCATGGATTTGATGGGCTACGCGCTAGAAGAGTAGCTGGAGACCGTAGCCTTCAGACTCGTCAGCGAGTGAAGCGGTTCCTCACGGTCGACGTGAGGCTGTAGCGCCATCGGCTCGGGCGCTCTCAGGCGGACAGCCTTCCTTCCCACATCGTCTGGTAGAAGGCGTACATGCTCCCCTGATCGAAGACGAGGGGGCTGTTGGGCCTCGGATACATGTCGAGGCACTCGCGCGCCAAAGCCGGCAGCTCCTCCTCCTTCACTCCAAGCTCCTTCATGTTGGTCGGTATCCTCAGGTGCTTTAGCAGCTCGATCACTCTCCGCCCTATCGCACCGCCCAACTTCGCGGGTTCTTGCCCTCCTGCGTCAACTCCGAAAGCGTCGGCCAGCTTTGACATCTTGGGGGCGCAGGCCGCGGCATAGCCGGAGATGACGTATGGCAGTGGAATCCCGCAGGAGACGCCGTGAGGTAACCTGAACCTGGTTGCAATGGTGTAACCTATGGAGTGCCCGTAGACCATCTTAGCCTGGAGAGAGATCCCGCCCAGCAGCGCCCCTAGGCTCATCGACTCGCGCGCCTCCCGGTCGCTGCCATCGTCGAAGGCTCGCTCGAGGTTGCCGGAAATGAGCCGGACCCCCTCAAGGGCAATCGAGTCGGTTATCGGACTCGCGGCGGCCGAAAGGTATGCCTCGGCGTTGTGGCAGAGGGCGTCCAGGCCCGTCGCCGCAGTCACAGGTTGCGGCATGGTCATCGTAAGCTCCGGGTCAACGATGGCGACGTTCGGGAGCAGGAATGGGCTGTTGATCCATTGTTTGTGTCCGTCGACGGTGACCATGGACGTCACCGTCAGCTCCGCGCCCGTGCCCGCCGTCGTAGGGACCATGATGGACGGTAGTGAGGGTTTTACGAAGAGGTTGTTCCCTACGAAGCCGCGGGCAGGCCCTGGGTTGGTCGCCAGCCCCGCGGCAACCTTCGCCATATCCATGCAGCTGCCTCCGCCGACGCCGACGACCAGGCCGTAACCTCCCTGACGGACCCGCTCGCCGACAGACTGGGCCACATCAATCCTGGGCTCGGCTTCGACCCCGTCGTAGACCTCCACAGTCGCCTCCCCCAGCGCCTTTACGACCCTTTCGACCACTCCGGTCTTGACCATAACTCTGTCTGTCACGAGAAGGGCCTTGGCAGTGTTGAACTGGCTTGCCTCCTTTTGGAGCGACTGCAGCGCCCCGAAGCCGAAGACGATCCTCGTCGGCAGGTAATACGAGAAGTTCATCGGCGTGAACTGCCCGAACTGCTTTTAAAACGATTGCCAGGGGAGGCTGCACCGGAGACTTGTGGGTCTCGGACCCCCAAGGGTGTAACCATCGATGGCAAGACTCGATCTGTCGCGAAAGAGGCTGTTTCTATTTGACCTAGACGGCGTCTTCTACAAAGGCAAAGAGAGCCGCGTAAAGATAGGTGGCACGCGAATAGTCAGCCAGCTGAGGGCGAAGGGGAAGAAGCTGATGATTCTCACCAACAACTCGACCGACACGGCAGAGACGGTCCGAGAAAGGCTCGCGGAAATCGATGTCCCCGTCGACTCGAACGAGATTATGACCAGCGGCCGCGCCACGGCGGAGTACCTCAGGAGCAAATTCGGCCAGGTCGAATATTTCTTAATGGGTGAGGCCGGCCTCGAAGCGGAGCTTCGGAGCCAAGGTCACATTAGGACTCATGGGCTGGGCGCAGGCTTCGTGGTGATAGGTCTAGACCGGCACCTCACCTATGGGAAGCTCGACAGAGCTGCCGCCGTTGTCAGAGGGGGGGCCTCCATTGTTGCTACCCACGCCTCACCCCTTTACATGTACAAGGACGGCCCAGCCCTGGCGTCAGGTCCGATCTTGAAGGCGCTCGAGTACGCGACAGGGAAGAGAGGCAAGGTGATAGGCAAGCCTTCGCCCCTGATGTTCAAGACCGCCCTCGAAAGAGCAGGCGTCCGAGCCTCCGACGCAGTCATGGTCGGCGACCAGCTGGACACAGATATCGAGGGCGCCGCCGGCGCAGGCATCGAATCTGTCCTGGTCCTCACGGGCCTCGACCGCCCTGCGAAGAGAAAGGGCCTCATAGGCTCGGTGGAAAACGTGGACGACCTGGCCGATTTCATATGACTAACCCACCAGGTTCGCTTTGATGAACCTCGGGTCGACCTCGACTCCAAGACCGGGCCCCCTGGGCGCTGCTATCCTGCCGGCGGAGAGCTCTGGGAAACCAGGCGCCAGCTGGTGAACGAGAGGGTTGTCGAAGGCGTCGTACTCCACCCCGATCGATCCCATGGCCGCCGCAACCTGCACGGAAGCGGCCAGCGACAGCGCAGAATTGGCCCCCACCATCGGTGAAAACTCGATCCCTCTCTTCGAGGCTTCGCGGGCGACTCTGGCCTCACAAGCTATGCCGCCGCACCTGCTGACGCTCGGCTCCACGACGTCGACCAGCCCTCCAGAGATGGGCCGGGCGAAGTCGCCAGCGTACCAGGTTTCGCCCGCCCCCACCTTGACCTTCCTCCCCTTCGCAATGGCGGCGTATCCGTCAAAATCGTCAGAAGGCACGGGTTCCTCGAGCCACGCGAGTCTGAATCTCTCGAACCTCTCCATGGCCTTGGATGCGCTCTTGGCGTCGTAGGCTCCGTTGGCATCGGCGACCATCATGCCGTCACCCCATCGCCTCCTCGCTTGGGCTAAGATCCTCGTGTCCTTGGCGACGCCGAATCCGACTTTCAGCTTCACCCCCTTGAGGCCAAGGGACTTCACCCATTCGATCTGTTCTGAGATGGGCCCCCTCGATTCGAATATGGAACCTGCGTAAGCTGAGACGCTTGCCGAGCTCCGCGCCGAAAGGAGTCTGGCTATGGACTTCCCCTTGATCCTGCCCCAGGCGTCCCACAGGGACATCTCGACCCCGCTCAGCGCTTCCATGGCGATTCCCCTGGTCTGGCCGCGAACCCTGAACTGCCGGTAGACGTCTTCCCACGCCGCCTCTGGTCGGGGGAAGTCCCTGCCCTCGAGGTGGTGTCCCGCCCACCTCACCAATCCGGCGGTGGCCTCAGCTGAGAACCTCGTCATGGCTTCGCCCCATCCAGGCACTCCGTTCCAGACCGTCCTCACGAGGACCGACTGGTAGTCCTCATAGCGAAATGTCCCAGCGAGCAGCCTGTCCTTCATCTTGACCCTCACTGGGAACGCTTCGACGGACTCGACGGTCACCCCTCGGGTCTATCCTGGCAAACTTAAATTGCTTCAACGGCGTCACGGCCACCACTGCAGGATGGGAAGGGTGCGGCCGGCAATTGAGGCCTGCTCAGGGCAGCCGAGCCTTCGCTAGGCGCATCCCCCATGGTCGTGGGCCCGGAGAGGGCCTGCTTATCCTGTGGGATGGGGGAAGTCAAGTGTGGCACCTGCCGGAGCCACTCGAGCATAGCTATCTTGCTGCACAGGACGTCTATCCTGTCAATGACTATCACACCAGTCAGCTTCAAGACGAGGGGGGTTGCGGACCCACAAGAGAGCGTCGTAGACGACTGGACCTGAAGGATGTGAAGCTACCGAAGTTGACGAAGCGTTGGGCACGCCGTGGACCTGGGTCAAGGTGATCGTCTTCCACCGAGCGGCCTACGCGTCGGAAAATGCCGAACTCCCTGTGCGTCCTCGTCCTGATCCTCGCGCCCTCTTCCAAGGGCTTCGAGAGCGTAGTACCGGCACGCTGTGGAACGAGAACTTCTTGACGAAGACCACGACGCTGCATGAGAGAACGCGTCCCATAATGGTCTATCCTGTGTTATCCCGAATTGAACGTAAGTAGACCCGCTTCTTCGAACGGCGGCTATTAGTCGACCCAGACTGATTTCATGTTGGTAAGCTCCAGCATACCATACCTGGAGAGTTCCCTGCCCACGCCGCTCCTCTTGACTCCGCCGAACGGGAGGCGAGGGTCGGACGTGACCCTCTTGTTTATGAAGACCATCCCGGCTTCGATACGAGGCGCCAGACGCTCAGCTGCGTCAGAGTCTCCCCACACCGACGCGCCGAGCCCGTAGGGTGTCTCGTTGGCGAGGGACACCGCCTCTTCATCTGTCTCGTACTTCTTCAGTATCGCGACAGGACCGAAGACCTCCTCGTCGAAGAGGACGTCCGTCCTGACCACCGTCGGCGGGACGAAGTTCCCGTGCAGGCCAGTCAGTGCCTCCTCCACCTTTCCGATCTTGCCCAGCCGTTGGATCTGCTCCCTAACGGTCTGCGCTTGATTCCTGCTCGAGAGCGGACCGATGAACGTGCCCGAGTCGAGGGGGTCTCCCGCCTTGACCTTGGCGAAGCCTTCCTTCAACTTGCTGTAGAACTCGTCGTACACGTCGGCATGCACAATGAACCTCTTCGCGGAGATGCAAATCTGTCCCGCATTCGTCAGGCGGGAGCTCACCGCGCTCTCCACAGTCTTGTCTAGGCCAGTGCCGTCAATCACTATGAACGGGTCTGAACCGCCCAGCTCGAGGACCGCCTTCTTCAGATTCTTCCCCGCCTCGGCGGCTATGCGGGAACCCGTCCTGTCCGATCCTGTGAAGGCAACGCCGTCCACGTGGCCTATGATGGAGAGCGCAGTGTCACCTCCACAGATTGTTGATTTGAAGACGTCGAGGCCGAACAGCTCTTCCAGCTTCTTGCTCGTCCCAGAGACGATCGAAGAGTGCTTGAGCAGGACCGCGTTGCCCGCGGCGAGCGCCCATACGGCAGCGCGCATAGCCTGCTGGACCGGGTAGTTCCAAGGCTCAATTGCCAAGATCGTCCCGAGGGGCTCGAAGCGTATGTAGCTCCGCTTCGCCTCGGTCCTCACCTGTTCAGGCGCTAGAAACGACTCCGCGTGCTCGATGGCATAATCCAGCAGCTGGATCGACTTCGTCACTTCTGACAGACTCTGGGTTATCGGCTTGCCCATCTCCGAAGTCACCTGCCGGGCCAGGTCGTCTACGCTCGCTGAGAACCTCTTCTTCGACTCCTTGAGCGCCTCTATCCTGCCGTGCAGGTCACGCCCCCACTTTCTCTGGCTCGCCTTCAGCTGAGAGAGCTTTGCAGCTATTTCGTCCCAGCCGTCTTCTTTGTACTCGGCGATAGTCTCATCCGTGTAGGGGTTGACCGTCTTCACCGCCATCTTCTATGACCCAGGGTGATGGTAAGGGCGCTAAGTTAAATATCTTCAGAACGCCATGTGTGCCGCTTGGCCGTCGCCCAGCAGGTCGCGGTCCCGAGGGGGAAGTCTCACGTACGATGGGCTATAACGACGCTGCTGACGACCGTCATCGCGGTCAACTACATCGACAGGATAGTATGGGTGATCGCGGAGCCGAAGTTCGCGCAGACGTTCGGCTGGTATTCGGGCACCGGTCCCCTCCCCCCGGTGGCCTTGAGCGACATAGCCTTGATACTCTTCATATGGTCGATGGCCTACGCTTTCTTCAACTTCCCTGGCGGGTGGATAGTGGACAAGCTTGGCATAAGGAAAGGGATGACGACGTTCCTTGCAATCTGGTCTGCGTTCACCATCGCCACCGCAGCCACGTTCAACTTCATCTCGATGGCGGTGGTGAGGGCCATCATGGGCGCGGGCGAGGGACCTGTCTGGCCCATAAACGGTAGGAACGCGAGGACTTGGTCCAATCCCGGCGAAGAGTCGACGATGTTCACGCTGGCAGGCTCCGGGCAGGCAGTAGGGCCAATCATCGCGGCTGTGGTCGGAGGGCTGCAGGTGTCTCTCTGGGGGTGGCAGTTGACTTTCGTCTTCTGGGGTGTCGTAGGGCTCCTCCTCGTCGCCGTGTGGTACTTCTACGTGAGAGACTCTCCGCGGCTCCACCATGGCGTGAACAAGGCAGAGCTCGATTACATCGAGAGCGCGCGGGGGAAGGACACGAAGGGGACCAACATCTCCAGCAAGGACACGTGGAAGATAACGCTGAAGCTCGCCTTCACGACGAAGGCGGGGTTTGGCGAGCTCCTGATCTTCGTCTCGTTCGCGTACATACTAGGCGCAATCTTGTCCTGGGTGCCCACTTACTTCTACAGCTCCTTCCTCCACAACGTTACGAGCACTGGCATCTACTCGGGCGCCGTCTACGCGTCGCTGCTGGGGGGCTATCTGGCGTCGGGCCCCATAAACGACGGGCTCTCGAAGAGGATGGGGCGGGCAAACGGAAGGAGGATAGCAGCCCTTGTCCCGATGGTTCTAATGATCCTGTTCGTGGCGGCATCCTACTTCACCGGGGAAGCGGGCGCTTTCATCCCAACGGCGATTCTTCTCGCCCTCGCCGGCGGCGTGATGAACATAACCGTCGGGTCTTGGGCGGCCAACGCGCTCACGATCTCGCCTGGCGAGACGAGCGCCACGGTCTACGGGTTCTACAACGGTGTTCTGAACATAATGGGCGCATTCACCTCGCTCATAATCGTGGGGCTGGCAATCAGGTACGGCTTCCCGGTGGCCATAACGAGCACAGTCTTCTTCATGGCGCTGTTCATAGCGGCCTACTCGGTCTTCATCACGGAGAAGTCGATGAACAAGGCGATCGAGAAGGGCAACGCGATGCTCGCCGCCGCCAAATCACACTCCGCGTACTGAGCGCCCACCAAAGATGGGCCGCCTCCGCTCAATGACTCGAACCGTCGTCGCGAGTGCCGCTCATCTGTCGTCTCCGTAGTGGACAGCGACTGTAACCTAAGGCACCTGCTGGCCGCTCGACTTCTGACCGTGAGAAGGACGCGCTCAAGGCGGTAGACGAGCCATGGTTCGGATGAGGAGATTTGTTTATCTGCGGCCCGTTGTGCCTTTCGGTCGGAGAGCGCGACATCCATGAAGATGTACA
>JAJYNM010000049.1 GCA_021786335.1 archaeon
CCCGACGGGAATCGAACCCGTTTAGGGGCGTCGGCTGACCCTCGGGTTAAAAGCCCGATGCTCTACCTGAGTTCTCTCCAGTTGTGGAACTAAGCTACGGGCCCGCGCCACCCGTCGCCTTGCGTCCTGTATTTTACTGTGAGCAGCCTAAGCCAGCAAGCTCCGGACCACTTTCATGGTCTTTCTCTCGGCTGCTACGTCCTTGTAAGGAGTCTCCATTATAATCGGTCTTTCGGTTATCCCAGGGCAGCGCAGGAATTCCTTAATCCCCCGACGCCCTATCTTTCCTTCCCCTATGTTCTCGTGCCTGTCAAGCCTGCTCCCTAAGGCCCCCTTCGAGTCGTTGAGGTGGACAGCCTTCAGCCTGTCTAGCCCCACGATTTCGTCAAAGAGACCCATCGAGCGCTCCACCGCGTCCTTGGTAGCGAGGTCGAACCCTGACGCATACATATGGCAGGTGTCGAGGCAGATTCCCATTCTCCCATCATCCCTGACCTTGGCGAGTATCATCTCGAGCTCTTCGAACCTCGCCCCGACGCTGTTCTTCTGCCCCGCCATGTTCTCGAGGAGTATCGTCGTTTCCCCTTTGCTCCCGGCTATGGCTTCGTTGCATGCCTCGGCGACGTTGGCGACCCCTACCGCAATCCCCTTACCCATATGACTCCCCAGGTGGATGACCAGGTAGTCTATCCCGAGGGCGTCGCAGCGCTTGACCTCCTCGTTGATGGAGTACCGGCTGATCTTCATGGTAGACGTCTCCGGGGATGCCAAGTTGGGGAGGTATGGCATGTGGTCTATGACCCTCTTGAACCCTGACTCCTTCCTCTTCTCGCGGAATGCCGCGATCGTCTCGTCTGGAATAGGCTTGAACTTCCACTGGTTCGGGTTCCTGGTGAAAATCTGGAACGTGGTGGCACCAATCTCACTTGCGCGGTCGAAGGCGAGGTCAATGGAGCCTGCTGTTGAGACGTGCACCCCGAGCATTGACCCTGAAGTCAATATGCCTCAAAAGAGGGAGAGTGTGGGTTTATGAACCCACGCTCACGTTTTGTTCTCTCGGTCTAGTGCTTCTTGGGCTTGGCTAGCGTCTTCTTGACACCGGTGGCACCCCTCACGGGGGCTGTCCTGCGTCTGTAGGTTCGGGTCGGCTTCTTCGCGAACGAAGGCGCCGCGAATGATGTCGAAGACGGCGCGGAGTAGGTTATCGGCGTTGGCGCTGGCTGGACAGTCTCATAGCGCGCTGGAGCTGGAGAAGGCGCAGGCTCTGCCGCGGCTGGCGTCTCCGCAGCTGGGACCTCCTTGGCCTGCTCCGTCGCCGTGGTGAAAGTGCTCGTGGTTGTGGCTGATGACGGCGCTGTCCTTGTCTTCCGGTGTCCGAGATAGCCCTTAGACCCCGCGTAGACAACGGCTACCGCGCCCACGCAGGTACCAAGCAAGATGGCTGCTATTTCTGGGACCATGCTGATGATACGCCCTATCACGGCACTTCACCGCCTGAGTCAAACTGTATCAACAACTCCGTTATGTTGATTCGACCAAATCAACACGTCAGGGAGCGTCTAGAGTATGCCCAGCAGCGCATCCAGTGACAACGCCCCGGACCCCAGCAGGAGGATTCCTAGGGAGAGTATCAGATAGACGTAGTCGAGTTCGAACCCCGGCTTCTCCCCGGCCGCCATGAACCCCGCCTTCATCTTGCTGCTCTTCATGAGTATGATTGCGGCGAACTGTATGACGAAGAAAGCAGCGACCAGAGGGACAAGAAACCCCACTATGAGCAGGATTCCGCCGAAGAACTCCAGAACGGTGACGAGCCTCGCCGCAACTGGAGGGACTCCCATGGTGGCCACCCACGCCCCCGACTGCTTCCCCCACCCCCCTTTCACCTTCGGCACTCCATGTGCTATCAGGGCGGCACCCACAGTTACCCTGAGCAGGAGCGACACATAACCCGGATTGATTAGAGCGGACATCGAGACTTGGTAAGTCGTTCAGACCTGGTTAAAGAACTTAACTGATACAGCCTCTCGGGAGAAGGGGTGCGGTTTCCAGCAGTATCCGTAGAGGACGCGATGTCAGACCGGTCGGCCGAGGCTTGCAGGTGCGCGACGGAGTTCGTCTTCGATAGGATATGCAGGGTGAATCAGACCCGGGAGGTGATTGGCGCCCTTCCCCGAACGCGATTGCCGGGGTTTCACTTATATCTCAGCGCGTGTTACTTGAGGCGCGATGCTGCAGATTCAGTGGGACAAGATTATCACGGAAATCTACAAGTTTGACCGCAGGATAAGGTCTGCCCAAATACTCGACCAAAGCGGCAGGCAGATCGCCGGAGGCATGAGGAAGGGGATTCCCTCCCTGGAGCCACAGAGCGAGGACATCAGGCTCATCGCGGGGATCACAATCCAGATCAACACCGACCGGACATGGGACCGCTACTTCGGAAAGAACCAGTACACCTTCAACAAGAGGGAGAGGTTGAACATCATGACATTCTATCTCGGAGAAAAGCTCGTCCTGGTCTCAGCGGAGCCTGATTTCACCCTGCAACAGGCGCAGGATTTACGAAACCAGATAACAACGAACCACGCCGAGCTGGCGAGATAAAGACAGCCGAGAGAGTCTACGGCCTAGCTGAGGCCTAGCTCAGGGAACTTCGCCTTGACGAGACCAAGCTCGCCCTGGAGAGTCCTGATGCGCTCGGCATACTTCTTCATGTCTTCCGTGTTTTTCTGAACTTTGGCGACCTTGTACCCGCGCCAGGCCTTCTTCAAGGCGCCCCAGCTCTGACCTTTAGTATACTGAGACATAGAAAGTACCCGCGGCCCAGACCATATAAGGCTTAACATCATTTTTAGCGTGTCCCGCCCCGTCTGTTGCGACATCATCCCGTAGGAGCAGGCTCCGGCAGACCTTTACTTCACCTCGAATGGGATCCTGTTCCCGTTGTGGTCATAGACACCGAGGTTGTCGACAGTGGCGAAGGGGTACCCCATTATCACCATGAGCTTGCCGCTGGCATGCAGCAGGTCCTGGTGGGAGGGGTTGTAGTTCCCGGATGGGTGAGAGTGTGCGACGCCTAGATAAGAGAAGTCGACCGGGAGCATCCACCAGCTGAATGAAGAGAACGCAGCCCCGTGGCTGGCGAGGGGAGGGATTACGACCCCCGTCACCTCCACCACCCCCTCCTTCGACTTCCCCCTGAGGAGGAGGATCCCTTCGTTGGGGTATGCCATGGCAGAGTAGCTGAAGAGGCTGTCTATGACCTGTTTGTGAAAGACGACCTTCTCTACGACCATCCCTTCCGCCTACTTCAGGAGCCCTATGAAGTTGGCCACAACCCTGTCCCCATCGGGATTGGCAGGGGTGAACCGCTCCGGATGGAACTGCACCCCGTAGAGGGTGCGGGCCTTGTGCTTCATGGCGGCGACGGCACTGGTGTCGCTCCTGGCCAAGAGGATGAACCCCTCCGGGACCTCCTTGACCACCTCGTACCTGGACTCGAAGAGCTTGAGCGACCTGGAGAGGCCCCCGAAGAGCGGGTCGTCTCGCATGACGGCGGTGTTCACCATCTCGAGGACATGCTTCTTGTCCTTGACAACCTCAGCGCCGTAGGCGTGGGCCATGAGCTGGTGCCCGAAGCAGATGCCTAGTATAGGGGCGCGTGAATCCAAGATGGCCTGGGCCTCGACCCTGTACTTGGCCCTGGTCCCGGTGTCAGTCATCATCTCCGGGGAGCCGCTGAGGACCACCCCGTCGAACGAGTCGAACTTGGCGGCGGAGGACTCGCGCCACTCGATGGTGGTCACAGTTGCGCCGTTCGTCTGGAAGCACTTCTCCAGAACCCCGGCGCGCCCTTCCGTCGGATAGTTACTCACTACCAGGACCTTGGTCAACCCAGGTCAGGGCCCTGTCTTACGATAATAACTTTCATGGAAAAATAAGAACCGCAGAACAGTTTAAATGGCCAAGGAATTAGTTGGGCAAAAAGGAGCAAGGCAAGAAAATGTTTGCACCTTCGGCAGGATATGACAGGGCGATCACGATTTTTTCGCCCGACGGCAGGCTGTACCAAGTGGAGTACGCCCTCGAGACGGTCAGGAGGGGCAACCTGGCCGTAGGCGTCCAGACGAGGCAGGGTGTGGTGCTGGCCGTAGAAGAGAAGCAGAGGAAGCTCCAGAGTGCCGAGTCGGTCATCAAGATGTTCCAGATCGACGACCACGTCGGAGCTGTCGGAGCCGGCTACATCCCGGACGCTCGGATACAGGTGGACAACGCGCGCGTCCTGGCGCAGAGCAACAGGCTGATCTATGACGAGCCGGTTGACATCGAAGCCATAGCCAAGCGTATCGCCGACATGAACCAGCAATATACGCAGTATGCAGGAGTCAGGCCATTTGGGGTCTCTCTCATCATAGCCGGTGTCGATGGAGCCGGGCCGGTGGTATACCTCGCCGACCCTACGGGGACTTACTCCGGGTTCCACGCCATAGCGATAGGGCAGGGGAGCGACCAGGTCAACGACTATCTGGAGAAGAACTATTCCTCAGACCTGGTACTCGACGAAGCCGTGACCCTGGCCATAGAATGCATCTATCTAGTCAGCGAGGACAAGAGCGGGACTTCGCACATCAAGGTCGCCGTGGTGGACGCGGAGAGCAAGAAGTGGAGGCGCCTAGCCGAAGCGGAGGTAAGCAAGAGCGCGGCAGGGGCCAAGACCAGGTCAGACAAGCCGCCGGCCAAGAGCTCCTGAGAAGCGTCGGCTCAGATGAGCGGGAACTTCGGGCGAGGCGGCGGGGGCTTCAAGCCGAGGACTCACGAATCGTCTAAGTTCACCACGGTCAGGCTGACCATAGCTGGGGAACACTATGAGATACTGGTCAACCCTGACTCGGCCCTATCCTACAAGCAAGGGAGGAACGTCGAGCCTTCCGCAGTCATCGCCGTAGACGAGGTCTATTCGGACTCGCGGAAGGGGCTGAGGGCCGGCGGCGAGAAGATGAAGCTCCACTTCGGGACCGACGACCCCGCCAAGGCTGCCCTTGAGGTACTGAAACGAGGCGAACTGAACCTCACCCAGGAGCAGAGGAAGAGGCTGACTGAAGAAAAGAGGCGTGCGATCATAGCTGCGATTTCGAAGAACTTCGTCGATCCGAAGACGCTCCTCCCCCACCCGCCGATGAGGATAGACCAGGCCATGCTAGAGGCCAGGGTCTCGGTGGACCCGTTTCAGGACCCGAACGAACAGATGAAGGCAGTGGTCGACGCTCTTAGGGCGATACTCCCGCTGAAGTCGGAGAAGGTCAGGCTGCAGGTGAAAGTGGCAGCCCAGTACACCGGTCAGGCCATAGGGACCCTGAAGACCTTCGGCGAGATAGTCAAAGAGGACTGGCTGGCCGACGGGACGCTCTCTGCAATAGTAGAAATACCAGCTGGCGGACAGCCCGGCCTGCTAGACCGCCTCGGCTCGACCACGAAGGGGGCCGCGCAGGTCACAGTGGTGAAATAGAGATGCCAATGATACAGAGGAAACAGGTAATCCCGGGAGACGTCGTAGCCAAGGGGAACTACCGCTACGGGAGCTACATCGAGAAGCGCGGAGAAGAGTACGTGGCCCTCCGGGTGGGGTTAGCCGAGGTTGGGAGAGACGGGATCAAGCTCAACCCATTCACCGGGCCTTATCTCCCCCGCACAGACGACGAGGTGATTGGGAAGGTGGTAGACATCAACGGCTTCGGCTGGGTCATAGACATCAACTCGTGCTTCGACGGCTTCCTCCCGGCCTCGTTCGTCTTTGGGAGGGACTTTTCCCCTGCCACCCACGACCTTTCGAGCAAGTTCAGGGTGGGGGACATCTTGGGGGCCAGGATAGAGTCCTACGAGAGGTCCAGGGACCCGCAGCTTAGCATCAGGGGCGAAGGGTACGGGAAGATTTCGTCTGGGGAAATCGTTAAGATATCGCCAACGAAGGTCCCCAGAGTAATAGGGAGAAGAGGTACGATGATCAACCTAATCAGCGAAAAGACTGGATGCGACATCAGGGTGGGCCAGAACGGAGTTATTGTCGTGGACGGGAGCCCTGATGGGATCGTGGAGGCTATCAAGGCCATCCGGCTCGTAGAAGCGGAGACACACGCGCCGGACTTGATGTCCAAGGTAGAGGCAGCTCTGGGAGGGGGCGTCGTTGGCGGGAACTAAGAAGCTCATAGACGAGAACGGCATCAGGCTCGACGGCAGGAAGTGGAACGAGCTCAGGCCGATAAAGCTGCAGGTGGGCGTCATGAAGAACGCCGACGGGTCCGCCTACATCGAATGGGGCAAGAACAAGATTATGGCAGCGGTTTACGGGCCGAAGGAGGTCCACCCCAAGCATCAGGTGCTGCCGGACAGGGCCCTGCTCAGGTGCAGATATCACATGGCGCCGTTCTCCGTAGACGAGAGGAAGAACCCGGCACCGTCCAGGAGGGAGATTGAGATCTCGAAGGTGATCAGGGAGGCGCTGGTCTCGGCGGTGATTGTGGAAGACTATCCAAGGACGGCCATAGAAGTCTGGGTCGAGGTACTCCAGTCTGACGGGGGCTCGAGGGTCGCCGGCATCACGGCGGCATCGTTGGCCCTGGCCGATGCAGGGATCAACATGAGGGACCTCGTCGTCGGTTGCTCCTGCGGCCTAATCGGGGAGCAGGTGGTTTCAGACCTGGACGACACCGAGGACAAGGAGGGGAACGGAGACATGCCTGTGGCCATCATGCCTAACTTAGGGCTCGTGTCCCTCCTCCAGGTGGACGGGGTGTACACCCGGGAGAACTTCCAGAAGGCGTTCGAGCTGGCCATCGAAAAGGGGAAGCAGATCTATCAGATGCAGAGGGAGGCCCTGACGACCAGGTTCTTCGGGGGCGAAGCGCAGTCGACTGAAGTTGAGGAGGCGGCCGAGTAAATGTCGATGATGAAGAAGAACCATGTGGTAGAGTCCATCACGAAGGAACGGATGGTTCAGCTGCTGGCGAGCGGGAAGCGCCTCGATGGGAGGGCCCTCGACCAGCCCAGGAACCTGAATATCGAGACCGGGGTCATCCCGAAGGCCAACGGCTCGGCCAGGGTTACCCTCGGGAACACCCTGGTGCTGGCAGGGGTGAAGATAGCCACGGGTATCCCATTCCCTGACACGCCTGACAAGGGGATATTGATGGTAAACGCCGAGATACTCCCGATGTCCTCCCCCTACGCCGAGGCGGGGCCGCCTAGCGAAGATGCCATCGAGCTGGCAAGGGTGACTGACAGGGGGATACGCGAGTCCGAGATGGTCGACATGACCAAGCTGGGCCTCATCCCGGGGAAGTCGGTCATCGCCGTGTTCGTGGACTGCAACATCATGAACGTAGACGGCAACCTGTTCGACGCCACCAGCTACGCCGTTGTGTCCGCCCTCAGGACCGCCAAGATGAACAGATACGTGGTCAAGGACGACAAGGCTGTAGCCACCGACGAGCTAATCCCCGTCCCGGTCGAGAGGACACCGGTGTCTGTCACCATAGCCAGGATAGGCGACAAGCTCGTGGTCGACCCCAACTCGGAAGAGGAAGCGTCGATGGACATGAGGATTACCATCACCACGGACGACGACGGGAACATCTGCGCGAGTCAGAAGGGGGAGGCGAGCACCATCAGCGCGGAACAGGTGCTGCAGGCCGCGGACACCTCCATCAGCGTAGGCAAGGCCATAAGGGCGAAGATACTCGAGGCGACGAGTTAGTGCCGAAGGCGAAGGAGAACATCAGGGGGCTCGGAGCGAAATACGGCGGCACCCTCAGGAAGAGGTACGCCAGGGTCTTCAGGACATTGAAGCAGACCAGGTCGTGCCCGTCTTGCGCTAGCAAAAAGCTCAGCCGTACTTCTTCAGGCATCTGGAAGTGCAAGTCCTGTGGCTACACCGTTGCCGGAGGGGCCTTTGACCTCGCCCAGGCGAAGTCAAGATAGCCCCATCGAATCCGTCAGACTCACAGTCACGTTCCGTGCGGACAGACAGACGGCCGCGAAGATAGCCGAGAAGCTCCCATCCGCCGTGGTACGTGGGGGGAGGTGCGTCATGAGCATCGAAGGGAACAGCCCTGGAGAGATTGCCGAGAAGGCGAAGGCGTTGCTGGAGCAAGTGAGGTCCGTCGAGTCAGGCTTGAAAGGATTTAAGTAGAGACCGGACCCGCTGTTCCGAAAGTTGAGTCAACCAGAACTTCCACCTCTCCTCAGAGAGCAGCTCGCGAGGTACGACCAGGCGCAGCAGAATCTGCAGGCGGTGCTAGCCCAGAAGCAGCAGGTGGAGCTCGAGCTCAGCGAGACGGACAAGGCGCTGGAGGAGCTCGGAAAGGCAACAGACTCGGAACCGGTGTACAAATTCGCCGGGAACCTGCTGATCAAGACCAAAAAGGAAGACGTGACGAAGGAGCTCATAGAGAAGAAGGAGTTGGCCAACACCAGGAAGATGGTCCTCGCGAAGCAAGAGTCGAGGTTCAGGGAGAGCCTCAAAGACCTCCAGGTCAAGATAGACGAGTCCATGAAGACGAGGCCGTCGCAGACGCAGCAGCCCCCTGGGGACGCATAGACCGTGGCGACCCTTGGCCCTTGAATCGAAACCAGAGGAATTCCCTTTCATAGAGCCCTCTGCCCTCAGGAGAGCCGTCGTCGTGTGCCACAGGAACGCTGACGCCGACGCTTACCTCTCCGCCTACGCCCTCTCCAGACTCATCGAGTCCCTGGCCCCCAGGTGCCACGTCTCCATTGCAACGCCGGGAGGGATGACGACGCTCACACAGAGGCTGAGCTCTCGATTCCCTCATGACATCGCCGACGAGAGTGTGGGAGGGTACGACCTATATGTGGCGGTGGACGTGGGGGACGAGGAACTCCTCAACGAGTGGAGGGGGAAGCTGATGGAGAGCAAGGGGGTGAAGGTCTTGGTGGACCACCACCCGCGAAGGGATGGAGGCCTGTACGACCACTCTGTGGTCAATGAGGGCGCGACTTCGGCTGCCGAGGTGGTCTACGGGATCTTTGAGCGCCTGAATGCTACCCCGGACCCTCAGACGGCTCAGGCACTCCTCGATGCTATCCTCTTCGACTCTTCCCACCTCGCGATCGCGGGACGCTCCGGCCTCCAGGCGGCGGTCAGGCTGATGGACGCAGGGGCTGACATCGCCCAGGCCCGGCGGGAGCTCCGCAGCGAGCCGGACTACGGCGAGGTCATTGCGAAGCTGAAGGGGGCCCAGAGACTCTCGATATTCAAGGCAGGGGAGTGGGTGGTAGCGACCAGCCACATCGGCTCGTTCCAGGCCCACGTCGCGAGGTCCATGGTCTACCTCGGGGCAGACCTGGCCATGGTGAGCGGTGAGACGGACGGGGAGACGAGGGTCAGCCTCAGGTCAACCCAGAGGTTCCAGGAGTCTACCATGGTGAAGCTTGGGTCTCAGGTCGCAGAGGAGATGGCGAGGAGGCTCGGTGGCCACGGCGGTGGGCACGCCACCGCAGCTTCTTTCTCCGCCCCCGCAGGGGAAGAGGAGACGGTGCAGGCGACTATGAAGCTGTTCGGAGAGCTCATCGGAGAGCTGAAGAAGCTGGACTAGGTGTACCTCGATGAGGCCACGCTCTTCAGGAAGCCCTCGAAAGAGAGCTTGAACCACGGCGTGTATGAGCCCGGGTTCGCCGCCAGATCCTTCGCCACTTCGGCCACGCTCGCCCATCTTATCGAGGACATCTCGTCGCTGTTTGGGGTGATCGCCCCGTCGAAGTCTCCGACAAGTACCCGGCAGAACTCGTTCTCTGCGTTCTCCCCCTGCGGTGCGAAGTAGACGAAGGAGTAGACGTCCTCAAGCTCTCCTACCTTTGCGCCAAGCTCTTCATTCGCCCTGCGCGCGGCGGCCTGCTGGTAGGTCTCCCCGGGGTAGACATGGCTCGTGAAGGAGACGTCCCAGGCGCCCGGCCAGAGCAGCTTCTTCCGGCTGCGCTGCTGGAGCAGCATCTTGCCTCCATGGAAGATGAGGGCGGTGTAGGCCCTGTGGCGCTTCCCTTTTCCTGCGTGACAGTTTTCGCGAGTGTCCGTCCCTATCTCCCTGTCGTTATCGTCCACGAGTATGAGTATCTCTTGCTTGCCCAACACCTCCCGTGGGCTGGCGGTTTCTAGATAAGCCAATCGGACTTTTTATCTCGGCGGCATCGGGGGCCGCTCATGCGCCTCTCGGTGGCAGGCACCGTGTTCAGCGGGATGGGGAAGGGGAAGTACTACGTGGGCCACCCCGAGTACCAGAGGCGATTCAGGGAGCGGCTGGGGTACCTCCCCTACCCCGGCACCCTCAACGTGAAGCTCGACGACAGAGAAGTGATACGGAGGCTCGGGGAGGTCAGGTCCGCTGACGGGTTGAAGATAGAGGGGTTCACCATGGGCGGCGAGGCGTTCAGTTCGCTGACAAGCTTCGAAGGGGAACTGAGGGGGGAGAAGGTCACCCTTCTCTTCATCGACGTCACCTACTATAACGAGACGGTTGCCGAGCTCATCTCCCCGACCTACCTCCGGGGCAAGCTCGGTCTGAAGGACGGCGACCCGGTTACCTTCAGCGTCGACGTGCCCAGCCGTCCCCAAGGTAGACCATGACGGCGCACTCGTCCCCGTCCTCCAGGCCGAGAGACCGCCTGAGGTTGATCGGAGAGATCACCTCAAGGACGGAACTGTCATGGTGCGTCCTTTCTATGGCGAGGACAGCCCCTGGATGTCTCCCTGCCACCTTGGCCCTGAAGCACTTCACGCCTCCATAGGACCTCGTCCCGTCGGTGAAGCCGGGGATCTCAATACCCTTCAGCAGCTCGAGGCGCCGGCGCTGCCCTACCATCGCCTCGCTGGTAAGGCGGAGGTTGAGAGTCCCAGGGTATGGCTCGAAACCGAGGGCCCTGGCGAAGCCGCCGGCGTACCCTTTCAGCGAGAGGTAGTAAGCCCCCTCCTTCAGCCCTGTGAACACGGCTCCGCGGAACTGCATTGTGTCCCTCCCCCTCTCCAGGTTTGCACCCACGTCGGCCAGAAAGGTCTCCACG
>JAJYNM010000084.1 GCA_021786335.1 archaeon
CCAGAAGGTCCTCCAGAGACTCTCTGGAAAGGGCTTCGTGGCTCCCGCAGGGAAGATCGGGAACGCCAAGGCCTACCAGTTCAGGGTCGAAAACGACCTACACGAGCTGATCGAGTGGGCGACGAAGTACCAGTTCACTAGGACTGACTAGGCTCTAGCTTCTCTATCTGAAATCGGGTTGATTCTACCTTTGATTGTGGATCTGGCAAAGCTTCCCTCATTACCCTATCAGTTGTTTCACTTTCTCCATTATATCTTGTGCGAAAACCGTGCTCCCACAGTGTTCACAGGCCGCTTGGTTCCCTTCCTTCGGTAACGACATCGGTGCTCCACACTGAGGACACTTGACCACTTGCAGAGAGAGTCCTCCTCTACTCATGTAGTCTCTTAGGAACCCGAAGTCCAAGGTTATCTGGATTCGGTCACGTCTCTTCTTAGCCTCAATGGCCTGCTGACGTTGGACTAGTTGGTCCTGGATTAACGTTCTGAATTTCGTGAATTCTATCTCGTTACGTACGCCCGTCACATGGAAGATGTGCTCACCGGTCGAATCGCTGATTGAGACATACTTCATCATCAGACCGCCCATTGAAAGGCCGCTGAGGTCGTCTATTGAGAAGCTCAGGTCAATGTGATAAGACTTGGCGAATAAGCCTCGTTCCTTGATGAAGACTAGCCGTTGAGTAGTCAAAGCTAGGTACCCCCTAATCCTCCGCTTCACCATCCGGCGCTGACCATTCACAACTGTCATCTTGCCAACTTCGTGGTCTGCATACCAGTATTTTGTGACCGACTCACCGTTCTGAAGCAACAATGCCCCAGCCCACGGAGCCTGAAACGTCGCCGAGGGCCCATTCAGGAGTTGGGGCGATTGCTGCGCTTTTGCAACTCCTGAAAGAGGCTTCGCAATGGTTTCAACAGGGCGCCCGCATTTTGTGCAGAAAGCTACTCCTTCGCCGATTTCGTTGCCGCAATTCGTGCAGAACTTCAAGGATTGCGAGACTCTGATAGCATGAGCGTGGATTGTGTATAAGTCTTAGTGGTGCATCCTAGAACATGCCTGATTCCTGAAATGTAGGTCGACTCCCAAAGACTGAATTTGAATGTTTGAGGGAGTATGGAAAAATGCTGATTCAATATGCTTGCAAAGGACATTCTGCCCTTCCCGAAGCGATGGTTTGCTACAATGCTATGAGCTTGGAATCTTCTTATAATGCAAGTTCAATAAAAGGCCGCATGACATCTTCCAACGAGCCGAAACAATGTGGAAGATGCCAAGGCAAGGGTGTCATAATCACGAATACTGTTTGGGGTACAAAGGCAACCTGTCCCGTTTGTAAAGGAACGGGCTGGGTACGCGTTTAGCCCTGATTCGTAAGCAATCATCAGGAAATACAGCGCTGTTGAAAGCTTGAGTAACAAAATCAGGACGTGCTGGCCCTTCTTGTGTGTGAATGACTCCTCATGATTCTGGTCGCGTAAGCTGTTGGGAGAGTTCGCTGTCTTATTGATTAGTACTATGGCTCGGTTCTTGGAGACGATTTCAGATTGAAACGAAGCTATTGCCCGAAGTGCGGTCGACGGGTCGACAAATCTCGAATCTATAGACAGGTGCGGTACCGTTGTGTTGGATGCGGAATCACACTGAGATTCTGTGTCTGCAAACCTCCATCGTGGGAGAAAACCTTCACGTTCGGCAGGATTGTTGCCGCAGTAAGACCCTATCGAAGCCTCCAAGACGAGCTCTGGTTTGAAAGCAGGGTGGACCGTGGAGAAGTCAGTTCCTCAAAGTCGCTTCGTTCCTTCGAGGTCGCCAAGAGATGGGCGACTCGAGCGGTTCAGGAATTAGAAAGGTAACCTCGTAGAGGCAAGTTCTGCTCCTGAGACCGGTCCAGCGATTTTGGTGGGTCAACGCATCGGCTGTCATTCGTTCAAGAACTTCTGTAGCCAAGGTTAGTTCGGAAGCTTCAGCACGACCTTTCCGGTAGGCAACGTCGCCACGTACTCCCACCCTTCCGTCAGATAGGCCTCGACCTCGCTGACTGGTATGGCCCTCTGGTGGTTCCCGTTGTTCGCCGTCGCCCCAAGCAGCCTTTCCCGTACCATCTTCTGAATCGTCGTGTCCTCCATTTCTGCAAGGTTGAGCTTATCGATTTCCTCCTTGCTGTACCCACCCACCTTGAGAAGGATCTCCCGCTTGAACTCGGCATTCCTGTCTCCTCTCTCTCCCGACACGCCGAGGATTGTCAGGTTGGGGATTGCCTTCACATATTCGCTGACCATCTCATCCTGAGTGGGCTTCATGTAGCTCCCAGACACGCCGATTGTGTGCCCCATCAGCATCTCCGTTATGATAGGCTTGACCCCGGACATCTCCATCCTTGTCTTGAAGAACTTCCGGTAAGAATGACATTGTTTCCACTCGTAGCTCCGGTAGTTCTTGGTGTCAGTGAGCTTCTCCCTCATCTTCATCTGGTTCAGGAGCTCCCCCATCTGGTTCTTCAGGGTCCTGACGCCGACCGGCTTCACCTTGCTCTGATCGAACCTCCTCTTGTTCACCTCTCTGACGAAGACCGGGGACGAAGGGGTGATGACTTCCCCCACCTTCTCGCGGAGCTCCCGGTACTTCAGTAGGTATTCGTAGCACTCCGGTGAAGCGAAGGTGTCATACTCCTCAAGTTCGCCCCTGTAGATCGTGACCCTGGCGAGCTTCCACCCTTCGAACTCCACCTCCTGTAGGTCCCTCCAGCGGAGATACTCTAGTGAGCCAATCCTTGCGCCGGATGAAGTCAGGAAGAGTACGAGGCACTTTGTCCTGAGGTCTGCGACCGTCACCACCTTGCGGATCTCGTCGAGCGTCGGCGCCCTGTCCTGGCCCGACTTCCTCACCTTCGGGATGAACTGGTTGACGTAGTCCCAGTCGACCCCCTTCACCCTGTTGATCTCGAGAAACCTCCGAAGGGAGTCCCGCCAGAATGCCGTGGTGGAGGACGCCGAGGTCCCGCTCACTTCGGCGATGAACTTGACGAAATCCTCCTCAAACGCCTTCGGGTCTCGGCTCACGGTTTGGATGAACTGGTCAGGGGACATGCCCACCCGCCTGAGATACGCCCGAATCCTAAGGATGTAGTTCTCCTTGGTCTGATGCGCGAGCTTCCCTGACGCCCTGAGGGTCGCGACAGACGACTCTTCTGACTGATTCACGCTCTGTAAGTTGAACCGGATATTTAACGCCCAATGTTTCGACCAACACAGGCGTGCCGCAAGAGTTCCTTGCTGCAAAAGTCGCCGTCTGAAGAGGAACCTTTTCTCCTCCCACAGATATCCTCTGAATGGCAGGAGAACTTGGTCGAGAGCGGTCAATCGATAATGATCATCAGCGACCTCCACTACGAGCAGACTTACCACCACGGCGTATGGGAAGGGGAGGCACACGACTGGTTGCTCGGGATGGTCAGAAGCGCGAAGTCGGCATCCCTCATCGCACTGGGCGACCTCGGGCATGCGTGGAGGGCTGTCGACTGGAAGTGCCTGACCGACCTGGTCCCAGTTCATGCCATCTACGGGAACCACGACAACATGGAGGTGCTCCATTCGGCGAGAAACAATGACGGAACCAGAGTCTTGGCAGAAGACGGCGAAGTCAGGGTAATCGGAGGCCTGAAGGTGGGCTTCATCAACGGCATAATGGCGAAGAAGGGAAAGACGAAGGTCAAGGACGGCGTTCCCAGGCAGTCTGCCGAAGTCTTCCTTTCCGCCGTTGCGAAGCTGGTCGGCGTCGATGTCTTGGCCACCCATGCGAGCCCCTACCTTCCCGAATACGGTAGCCGCTACCACGCCTCCGACGAGTTCGAAGTTCTAGACCAGGTCCTGACACAGGTAAACCCGCCGCTTTCGGTGAGCGGGCACCTCAGCGGGCCGTACACCCTGTCAAAGCTGCGGGACACGACCATTCTCAGAATCGACAGCAGTCCCGCTGAACGCCACTATGCTTTGATGGACTTCGGGACGAGACAAATCAGGATTATGCACGATCATGACCAGGTTGAAATCGGCAGTTTCGCGGAATTTTCCTGACCTGCGTCTCCATGGGATTCGTCACGTTGGTGTTCCTTATGACAGATGAGTCCTTATATAGTCTCCGCGCTCCAACTGGACAAATGCTCTACAACCAAGTCAGGTACGCAGAAGCGGTGCGAGTGTTCTACAAGCTTCGGGGCCGGACCAGTAACAGGGTCTCAACGGGGCTCGTTCAAGAGCTGGGATACGCGAAGTACAGCACCCAGTTCTACGCGGTAAAGAAGCTGCTAATGGAAGAAGGGATTCTGGACTCGAACGGAAAGTTCGTAGAGAACGCACCCAACGTCTGGCTGGCCGAGTTGCCGCAGGTGGTCGGCCAGAAGGAAAGAGAGATACTCTGTGACGAAGTACCATTCAAGATATTCCTGGCTTCCGTGCTTGGGTCGAGGCGTCTCGGAGACCTGTCAAGAGCGCTTGCTCTGAGCAGAAGCAGCGCCTATCACGCAGCTTCTAGACTCCTCAAGACAGGTCTGCTTCAAAGGAACGGTATGGAAATATCGTCTTCGGGAAGCGCGAAGACGTGGTTGTCTGGATATCTAGACGCCTGCAAGACACACGTCAACGTTACCGGTGACATCTCGGTTCTCTTCCGGGCGGTACCGGCATACATTGACGGGCCGAGGGCCTACTTTGCCCTTCACCACGAGGTCGGACGGCCAATCGGCAGGGCAGACATGGTCATTGCGACGTGGGCCCCCTACCTTGGCTTCTGGGAATCTATCGTTAACGGGGTAAGGTATTTTCTCGAATATCAGAAGAACGTCGAGGTCTTGGTCGCCAATCCTTCGGCCAGGGTCGTCTGGGCCGACAGGCTCCCGTTCAACGCGAAAGCGAGGCTGCCGAGGTAGCTGCCATGGGGATCTTCTTCAACATAGCCGACGACGCCGTCATCGGCACCGACCCCAGGGACCTGGTGAAGGACGAGTACAAGGAGTACTTCGCGGACGGAGAGTCTGTTCAGAAGATCTACTCGGAGATATGCGCCCTAGACATGATATATAGCGTCGCCCGGATGAAGAATGGCTACTACGACAGGAGGCTGGTCCTCAAGGGAGGCATGTCGGTCAGGAATCATGTGCCCCTGCTGGATCACAGGTTCTCCTTTGACGCCGACTACGACCCCAATTCCGTGGCTGGCTACAGCTTCGGGGACGTCGACGAAATCAGGACGGACCTGACGAGATATGCCGGTCTGAGAAGGTGCGACGTCCGGGTTGACCTGGCGAAGAACGATGACCGACTCCTCTTCCTAGAACTGACCTACAGGGACGTCCTCCGTCGCGTCGGCTACACGATTGAAGAGAGGCCGAAGATTGAGCTGTGCAAGAGATGCAGGATATTCCAGGCACCTGAAGAGAACGAGATGGCCACGATCATGAACCTGAGGTTGCTTGGGCTGGAACCGCTCACCATCAAACATGTTGGCCTGGAAGAGCAGCTGGCATCGAAGCTCTTCATAATAGGCGATTTGAGACGCGGGAAGAGGAACCACTTCGACGCCTACGACGCCCTTCGGATAACTGAAAGCAACCGCGGCCTTGACTGGAAGCTGGTCAGAAACCTGTTTGCCCAGCGGGCCGAGAAACATACTGTAAAGGGCCACGTCCTGAAGACCAAGGAACACATCCGTGAGTGCCGGCGGCAACTCGACACCATGAAGTTGAACGCCAACAAGAAGAGCGGGCTCGCTCGCCTTGTCTTCAAGAGAGATTTCGACTACGACGCCATGATCGAAAGGGTGAAGGCGCTTTACGACAACGTATGACCCTCTACTTCACTCTCCTGAACCCTCCACGCCCGGACTATCATAGACTCCGGGTCTATCTTTGTTAAAAGCCCCAGTCCTCGATTTATGAGCATGGGTCTGCTCAGGGATCTCTCGAGGCACCTCTCCAGCAACCAAGGGAAGCAGTACGGCACCCCTTCCAAAACGATGCATGGTGAGGACGTCAGGAGCAGGTCCGAGCAGAGGATTGCTGATTACTTCGCCCAAAACGGAATCCGCTACTTCTACGAGTGGGGCGCCCAAACCGACGCGTTGATCTTTAAGCGGACATTTGCCCACCCGGACTTCTACCTTCCAGATTACAACATCTATGTGGAGTTCTGGGGGCTGGCGAAGGTCAGCAAGAAATACAGGCGAACAATGAGGTTCAAGATGAGAGAGTATCGCAAGAACAAGATTAGGTACATCAGCCTTTACCCTGATAACCTCGATAACTTGGACTGGACTTTCAGGACCAGGTTCCGGGAACTCGTCGGGTCCGACTTGCCGGCGAAACCGCATCCTGTTCCCGGGAAAGCTCGGTATTGCGCCAGGTGTGGGACACCGGTCGCACCACCTGGTAACTTCTGCAGCAGATGCGGCAACACCATCGATACGTTTCCGCGCCCAAGTTCCCCCTAGGAGCCGCTTTTCGCCGGTCCACCATGGCCCAACTCAGGATAAGGTATTCCCGGCGGGAGCACAATGAACCTTATGCTGGTTTTCGCATCTGTGAGGGGAGTCTTAACAATGTCCCTTCGATAGCAGGTGTCCCAACTCTTACAGGGCCATAACTATCCGCCGACATCGACGAGCACTACGCTTCGCTCAATGACCTTCTGTGTTTCTTCCAGGAACCCCAGAAGCTCGTCGAGCTAACCAAGTCTACCGGGCACCGATTCCGTAGAGGCGTAGCGTCTGCCTGAGGTGAACCTCATCCACAGTGGACAGACGTCGTCACCACGGCATTGTTCTTCGACTGTTTCGCAGCGTACTCCGCGACGTCGAGCATCTCCTCTGCCTTCTGCAGGTAGTTCCTGTAGAGGCTCTTATTGACGGGCTTGGACATCTCCTATCTTCCTCAGGTCTTTGCCCCGGACCATCCTGTAGGACTCGAGGATCGACCTGCCCAAATCCTTGTTCTTCTTTCTGGCGAACGTGGCTTCGTCCATGATCAAGGGGGACAACCCAAATCCGAACTTCGAAACCGTTTCGGCAGAAGCGTCCACAACGCGCTCGCTGGCGAGCTCTCTGTCACCCGCCACGATGAATATGTCGACGTCGCTCTGCTTCCCCTCGAGTCCCTTCGCGGCGCTCCCGAAGACGGCCACCGATCTAATCGACTTGTCGTCAAAGAACGGCTTGATCGTGGACAAGATCGCACCGAGGGTGTCTTCCTCGGCTTTGATTGCGGGCCAGACTATCGAGTTCAGCACGTAGCTCTCCTCGTTCAGGATGACCTGCTGGGCCCTCCCAACAGGTTGGAGCCTCACGACCCCTCTCTTTTCCAGGGTCCTGGCCACAAGGGCGACTTCGGGGTGCGACAGGCCAGCCGTCCTCGCCAAGTCCCTTATGGTGAACACCTTCCCCCTGTAGCGGACCAAAGTCTTGAGCACCTTGATGCTGGCCTTACTGCCCAGGACCTCGGTCAGGTAGTCGTGGAGGGACACAATTTCTCAGGTCGGGGGTACTGGTAGAAAAACATTCCATATGGTAGAGAATACTGCCATAACGGGCGATTTGAGCACGCATAGGCGTGCCGCGGGTCCTCTTTCGCTAGTGCCGACGGCCAAGTCATGGCCTACGTAACGTACTTCCGTCTTCCCTGAGACGAACATTCCCCATCTGCGGGTCGTACTCCCTCTGGAACTCGTCAGGGTTGCTCACGGTCCGCATCGCCGCAAAGGCTGAGATTCGGGCATTGGGAAACGCATCCGCGAGCCGATTCGCAGCACCAAGCAGCGTCGCGCCACGAGTGATTATGTCGTCAATCAGCAGAACGCTTTCGGGTTCTGACAGACGACCTTGGACTTCCAACGTTTCGTAGTGTCTTCGTGCGGTTGGCCTCAGTCTCGCTGGACTTTGCGCTGCCTTGGGAACAGCCTGGGTGCGAACCAGGCACGAGACTACTTGGCCTAGTCCCTGATCGGCAAGGGCCGCCGCAAGCCTCTGTGGGACCCAAAGGGTTCCAGCTCTCATCAACGAACTGCTCGGAACGGGGACGAGGACCGGGGTGGGCTGGAAAAGGGTGGCAAAAGGCATGGAGTTGATGTTCTGTCGCACCTGTTGCGCCACCCAATGCGACATCAGGACAGGGGGCGGTTGCAGGAAGCTATCGGTCTTGAGGAGGGTCATCACTCCTTGAGAGTGGAGGTCCTTTGGCGTTCCACCGTTCGGGGAGTACGAGAGGAGGGAACCGTACTGGAGCTCAGACAGGCGTAGGCTCATTTCTCATTGAGCCACACTGACAATCCTCTCGCGAGGCGGTAGGAACCCTAGGATATCCTTGGGATCTTCGAGCGCGACAGCTCCATACTCCATCATCTTCTTCGGCCAACTCAGAGACCGCTTCTCCAGGACCAATTTCCAGATGTAGAGAGGCCGCCCGAGCCTCAGAGCCTCCCACCCTTGCGCCAGAGAACCGCTCGTCTCCCCTGCCTCGACGATGATCGAAGCGTTGCAGACGAGAGCCATCGTCCTATCCCTAATAACGAAGTCCCTAGGCTGGGTCGGATGTCCGTTCAGGAATTGGGAGACCGCGCAATACTCCCGCATGATTTTGTCCTGAAGTTCGAAGTTCTTCGCCGGGTAGACGCGATTCAACGGGGTCCCAAGGACCGCGACGGTGTATCCATTCTCCTCAATGGTCGCTCTGTGGGCTGCCGTGTCAATCCCCTCGGCAAGCCCACTGACCACCACAACCTGGTTTCGTGCAAGGATCCGCGCTATCTGGGTTGCAGCCTCCAGCCCGGCGCCAGAGGCCTTTCGGGACCCCACGACCGCAACACGGGGCCTGGGCAACGGGGTTTGCACGACCCCAGCCACATAGAGCCGCGGGGGCGCGTATCGCGCCTCGACATCGTTTAGCGGGCCTAGAAGCTCTTCGGGAGTAAGAGTGGAGATGCTCTTTCCTTTGATAATCTCCATCGGTTGCAAGGTTGTGACTTTGCCATTAATAGGTTTGAAGCATGAGAGGAGTGTGAAAGTGCTCCGTAGGCGCTCAAGAGCCGGCGCAAGCTTACCGCCAAACTACCTGCCTCTGATGCCGTATAGGCGCAGGGCCTTCCTGACATGCGGCTCATCCATCTTGGCAGGGATGACTCCACCGCCACTCATGGCTGCCACGGCGCGCTCGCTCTCCCTGGACGGTGCTACTTTGATCAGGGCAACCAGGGCCCCGAGAAGCTTTTCGGCGAAACCGTACTTCTGGGAGAGAAAGACAAGGAGGGAGTAGTCTACCTTGTTCTTCGCAAGGAGCACGGGGACAGCTGCAATCCGTCTCTTGTCCTCGCCCAGGAGTACTGAAGAGATGATATATTCTACTGAAAAATCCTGCCCCCCGTCTGCTTCTGACCCGAACTCCTTGTACCCCAACTTCGCAAAGTTATGGACCAGATCCTTCTCGCTTATCTTGGAAGGGTTGGTCCTGTCGAGGTCGAACCTGATACGAACTCCTTGAACCACTGCGTTCCGGATCAGCCTCCAGAACTCTTGAGGCATGTGGAGAACCACCATGTCCGGGATCATCTCCTTGAACGGGTTCCTCTCAGGGGATCTCAGCCGCTCGATCAGCTCGCTGCCGGCCACTACGAGTGGTTCCACCCTCACATTGAGCCGTGTCCCTATCTCATGGGTGACTTTCTGCGCCTTCGATTCCTGGGCCGTTTCCTTCTCTTCCATGAGGACCAGCGGCTCCGCCCTATTCAGCTTCGCGTTGCGCTCAGGGTCGAGGAGGAGGATCGACCCGACGGAGGTCAAGTCCCCGAGCTCCCTTTCCAGACTCTCGAACAGTCCCCAGGTATCGGGCCACTTCCGCAGGAACTCCCGCTTCTTCTGGAGTTCCATCTCGGTCAGGGTGTCAAGGAGGAGATAGTTCGCGAAGTTGAGGGCGGGGATGGACGCCTTCCCTTGCTTCTCCATCGTAACGATGCCTTCTTTCTCGAGCGATGCTAGTGCGCGGTAGATGTTAGGGTAATAGGCGGGACCAGACTCTTCCATCTCTGAAGTTAGCTGGCGGATAGAGACTGGATTACTCACCCTCCTCGACATGGCGTCCAGGATTCTGAACTCGGTGCCGTTCAATTCCTTCGAGAGGTCACCCTCGGGGTCCTATATTAAGATAGCAAAGATGCTATAATATAATAGCAAAATGACTATAACAAGGGCGATTTGAACACGCTTAGGCGTGCCGCGGGTCGGATTTGAGCCGACGACACTCCGGTCTTCAGCCGGATGCTGATGA
>JAJYNM010000039.1 GCA_021786335.1 archaeon
GGTTGGAGAAGGAATTGCTCGTGGACGGCAAGTACCACGACCTGCTCTACATGGAGAAGATGCTGTAGCGGCACAAAACCGGGGAGAGGAGAACCTCTCAGTACACCATGAGGTTCTTCTCTTCGAGGGTCACGTGCAGGTTGTTGACTGCGCGGTAGACTTCGCTCTCCTTCTTGGCGCCGGTGCAGACGAGCTTCCCTGAGGCGAAGAGCAGGATAACTGTCTTGGGGTCCGCCATCCTGTGGATCAGCCCCGGGAACTGCTCTGGCTCGTACATAGACTTCGGAAGCACCCTGGCTGCCTCCTCGAGGTGCACCTTCCCCCCGAGGCTCGCCGACGCTACTATGTTCTGTATCTCCACCACCGCTTCATTCTTGATGGGTATTTTCCCCTTCTTCAGCTGTCTCACGACCTCCTCGACCGCCTTCCTGGCCTGCTCCTCCGACTTGGCGCCGGTGCAGACCATCTTCCCTGAGCTGAAGATGAGCGTGGCTGTCTTGGGGTTCCTCAGCCTGAACACGAGGCCTGGGAACTGGTCTGGGTGGTATTCGACGGTGACGAAGTTCTTGGTGATCAGGTTCAGGTCGACTGTCTGGTTGATGGACGCCGATGCGACTACGTTCTCTATGCTGACTATGGCTTTTGTCTGTGGCAACGCCAGCTGGGCGACTCCTGTCGGTATTTAAAGGGTATAAATACTCACAAGGGGGTCCCAGTCAACTCAGGGTCGGCCTATCCAACCAGTCGGAGCACCCCCATCGGGTGCCGGCGGATGGGTTCGACAGCATCGTACCCGGTCTGAGGTCCGTGTGAGGGCGAAAAACGCGCTCGTCCGCCGGGGGACGGTCAGCGGAGGCCAAACTGATAGCGGCCCTGGCGCCCCTGATTCTTACCCGAGCCGAGTTCGCGCCCCCCCGAAAGAAGGAGCTGCCAAAGAAGCCGCTGGCCTAGGGCTGCACTTCTTCGGGCTTCTCCTCAGGCTGCATCAGAAGCGACCCGACAACGATCAGGATAATCAGGATCGATGGGAGATAGTTGAGCCACTGCGGTAGCCCGTACGTGTCGACGTAGTAGGCCAGAAGCTCGACGTAAGGGATCACGAAGATGACCTTCCCCACCAGGCAGTTCTGGGTGATCGGGCCGCTCGCTATGCCGAGTGACTGGTCTGTCCCGGGGTTGTTGTCCCCCTTCGTGATCAGCCCCGCAGGGGTTATGGCGACCACCCGGTGGACCACGGATATCCCGAGCGCCGAGCAAGACCCGTCGTAGACTATGATGTTCCCCACTTGTATGTCGTTTATGGGGACGCTCTGCAGGACGACCAGGTCTCCACCTTCCAGCGTCGGGAGCATGCTGTGCCCGTCGACCCTCCTCGTGTCTGTCTGGACGAAGTACGCCCAGAAGAGCAAGAGGATCACGGCGGCGACGTAGATGGCCGTGCTCTTCGAGGCCACTTTCATTGAGAAGGTCCCGGGTTTCGGCCGGTTAAATGTTTGAGCGCCTGATGCGTTTTTATCGGCCCCCGATAGGTCGTTCCGTCGTGGCGAGGGTCCCCTTCAGGCTGATATCCTTGGACGTTTTCTTCATTGTCCTCGCATACCTGGTGGCCAGGGACCAGGAGGCCCGAGCGGCCTATGCAGCTTCACTGCACGACGCCTGTGCTGGGCTCTGCAGTTACACGCCATCTTTCAGCTACGGCTTCTTTACACAGTACTTCACCATGTCTGGGAACGGGGTGACGCTCACAAGCCCTCCGACCCTGGACTGGTTCCAGGTGATTGCCGTCGTGTTGGTTGCAATCAACGGCTGGTACTTCTACTCGACCTACGTGAGTGGACGGCGGGCTGACGCAGCCGTTTCGTCCCATTCGCCGTCGGACCAAGCTTCACTTTCATAATCCTCCCATGCAGAGAAGAGGTTGTCCTTCCGCAGGTTCAAATTCCGAAATCCTGCGAGCCCGCCGTGGGGCCGCTCTTGACGCTACTCGCGAAGAGGTCAGGCTCGGTCGAGCTGGCGCAGGAGGAGATCGCCGCAGTCGCGTCGGCCCTCGGCCTCTCAGCGGTTCAACATGAAGACGAGCAGATGGCTGGCCTAGCCTTGTGCGCTATGGGCGAACGCGTCGAAGTGGTTTCGAGTCACCTGTCCTGGAGGGATTTCGAGAGGTTCTGTTCCAACATCCTCCGTGCTCGCCGTTATCGGGTGATGGAGAACATCTACCTGAGGAAGCCGAGGGCCCAGATAGACGTCCTGGGGATATCTGACCGGCTATCCCTGGCGGTAGACTGCAAGCACTGGGCACGCCAGCCTGGTCGCTCCGCCCTGGGTCGGCTTGTCGAAGCGCAGAGAGATAGGGCGAAGAGGCTCCACGACAGCCTGGACAGCATCGGCTCCATCGTCCCTCTGGTACTGGTGATGGCAGACCCCGGGGTAAGGTTCGTTGCAGGGGGTGCCGTGGTCCCAATCTTCGCCCTAGCCGACTTCTTGGACAACGTCGAATCCTATGTCAGCTACGTGGAACCCGTCTGAGGATCAGGCTCAGGTGCCGTGGAGGCTCCGAACACACCCGTCGCATCCGATATCTCCTTGTAGACCCTCTCTGGGTCTGGGATGTCCTTGAGTGGGACGACGCCGACTCCCGCTACAGATCTGTGAGTGCCCTTCCCCTTCTTGAGCTCGACGTACAGGGTGCCACAATGAAACCGCCTGGCCAGCATCCCCTGGCCCACGCCGATCCCTAGGATGTTGTCATATTGTATGACCGTCTCCTCCCTCCAGGGCCGACTCACGTGGATCCCAGAGCTTTCGAACCTGTAGACTGTGGCTTCCTTGTTCAGCATGTACAATCCTACCATCAGATAGTAAACGCCCAGGAATAGAATGTAGCTCGGGAGAGTTGACCAGTTGAGAGTGAGGAATGGGGTTAGCACCGCCATAGCCAAGGTTGCCTTTAGGAGGCTCTTGGAGACGTTCGGCTTCAGGACTTTTTCTGGTTCCAAGACCTGGTTCAGTAAAGCCAGCAGGCAGCCTGGACGTCTCCCACCTTCCTGAGCTCCGGCTCCTTCTCTCTGCATATGTCCATCACATATGGGCAGCGCGGGTGGAACCTGCAGCCCGAGGGAAGTGCGACCAGACTCGGGACCTCTCCCGTGGGCGGGGCCAGGTCATGAGACTTGATGGTGGGGACGGACTTCAGAAGGGCCTGAGTGTATGGATGCTTCGGGTTGAATATGACCGACTCGGTTGGACCAGTCTCTACAACCTTCCCCGCGTACATCACCGCGATTCTGTCGGAGATGAACCTCGCCACAGAAATGTTGTGGGTGATGAAGAGATACGTGAGCTTGAGTTCGTCGTGGATCTTGGCGAGAAGGTTCAGAACCGACGCTTGGACCGAAGCGTCCAGCGCGGATGTCGGCTCGTCCAAGACGAGGAAAGTCGGGTTCCCAATTATGGCTCTCGCGACAGTGTCGCACTGTCTCTTACAACCAGATAGGTCTCGAATCCTCCTCTGGCCGAACGTCTTTGAGTCAAGCCCCACGAGTTCCAACGATGTCTTAAACTGGGCTTCCTTGTTCTCCCCGCTAACCCCAGACCTGTGGAGTGGTTCTGTCACGATATCAATGATGGGCATCCTCGGGTCGAGGCTGTCGGTCGGATTCTGGAAGACCATCTGTACCTGCCTCCTCACCTTCCTCCAGAGTCTTTTGCTGACCTTCTCGTTCATGAAGTATATCTCCCCACGTGTGGTCGTCTCCAATGTGACCAGCATTCTCCCAAGCGTTGTCTTCCCGCTCCCGCTCTCACCAACCAGCGCGAGGACCTCGCCGGCGGCGATTTCGAGGTCCACCCCGTCGACCGCCTTCACCCAGACCTTGGGCCCGCGTGAAAGGAGAGACTGGATGAACCCCTTCTTGGATGCTTCGAACCACTTCGTGACCCCCACAGCTCTCACGACAGTATCTTGTTCAGTCATAGAGATGGCACCTCACCATACGCTCGTCCTTCTCTCTCGCTTCGGGGGATTCTATGCGGCATATGTCCATCACCTTCGGGCACCTGGGGTTGAACCTGCACCCAGGGGGAGGAGAGATCATGTTCGGCGGGGAGCCGGGAATCGAGACAAGTTCCCCGTCTCTCCTCGATTTGTTGGGGATGCTGTTCACCAGGGCGACTGTGTAGGGGTGCAGCGGTGTCGAAACTACTTTGTCCACCGGGCCCAGCTCGGAAAGCTCGCCTGCGTACATCACTAGGAACTTGTCTGCCACGGTGTACGCGACGGCCATGTCATGCGTTATGAACAGCACCGACATCCCGTATTCCTTTTTCAGGCCCCCGATGAGTTTCATCACCTGGGCCTGGATGGTCACGTCGAGCGCTGAAGTGGGTTCATCCGCTATCAGGAGCTTCGGCTTCATCACCAATGCCATCGCAATCACCACCCTCTGAATCTGGCCGCCGGAGAGCTCGTGGGGATACCTCCTGAGTATCACTTCTGGATCGGGCATCCTCACCCCCGTCAGCCCTTCGACGATGTCCTTGTAGGCTTTCGTCTCGTCGTATCCCCTGCCAGCTACTCTCTCTCGCATCTCCACCGCCTCAAGCATCTGGACGTCGACCCGCTTGACCGGGTTCAGGCTGTTAAGTGGGTCCTGGAAGATCATGAATACATCGTTCCCCCTGTACGCTCTGAGCTCATGCCCCTTCAGAGCCAACACGTCTTTGCCGTCCAGATTCACTTTTCCCTCATATTTCGCGTTGGGAGGGAGGAGCCTCACGATCGCATGGCCGAAGGTGGATTTGCCGCAGCCGCTCTCGCCCACCACTGCGACGCTCTCGCCCTTCTCGATGGAGAGGTCCACCTTTTTGATTGCTTCTAGGTTGCCATATACAGTACGATAGCTTACGCGCAGTCCCTTGACGTCGAGCAGCAACTAGTATGAAATCCTCCCACCGACCATGTCCTGTATCCTGTCCCCCAAAAGGGAGAAACAGACCACGACCGCCATGATTGCGATGGCCGGGAAGAGCGCATACCACCATACGCGCGGGGCGTATGACAGCCCCTGGGCCGCCATCGAACCCCACTCAGGGACTCCCACAGTCACCCCTATGCCGAGGAAGGCAAGGGTAGAATAGGTCAGTATGACGTTCCCGAAGTCAAGGGTGGCTATGGCCACGATCGGGTCAATGGAGTTCGGGAAGATGTGTCTCAGTATTATCCTGGCCGAACTCAACCCGCTCAGCCTTGACGCTTCGACGTAACCCCTGCTCTTGAGCGAAAGCGCTTGGGCCCGGAAGAACCTCGCATAGGTTGGCCACCATATGGCCATCAGCGTTATGAGTACCACCAGGTAGCCGTTCCCAAGAATCAACGACATCGCGATGGCCAGCAGGATCAGCGGGAAGGCGAGGAATGCATCCGTGATTCTCATCAGGATTTCGTCTGCCCACCCTCCTATGTAGCCGGCAGAGATGCCCAGTGCCATGCCGATTACTATGGCTGAGACTACAATGAGGATAGAGGCCAGGGCATCCCTGGGCGCTGCATAGAGGATCCTGGACAATATGCTTCTTCCTGTCTCGTCGTAGCCAAGCAGACCTACTGGGAAGTTGGCCAGGCTTGGCGGTGCGAGCTCGAGACCGAAGTGGAACGTGAATGGATCCGATGGAAGGAGAAGATAGCTCAGCGATGGGTTCCGCAGGTATCCCCCAAGCAATTCGAGGAGGCCCTGAATCACAGAGAACACTATGAATATCGCTATCCCAAATGCCCCGCTCAGCGCTATCTTGTCTCTTCTGACGAACCCTACGATGAACCTTATCCCGCTTGTCTCGCCGAGAGGAGTCTCGGCCTGGTCGGGTACGGCCACGCTCGGGCTTCGTTGCCTGCCTTTAAAGAGCCTGAACCTCGTCAGCCGATTCGTGTGACCATCGCCCATCTAAGTCAACCTCACCCGGGGGTCCATAATCCCGTAGAGCACGTCTGCGATGAAGTTAGCGATGATCACCGAAAACCCAACAATGACTGTGATGGCGAGAATCGCCGGATAGTCAAGTGCGTAGGCCGCCTGGACAGCGAAGAAACCTATGCCATGGTACTCGAAGACGTATTCGACTATGACTGCGCCACCGACCGTGGCAGCGAAGGTGAGGGCCAGCAGCGTGACAATCGGGATTATGGCGTTCCTGAATGCAGTGCCCCAGACGACGGTCCTCTGTCCAAGCCCCTTCATGTATGCCAACTTGACGTAGTCCTTGTCCAGTGCATCCACCATCGTCGCCCGTGTGAGCCTCGTGATGGATCCGAAGCTTATCAGCCCTATGGTTATTGCGGGGAGTATGAGGTGCCGCGTCCAGCTATACAGGTACGTCCAGTCTTGCGCTAGGATGGAGTCGATGAGGGGAAACCCGGTGACAGGGGGTGGGACGCTGAGCACTGGGTTTGCGACGTTGCTCGTCGGCAGCAGGTGGAGTCCGTAGCCCAAGAAGAGCTGGAGGACGACACCAACCAAGAATGGTGGCGCTGCCCAAGTGCCCAGATAGAGCGCCTTCACACCATAGTCGGTTGGGGTGTTCCTGTTCGAGGCTGCGATGGCCCCAGTGAAAAGCCCCAGGAGGACCCCCAAGAGGGTCCCCAGAAGCACCATATTCAGGGTCACCGGGAAGTACTCCTCAATGACCAGGATTTCGGGTATCCCGTATATGGTATCAGTGCCTAGGTTCCCCCGGAAGAATCCGGTTACGTAAGTCACGAACTGGACATACACCGGCTGGGTAAGCCCCAGCCTCTGCGCGATCAATTTGAGTTCAGCGGGTGGGAATTTGGGACCAACGTAAAGTCTCGCAAGGTCTTCCGGGGTGGGCGCAACTAAATGCATGATAATGAAGATCAGTGCTATCATGAGGATCACCGTGATGACAGCGTTCACTGCTCTCCTTGCGACGAAGAACAGGAACTTCGAATCCAATTGAGTGAGTACTGCTCGCCTCGCCTGCCACTCTTATAGATTGTTGACATGCACTTAGCGTGCCTTTGGCGGCCACATCGACGGCTTGATCGCTAGGCGCTTTGCTGGCCCGGGTCACTGTGCCTAAGAAAGGGCGAGTGGGCCGTACTTGGGACTGGGTTTTGAAAAGCGCGAGGGCATCTACGGGATCAAGAGCGGGCCCTTGAAAAGTGGTTCTTTCCATTCCACTGCTCTTCGACGAGCAGACCGCAGTTCCGCAGTCAGCCAGGAGTACGGCTACCTTTGAAAAGAGAGATCCAAGAGGATACGCGCAAGCCACTTTATGCAGGTTATGTGAATCGGCGACGGTGAGCGCGGCAGAGCGAGAGTGACGCGCCCCCATTTTGCAGAAACTGACAGACGCCGTCGCGGACTTCCTACTCGAGCAGAATCGGTGAGGGGATGGAACAAATGGGAAGATATATATGCTAACAATTCTTATAAACTGTAAGTAGGTTCTAGCCTCTCGAGAATGAAAATTACGCAACGCAATGCAATTACTTCTACAGCAACAGTAGCTATCGTCGTCGTCATTCTTGTCATCGCAGCGGTCGCGGCGTACTTCGTCGTGACTTCGAAACCTTCATCGACAACCACCACGACCACCTCATCCTCGTCGCAAACCACGACGTCTACGTCGAGTACCTCGACGAGCTCGGTCGTGAGCCTTTATGGCCCACCTAACGCGAGCCAGCTGGTCGACGAGTCTACAGGGACCTCCCCTGACAGCTTCGACCCAGGTTACGCGTTCTATTCACAGGACACTGGCTACATCAATGCGGTGTTCCAGAATCTGCTCGAATACAACGGGACCAGCGGGACGCAGCTTGAACCGGTGATCGCGGACAACTACACCATCACTAACGGCGGTTACACCAACGTCTTCCATATCAGACCCGGTGTCACGTTCTCTGACGGGACCCCGGTGACCGGCTACGATCAGTGGTTCTCCATAGTCCGAACACAGTGGATCAACGCCCCATCGGGTATCAGTGGCTTCAACTGGAACGGGGTCTCGTACAACGACTCCGCCGGTTATTCGTTCACCACGTTCGGAAACCAGTTCCCCTATGGGATTAGGGCGGCTATCCACGCTGCAACCGGACTCCCGACAACAGCCAACACTACAGCAGCTGAGAACCTCGCGGTCGCAGCGCTGAACCAGATGCTCTCGAACTTCAACCCAGCAAACAGCACTCAGGATGCTATCATGTCATATGCACACCAGGCTTACGTGGCTAACGCCACTTACTTCACCGCGAACTACGTCAACAACCTGGGTCCATTCGGTCCCCAGCTCTGGGCAGGGTTTGACGGCCAACAGGTCATCGAGCCGGCCTACGTTGATGCGCACGGTGGGGTCAGCAACAACACCGCCAGTTCGTACTTGAACACCCACGGAGCCGTCGGAACCGGTCCCTACGAGATCAGGTCGATATCGGCTGGAGGGAATCCGTACGTCCTCCAGGCATATCCCGGATACTGGGGCGCGCACGTGTCTAACGTGCCGAACATGGCGAAACCAGCGAGCATCCCGGTGATAATCGTCAACTACTACTCATCAGACGCGGTGGCCGAGAAGGACTTCGGCACCAACGTCGCCCAGATTTCAGCGGAATCCCCATTCAACTACAACGCCATGTACCAGTCCTTCGCCCAAAAGGCACATTTCACCTTCAACCAGATATTCCAGGCCAACGGCAAGTACGACTTCGCCCTGTTCCTGGAGATGAACATGTGGTCGGCTCCAACCAACTACACAAGCTTCAGGCTTGGCATGGCCAACGCACTCAACTACACTGAGATGAACGAGCCTGGTGTCTGCGTAGGATGCCCTGCGCCGTTGAACGGTGTAAACCTCAACGGCTATCAGGTGGGACCGACGACTTCGAACTACCTGGACTGGAACCTCCCAGGTTATCCTAACCCCACCCAGAACACTACCGCCGCCTACAACTACTTCCAAGCCTTCGGCATGCAGTCCCACACCTACATGGTCGTACCCTCGACATTCGTCCTTTCCAACGGGACGTCAATAGCTGGAGGAACCGTGATAGGTGATGCCAATGGCAGCCAGCTCCAGCCATTCAAGCTGTACTACTCGGTACCAGCTTTGGCTAGCACCCAGGTCTTCTTGACGGCGATTCACGACTCGCTCTCTCCATTCGGCATCCAGGCAGTCCCGTTCGGGACAACCACCTCGGAGCTCGACATCCTCGACGGGAACAAGTACACATATCCGGCTGTCCAGTCTATCGGCTGGGGAGCCGACTTCAACGACCCGTTCCTGGGGATGTTCTTCCCACTGATGACTCCGTCGCCATACAACGGGTACTTCACAAACTCGACGGTGAACTCGGAGGCAGTAAAGTGCGAGTTCCCTGCAACCACGGCCATAGCGACAGCATGCGCTACTACCCTCGAGACGATGGCATACCAGAACCAGATATTCATCTACACGCCCATCCCGATCAATCCTACACAGCTGGCTTCCGCATCGGTGCCGGCCGGTACGCCAACGAACTACTTCTTCGTCCAGCCTTATGTGAAAGGGCTGGCCGATAACCAGTTCGTAGGCTACTTCTACAACCAGATATACTACCAACCAGTGCAAATATAGGTAGTCCTGGACCGAAAGGTCTGGGACCCCTCTCCTGTTTTTTCAGACCGCAGCGGAGCCTCCGCACCCGACAGGTAAGAAAATATATCACTACCCAAACGTGCGTCTTTGCCATTGCCGGGGAAGCTCGACGCAGGCCGAGGGCCGAAACGAACTGTGAAGACCATTGCAAGCGAAGATGGAGGGGTCCCTTCAATCGCCAGGGTCTGGCACGGCGTCACCCCGAAGACGAAGCGCTCTGAGTTCATCCACTACGTGGGCGTGACTAGCATGATGGAGATCAGGAAGACAAAGGGGAACCGCGGCGCCTGGCTCTTCACCCGGGACGTGGGGGACAATACGGAGTTCCTGCTCGTCTCCCTATGGGACTCTGAAGAGTCGATCAGGAGGTTCGCAGGAACCGACATCAGGAAGGCGAAATACTTTAGGAGGGACAGCGAATACCTCGCCGAGCTCGAGCCCAGCGTCACCCACTTCGAAGTGTCTGGGAAGGTCTAGCCTCCTCACTCGGACGAGGCCCCGCGGGGGGCTGCGAGGGCGCTCTTCCCGTCTTCCACGGTCGCGACCGCCGTAAGGGGCCTCATGTTGTAAGTGCTTGACA
>JAJYNM010000031.1 GCA_021786335.1 archaeon
GGCGGTAACTCTGGCTGCGCACGCGGGGAGGAAGACGGTAAAGCCAGCAGACATCAAGCTGGCCGCCGAAGAGATACTGAAACCCAACGTATAGGGGGAACTGCGGCGTCCCTGAAAACATCGGGTTGCACCAGCAACCGCTATATCCGCACCCTAGGAAGGCACGCCGGGCCCCGGTGGTGTAGCCCGGTCAAGCATGTTAGCCTCTCGAGCTAGCGACGCGAGTTCAAATCTCGCCCGGGGCATATTAACCTACGCGTTCAAATCCCCGACTGGTCCAATGCCCTGACCCCAAACGGGTACGAATCTCCACCCAAGACAGCTGCCCGTCAGATGTAGTAGCGGAGCCTCGGGTCAGGGTCGTTTATCGTCGGGTTCGAAACCAAGATCTCACCTACGGCATCTGAGATCCCGATGGTGACGGGGGCGGCATCTCCGTGCTTGCACTCGCTGTAGTTCAGCTTGGTCAGGCCCAGGATGTCCCGGGCAACCTGCTTCAGGTCAGCCGACCCGTGCTGGATGTCTATCCTCAAAGGCGCAGGCACCTCTGACCCGTCGTAGGTCCCCAGCCTCGGCTTGAACCCCGAGGCCCACATGTAGCAGGTGCTGTCGTTCACCCTCCAGAAGGTCCCCCCGATGATCGGGCGTTTCCCCTCCCGATACAGGCGGACGCCGCAGCGATTCCTGCATTTTCCCGGTTCGGAAATCCTGCTGGGTCCTTCTTGGTCAAGGATTCCAGCCATGGCCCGTTCCCGGCCCCGGGACTCGTACGACAGGCGGGCTCGTGGCCCGCGACTGCAACGGCTCGAGGGAGTTCGCCAAGACGCATATGAGCAGGGCGGGGCTCTCCTGGGAGGACCAGGAGGTCCTGCTGGGGCACAGGGTGGCCTACTACAAGTCGACCCTGGAGCACATGGAGGAGTACCTGAAGGCCGTGCCGTACCTTACGCTTTCGGAGGCGGAGGAGGCGAAGAGGGAGCTGACGAAGGAGAAGGAGGAGAACGAGAAGAAGTGGAAGGACTATCGGCTGGAGAACTTGGAGCTGAAGGAAGTCGTGAGAGAGCTGAAGGAAGACAAGGACGCTATGAAGGCCGAGTACGACGCACGTCTCGGTCGGCTGGAGGAGCAGATGAGGATGGCCCTTCTAGCCACTCCCGAAGCGACGCCAGCTCCTCGACCCAAGCCTCGAGCTGGGGCCTAGGGACCCTGACGAACTCGTCTGTGCTCGATTTCATGGGGAGTCACGGCGATGAGTCCAGCTGGCGATTTAACGAAAAGTCGCGGCCGATACCACGTTAAGGTCAGAGAACGGCCTTCCAGGCTTGATACCAGCGGAGATAATGCTGCCAAGAAAAAAGAAGCGCCGAACACGCGGAGTCGAGATTAAGGAGCCCGGCGGAAGGGAGTCTTCTGGCGCCGAAGTAATGTCTGGTTCCTAGAAATCGAGCAGGGTCGTTGCTTCAGCATCGAACCTGGGCGTCTCTACGACGGTCTTCCTGAGCTCCTGTACGAGTCGACTGATCATCCTTTGCTGAACTAGGAGCAGGGACATGAAGAAGGGGCCAGTCGCGAATGTCTTCCCGGATTTCTCCACTGCCTCTCCGAAATCGTCCATGACCTCCTTGATCATGCCGTTCCAGAGCTCCAGGTCGTCCTTCCTAAGAGCCCAGGGGAACCCTTTCCATGTCTCGATCTCTTCATCTAGCAGGTTTTGCTCGCTCATCAGAAGTCACTTCGCTCCGGTTTTCTGACCTTATGTCGAGGCCGAGGAGCCACTTCGAGTAGGCGTGGACGCACTCGCTGAGGACATCAGGGTCCATGGGCAGTTGCAACCAGGGAGGGCGGTCGAGAGGCCCGACGGCACGGGCTACTACGTCTACATGGGGATAGGGAGACTTCTCGCGGTCAAGCAACTCTTCGAAAACGACGGCGAACCCAGGAGCTACTACGCCCTGCTGGACGAGGGGCTCCCGTTCGTCGAGCTCTTCTCGCGCTCGATGTCGGAGAACCTGAAGCGGAGGAACCTCTCCGTGCTGGAAGAGGTGAGGTCGTTCTACCTCGCTTCGCAGAAGGCCGACGAGGACGAGATCGTCGCGGCGTCAGCCAAGATAGGGGAGGAACCGTCAATGGTGAGGAAGAGGATAGTGCTGGCAAGGATCCTCGGGGACAAGCTGGGGAGGCTGTACGAGGTCGAGAGAGGGGGCGGGCCGGTTTCTCATTCCAGCTGGGGCACCTGGATGTCCTGTCGAAGATAGGCGACGAGAAGGAGCTCTATGAGTTCGAGGCCGGTGCTGCCAACGCGTGGTTCAACGTGAAGGAGTTCCAAAACTCCCTGAAGAACAAGTCGATTGACGAGATGGTCTCAGGCCTCCCGGAGTGGTTCGGGGAGCTGTTCCCGGAGTACGCGAGGAAAGAGGAGAAGCCGAGCCTTCCGACGGACGTGAACGTGGCGCAGCACGTGGTCATGGCCCCGATTGACCCCAGGGAGAAGGGCAAACCCGACTTGCCAACGCCTTCCTCGCAAGGAGCAAAGGAGGATGCCTTTCCTACTACGACCAAGCAAGCTGATGCCATTTCCACAACAAAGACCGAACCAATTGCTGCTTCCCAGCCCCCTGCCGGAGTGCCCTACATGGAGAGCCTGCGCTTCGCCGCATGCCCCTACTGCGAGGCCATGACCCCTTTCGAGCTGAAGGAGGACTCGGAGCTGACCCTCATCAGGTTCAGGGGAGCAGCCGTGCCGGAGAAGGAGGCGGTCGCGCCCGAGGGGTCGTACCGGGCGGAGCGCAAGTGCTTCAATCCGGAGTGCGGGGAGGAGTTCTGGCTCTGGGCCGCGTGGGTCGGTGAGGAGCTGAGGGTCGAGACGAGGAAGAAGGACGACAAAGAGGGGTGGTTCAGGGTTCCCATCGGCAAGCCCGTCGTCGGGTCGGTGAGTTGGGACAAGGACCTGAACTCCTGGGTGGTGAAGGCGGTTGGGAGCGGAAGGTCGTACGCCCATGGCGAGGATGGGAAGTTCTCTGGCACCTAGAATGGAAATTTTCGAAGTTGCCAAATTGGGTGCCGCGGCCAAGACCTGCCCTAAATGCGGAATGCGGGCGGACGGGCCCTACAGGAAAGGCGAGAAGCGCGGTTTCTACTACGAGCATCATGTGGTAGAAAAAGGGGTCAGACGGACGACTTGGCACTACGTCTCGGCGCTTGATTCTCCTTCCGAGAGGCGTGAGAAGCTCGTCAATCTTGTGAAGCGGCAAGGATGGATGGGGATGCGGTACTTCGCCGGGCTCCTAGGCGTCTCCGAGCACACCATCAGGCGGGACCTGGACGCGCTGCGAAGGGAAGGGAGGATAATCCACCAGCCCTATGGGGATACATAGCCGACCCCTCTGGGACCCTCCTGAAGGAGAAGCCCTGGATAGCGTAGACCTAGCTGCTCGCGGCCTGGTAGACCTGGCAAAATCAGATTAGACTCGGCTTTATTTGCAATTGTGGACTCTTGCCCAGCGCCCGAAATTGCCCAGCAAGAATACGAACAGTCTCCTCATGATTGGTCTGGTGGGGGTGGTCTTAATCGCGGTGATATCTTACTACCGGCCTAACGAGAACGCCTTCTACGTAAGTCCTGATGTGTTCGGGGCACTCTTTATCGCACTTGCGATTGCGATGTTGGAACACACCAGAGAGGCTGAAAAAGCGATCAAAAAGAATGTGTTCGAGGTAATGGCAGAAGGCGACAAATGGTATTACGCTGGACTCGGAGGGTTCCTTTCAAACATGCTAGGAGTTATACTTGCAGGTTTTCACATTGAAGGCCTCCTGATGCTCGCTGTACTGTTCGTTGCCATTGTCACTACGTTCGCCATGTTCATCCTGACCGGCAGCCTAGTATTAGTGTTCGAATTGCCAAAGCAACGCCAACCGAGTAGTGGGTAAAGGGGCTAACATAGCCAAGTCAGTCGCAGTTGTCGCACTTGATCGACTGATGCACGTCTTTCTTCTGCCTCAGGAAGTGCGAGATCCCCAGCCCGTCATGGATGACGTAGTAATCATACTCGTCGTCCTCTCCTGCATAGGGGGGTAGCCGTCGTGATTGCTCAAGCTCGATCTCCACCTCGTGCATCAACTCCCGAAGCTCACCCGCGAGCCTCCTGATAGTGTTCTCGCTGACCCCGGTAATCTCCGCCAGTTCCCCTGCCGTGACCCTCCACTTCATGAAAGGCGCAACTTTGGCTATTGGGATCTAAGGCAGGGGCGGAAGTTCGGGGGATGGCAGGGCAGGGAGGGTCCCGAAAGTGCTGTGAGAATCAAGGTTCCGCCATGCTGCAGCGGGCTTTAATCGTCCTCGGGCGTCTCCAGGCATGTCCCTCGGGCCGACCTCCAAGTGCTTCTTCTGCGGCGCTTCCTACTACACTGAGAAGCTGGCTTCGCACGAGTTCATCTGCTCGATGAGGCCCAGGAGGCTGAAGTTAGACGAGCGGTGGAGATAGCGGTCGAGTCTCATCCTGCGGCGTCGAAGGACCCCGCCCTGCTCGTGAGGCTGGTGTGGCAGCTCAGGGACGCATACCGGACCGAGCAGCCGTTCGCTCGCCTGACGGACCCGCGGCTGATCCTCAGGGCGTCTCTCCACCCCGGAAGGAAGCAGCGCTGACGCGTCCACCCCGTTATTATCACGCGCCCACCACTTCCTCATGCGACCTGTGCCGACCGAACCGCCCGGAGAGATCCGCAGCATCGCGGGGGCGCTCGGAGTGGACAACCCGGGGCTCGAGTGGGCCGCTGTCCAGCTCTACTTCAAGGCGAAAGAGCACCCAGGACGCCCATTTGATGTGCTCAGGGCCGCGGCTGTCTACGCCTCATGCCGACTGCTAAGGGTCCCGAAGACGCTCAAGGACGTGTCGGCTGCGACGGGGGTCAGGGCCTGCGACATCGCCAGAGAATACAGGAGGATGCTCCTCGACGAGGACCTCAGGGTCCGCCCACCAGACCCCATCGCCTTCGTCCCCGACATAGCACGCAAAGCGGATTTGGAGCCGACGGTCGAGCGCCGCGCCGTCGAGATCCTTTCGAAGCTGAAAGAAGCCAGGGCATTCGCCGGCAGAGCTCCAACAGTCTTCGCGGCGGCCTCGCTACGTGGCATACTCGGAGCTGCACCCCATACGAGAGGAGGGCCAGCAGACCCAGAAGGGCATAGGAGATGCCGCGGGCGTGACGGAGGTGTCGGTCAGGAACCTGTCTCGTGCGATCCGTTCTAGCTTGGCTTGGGCTGCCGAACGCGTTAATACTTCATGAGAAGTTCGGGCGGCGCGAATGTCCGAGGAAGACGAAGAGCTGGAAGACGACGAGCCAGAAAAGAAAGGCTGGGTGGACGAAGAGCCAGAAGAAGACCGAGAGGGCAAAGGGAACGTTCCGACGCTGACTCTTACGAAGACGGCAACCGTGGCATCCGGTGCCTTGAGCGAACCTGTATAAACTCCAGGAACCTGAGGTCGGCCGATGAAAAGACCCGCGTTCGCTAAGACTGCCGCTCCCATCATCATATCTCTCTTCCTTCTGACACCTGCCTTGCTTGTCTCCGCTCCTGCATATGCCACGAACTCTTCGCCCAAGCTTGTCGTCAACGTGACCGCCAAAGTGACCGGCGACGCAGACAGCGGAGGTTGCAGCTACTGGGCTGTGGACCATTACAACAAGCAAATCCAGATTTGGCAGCTATCAGACGGGAACTTCCTCGTCAAGGAGTCGTACAAAGGCTTCTGGCAGACCACAACGGGCGCTGTGAGTCCGGGGGCTGACTGCACCAAAGACCTGCCTGTCGAAGGAATGACTGCGTCGGGAACTTTCAGCGGAACCCTGTCGTTTGTTGCGACGGGCACCTTCTCCCCCACCGAGCAGACGAACGGATTCATAGGGTCGTTCGACTTCGGGACCACCGCTTCTGACCTGCTGGGGACCTATTCAACTCAGACGGTTAATCCTACATACACGGACATGCTGACATTCTACTTCCCCTCTGGCTTCAGCTACGTACCAAACACGCCGTCGCCTTTCACCTTCACCTATCACTACCAAGGCCAGACCTGGGTTGACGCTTCCTCTGGGCTCACTGGGAACATAGTCACCTAGCACTGATTGGAGGGCGCTTGGGCCCTCCTTTCCTTTTTTGACGCAATCCCACTTCTGAGCACGTCTTTCGTGACAGTTTAGCGACTTGATGGCCGCTCCTTTTAGGACTGTTCCGCGTATCCTCGTGTTGAACAGATTCTTCGTGCTTCTGGTGCTGCTTGTTATCGCTATCCCAACTTTTGCGGTGGCTCTTTCCCGTTCCGGTGGGGTGGACCCCTGCGACTTCCAAGGCGACTGCGTCTCGAGCTCGATCGTCTACTTCCGTTCCAATCCTGACCACACGCTGTATTTAGGAGACGCCTTCAGCGTCCCCGTTTCTATAACAGCAGGTTCCAACACATCGAGCTACTCTGTATCGTGGTCTTATGACCAGTCGATTTTCGAGAAGTCCGGGGACACCTTCACCGTCGTAGGAAACGAGACGGGAGTCTTCACGATTTCGGCCGCCGTAGCTTTCTCGGAAGCTGGGAATGCCACGGAATCCAACTCAACGCTGACGACCAGCCAGAGCGTCACCGTAATCCCTCTTGAGATGACTCTCAAGACAAGGGTGGTCAACATGACAGATCCGGACGGGAATGTCTTTCGCAACTCTGACGGGACGTTCTATCGCAATGACTCGTTCTGCGAATCTTGGAGCGCCACCTTCCAGTTTGCTGGCCAGAGGACAGACATCAAGATCAACGTCACTTCCGTCGCGCCTTCGCTCCGGGTCCTCAACTACTCTGCAGACCCCCTCGGCCGTACAGGCAGGTTCTGCTATGTAGTGGAAACGGATGCCCCCTACGAACCATACAACACGACTCTGGTGGCGCGGGCGCTCAACTCGGAGGGGGTCTCCCTCGGGCGGAAGAGCAGCTCGCAGCCCTTCGCCGTCGTCCACTACGACCCGCAGTTCACGGCTTACGCCTATATGGAGTACGGGAACAGCACCGCCCCGACCAGCCTCGAGAGGCCCTGAGTCCTATCCGTGAGGCACGACGGGAACGACCCCGGCTACTCCTACGCGGGGGACAACAACACCCGCCCGTTCAACGGGAGCCTCACCTTCCAGGAGAGGGCCTACTTCGACAACTTCACCTTCACCTCGCTGAGCTACCAGCCGTCCAACGTCACCGGGGCGTTCATGTACCACGTGGTCAACAGCACGGGGTCGCTCAGATACCGGTGGCTCAACGGGAACAGCTCTGCCCTGCTCGAAGGGAACAGGAGGATCGAGAAGTACGTCTTCGATGTCGGTCCTCTTCGCCCGCCTCCAGGGCACGCGCATCAGCGTCGACGCGGTGTGGAGCTGGTTGAGGTACTTCGCCTGCCTTCCGAGCGAGACGTCCTGGGCCTTGATGTGCTTGTGGAACGCCAGGATCAGCTTTCTGTCGGCCTCACGCAGGCGGGGGTCCGTGCCGAGCCTCGCGAGCGCGTTCTTCACTTCGTACTCGTAGTCGTGTATGTCGTCGCCTTGCATGCGGTAGGTGCCCATTCGAGCACTTAACAGCGGCCAGCCCTGCAGGCGGGGATTTGCCATCGCGGCGGGGTATTCTCGCCCGGGGCAGCCTACGATATGGTCGTGTGCCTCTTTCCTTACCGAATCTGATAACACCCATCGGGGCATAAAAACGCAAGAGTATTGCTGGTCGAACTCCGCGGGTCGGACACCCCAGTCCGTTTGATGCGGGTCGGACTTGAGATGGCACGTGCCAGTCAAACCTTGGCACAATGATGCTCCTTTCGAAGGCCTGATCCTTCGGCGAGAGTTATTCCAGGCCGATGCGCAACAGACCCTAAGCGCGGCTGGTTCGGGCGACGCGAGTCTGGGGAGGACTGGGCTTCGTTTGCTCATCATAGACCAACGCCAAAGCACTCTCGAGGGAAGCGCAACCAGGCCCTATCTGGGGCGGTAGGCCTGGGAGTGGGTGCCTGTCGATAGGAACGTCATCTCCCTCTGCGACACTCCAAACACCACCAGTAGGTTACCCCTGACCCGGTGGCTCCAGTTGCAGAAGTACGCCTTCCGTTCCAGGTGGTGAGCCAGCAGCGTCGGGTCGTCGGCAGACAGGATCAGCCTGACGGCTTCTTCGACCAGCGCTCGCTGGGACGGAGTGAGTTCGCGATGTCTTCTGACGAACTCGTCCGTGTACCTCACGCGTCTCAGCACGGCTCACGCCTGCTTTGCGAGCTCTCTCAGGAACTCGACAGCGTCGTGCTCCTTCGGCACCTCGTGAATCCTCCCCTTGCCGACGTCTTCCACCCCGGCTATGATGCTCTGCTCGAACTCTCTGTCCAGCATCAAGAAGACGTTCGTAAGTATCTGGTCCTTCGGCTGCCCTTCCTTGGAAGCCCTGGAGACGTAATCAATCACCTCTAGAAGGGACGACGCCGAGATTTCAGCTGGAGGCGAGACGACTTCCCGCAGCGCCTCCTCCACGACGAAGCTCAGGGCCCCTCTCCTCCCCCCGTACTTCTCTTTGACTATCCTTCTCACCTCCTTTGCGAGGTCTTCATCCACCCTGACTAGTATCTGGGCCATATCGTAAGAACTCATAGCATATCAGATAAACCTTGCGCAACGCAGGCGCCAGCGTCCTTAAGTGGTCATCGTGCCGGCGCCGCTGGGCCACACGGACTCCAAACGCCTCTCCTCTCCCACGCGCAGCGTGACGGAGTCGACGACGCGCTCATAAACGGCGTCAGCGTGACCCTCACCGGCCTGGCTCCTGGGCTAGGTCTGTCGGTCAACTCGTTCGACTACCAGACCGTCCCGCCGGGGACGCCCAGTCTGGCAGGCACGGCCACGTACTTCGACCTGGAGGTCTCAGGTGTGTCCAACGGCACAGCGACTGTCTGCTTCAGCGGCGCGGCCGTCACCTCCTCCTATCTCCTCTACTACTACTCCTCTTCCAAGGGCCAGTGGCTGCAGGCTCTAGACATAGCATTCAGTCAGCCCGACACAGTCTGCGGCATGATTGCTGCATCGGAGCTGAGCGGGACGCCGATGGCCGCGGTCCTCCCACCAGCAACTCCCCCTCCGCCGCCACCTGCCTTCAGCTTCTCCGTCGGCGTGATGCCGGCGACGGTGACCGTGCAACAGGGGGGCGCCGTGACTGCGACTGTAAGCGTCTCGCTCGTCTCCGGGAGCGCGCAGCTCGTCACGCTTTCGTCGAGCGGCCTTCCAAATGGAACATCGGTCTCCTTCAGCCTAGGCTCGTGCACGCCCGGATGCTCTTCAACCCTGACGATAGACGTGTCCGCGTACGTGTCACCGGGCAGCTACACGGTCGTTGTAACTGGAAGCGGCGGAGGGTATAGCGAATCTGCCATGCTGACGCTCATTGTTACGCCGGCAACGACAACCACTACAACAACCCCTACAATGACCACGACAAGCACGGCCACTTCAACGGCAACGATCACGTCGACTTCGGCGACCACAACCTCCAACGCTGTCAGCTCGGCCAATGCGACTCCGACCTCGACCACGACGGCATCCGCGACGACCTCCCAGGCGGCCCAGTCGACTTCGGCCACATCTTCAGCGACGACTTTCGCAGGCCTTCCCCTCTCAGTGAATTATACGCTGGCCCTAGTCGCGATAATCATCGTCGTCCTCGTCGCGTCGGCCATACTCGCCGTGGCGAGGAGAAAAGGTGCATCTGCCTACCACGCGAATTATTGAAGCCTGCGACAGTGTCCGGGCTCGGGACGGGCGCCCCGACATGCGGCCACGCGATGTTGTGGCTTGTAAACTCAGCCTGGAGCCTCGTCCCTGATGAAGTTCGACTCAACAACGCTACACCGATGCAGAGAGGACTGGTATGGCTAATCCGTCCGGCAGAACTTAGCGCGAGGCTG
>JAJYNM010000080.1 GCA_021786335.1 archaeon
GGTCGTCGACGTACTCCCGATATGACTTCCTCATCCTCTGCCAGAGGACGAGGAGTGCGATGTGCTGCCACTGGGTGAAGTCCCTCCTGGAGAACTTGGAAGAGTAGAGCGGGACGCGCTGCCGCCGACAGACCTTGAAGACAGCCCTGACCATCCTTATGTAGCGGCTGACCCTCCTCCTCTCTTCGTCGTCGTCCCTCGGATGCTTCATCCTAGTCAGACGGAGGTCCGGGGGACGATGGCAAAACCACCCGTCTGAAGGAATCTAGAGCGTATCACGAAGAGAATCTCATTCAGATCGGATTCCTGAAGAGAGGGTTTCTACAGAGCCAATGAGCTTCCCTGTCTTAAATATGGGGGCCGGGGCCGCTCAGCAAAGTGTCAGAATATCACTCAGATGGTGCCCGCCGTTGAGCGGCTTCGAGTCTTTCCCCCTGAGCCCTGCCATAAGGAAGGGGGTCGCCTCCTCAGGCTACGTAAGGCCCTTCCCCATCCAGGCCCAGGCAATAGGCCCGCTCCTGGAAAGGAGGAATCTCATAGGCCAGGCCAAGGCCGGCTCGGGCAAGACCCTCGCCTTCGGCATCCCGCTAGTGCAGTCTGTCGACACGTCCCAGGGGCGCGTCCAGGCTCTGGTGCTCGCACCCACGAGGGAGCTCGCGGTGCAGATAACCCTCGAACTCCAGAAGATCGGGTCCTACACGTCCGTGAGGGTGGTGACCGTTTATGGGGGGCAGTCGATGAACGTACAGCTGGACGCCCTAAGGAGGGGCGCCCACATAGTGGTCGGGACCCCCGGGCGGACCATCGATCATATCAAGAGAGGGACGCTCAGGCTCGACTCGGTCAGATTCGTGGTGCTCGACGAAGCCGACGTGATGCTCGACATGGGCTTCATTGACGACGTCGACTTCATACTCGACAAGACCCCAGCCAACAGGCAGACCGCCCTGTTCTCGGCGACGATGCCGAGGTCCATCGTCCAGCTCTCCCAGAGATACGTCCCGGACCCCGTCAGGGCGATGGTTGACCAGAACGAGCCCTCCGCCGAGACCCTGGAGCAGTTCTACGCAAGGGTGGAGAGGGACCAGAAGCTCGCGCTGCTCCTCGACATCCTCGAGAAAGAGAACCGCAAGAGCGCCGTGGTGTTCTGCAGGACGAGGTACGGCACCATCAGGCTGGCGAGGGAGCTCGAGCGGCGCTTCCTCAGCGTCGCCTCCCTGCACGGCGACCTCTCCCAGAGGCAGCGCGACCACTCCATGGGGCTCTTCAGGTCGGGCAAGGCGGACGTGCTGGTGGCCACCGATGTAGCCAGCAGGGGCATCGACGTCCGCCAGGTGGACTGCGTGATCAACTACGACGTCCCCGAAGACCCCACGGTGTACTTCCACAGGGTGGGGAGGACGGCCAGGGCCGGGGACCGTGGCCGGTCCTATACATTCGTGAGCTGGGACGAGGAAGGGGACTTCGCCCGCATCGCCGCCCTCGCTAAGGCGCCCATCAACCCGCTGCGCGAGGAGGATGCGAGGAAGAAGCCGAGGCCATCTCTCTCCTCCAAGGGGGCTCGGCCCTGGAGGCACGGCCGCGGCGAGAGGCACCGGGGGAGACCGGGTCGCTGGCGGCGATATCGTTAATATCATCTGGCCGGTGGCGTGTGGTGAAACGCGTTGGGTAAGCGAAAGGTCCTCAGCGAGGCCAACCTGAAGGAGCTCGTCATGCCCCAGCAGGGGGAGATCCTCGGCAGGGCCATCAAGATGACAGGTGGGGACCAGGTGGTCGTGAAGTGCTCGGACGGCGTGACTAGGATGTGCAGGATCAGGGGGAAGCTGAAGCGGAGGATGTGGATACGCGAGGGGGACATAGTCCTTGTCGCGCCCTGGGACTTCGACAACAGCAAGGCCGACATCCTCTGGCGGTACATCCAGGCGCACACCCAGTGGCTCGACGCCAACGGATACCTGAAGGGAATCTAGACCAGGAGCATCTACGCACCGTCTGAAGAGAAGCCGCCATGGCAGATGCCTCGGACTGCGACGTCCTAGTGGTGGGAGCCGGGATTCTCGGCGTCGCCACCGCCTGCTGGCTCTCCGGGCTCTATGACTGCCGAATAGCCCTGATCGACCTCGCCAGGTCTGCGGGGGCCCACACCTCGGCCAGGAACACAGGCGTCATCCACCGGCCCTACTACCTGGACCCGGCGAAGAAGCGGGCGTTCGTCCGGACGGCGCTGCTCCCACACGGGCTCTGGAGGAAGCGTTCTCTATGCTTGACAGCCTCGCCCTGTTGTACAGCAAGACGCGCGCTATGATATATGTCTGGCCTGTTGGTAAGTCGTGTAGATGATTCCCATCTCCCCTGCATGCGGAGACATTACCTCGTTGACGGAAGGCCTGGTATCATGGGCCCGGGCGGGTACGGCCTGAAGCGGCTCCACATAACCTTCGGGGAGAGGAACTCCACGGAGAGGCTCTTCAGGACACTCAAGGAGAGGACGAGGCGGTTCTACAACGACATCTCCTCTCACAGGCTGGAGAACCTGAAGTCGTTCATGAGCCTCTTCATGACGTGGTACAACCACCATAGGAAGCGTCAGGAACTGGGGAGGATACCCCTGGAGGCGATGTTACCGTATGGTATCCTCTTATGCCTTTGTTTTTATAACCGGGAGTAATCTGGTTTCCTCATGAACAAGGCATTGAGCGTCGGGTTGCTCGCGACTATTGTTGTTGCCCTTCCCTGGCTCACTGTTTCTGTTGCTGCTAACCTGCAGGCATATCCGCCTCCCGTTCCGACTCGCATCGGCAACTGGTGCGCCGGAGCTAGTTGTCCAACATCCGTGACGAGTTTGTCTCCCATAACGGGCCAGGCGAATCCCGCATTGTTCCAGCTAGCTCTGCTCGCCGTTGCTGCCATATTCTTAGGGGTGAGTTACTATGCGTGGCGAAAGGGAGTCCGCAGCGGGCAGGACAGCCTATGGAACCTTCCGGCACTGCTAGTAGCCTTCGGATTATTCTATGTCTTTCTCATTGCATCATCTTTTCTTCAGGGCTACTCGTTCCCCGGGTCCGGGGTGATTTGGGCAAGTTCTTTCCCACTTTCATACCTGTCGACCTCCCTGGTTGTTATTGCGGGTGGTATCAGTGCGATGTGGATTCTCAGTCGGTCAGGAAGGACCCGCACTCTGCGAGCGCCCCCGGCCGCTGAGAGGAGTATTCAGACGACAGTGGCGGTATTACAAAAAGCAATAGATTCCTTGAGAAGAGGAGGCGCTCCTCGCTTGGTCATAATAAACTGTTACAGGTCGATGGAGGAGCTCCTCCAGGAAGGCGGTGTCATCAATGCCCCGTCGATGACGGTACGCGAGTTCGAGACAGCAAGCCGGGAAGCGTTCTCAATCGAATCAGGCCCGATTCATAGGCTTACCACCCTCTTCGAAAGAGCGAGATACAGCGAAGAGGAAATTGACGCGCCGCAAGCAGCCGATGCCGAGGCCGTACTTTCCGAGTTGAGGGAAGGGATGGGTAAGGTGCTCATGGCAAAGTGAAGTCCCGCAATATCCTTGGGTATATCATGGCCGCGCTGTTGGTCGTCGTTACGGTAGTCGGTCTGCGCGTTCCATATGAAACCGCAGTGGCCGCCGCGTCAGGCCTCGGAATTATTCTCGCGTTGCATTCTATATTATCAGGGACTCCGGTGCGCCCCTGGGTCTCCTCTCGGCACGAAGTGACCCCTGCCCCTGGACCGGTTGTGTTGCTCGTCGCCGGCATAAACAAAGCTAGGAAGGGGTCTTATTTTTCTCAAGCCCAAGTAGCACGTATCCTCCGTGCGGCCAAGCCGCGATGGACAAGCGAATCTGTATCCAAGGAGATTCTTGAACCGCCCAAGGAAGGCCACAGGTTGAAGGGGGATGAGTACGTGTCAAATCTTCGGGCTGTGATTGAGGTGTTGAAGGACGACTGAAGAGATGTCTGCGGAGGCCGAAGCTGTTCACCAGCGTATCATTACCGAAGTATCGAAGGCGATCATCGGCAAACGAGACGTGCTTGACTTGCTGCTCCTTGCGGTGGTCGCCGGCGGGCACGTTCTCATTGAAGACTTTCCTGGGCTTGCGAAGACCCTGATGGCGAAGTCGTTCGCATCCGCGCTTGGGCTCGGGTTCAGGAGAATACAGTTCACTCCTGATTTGCTTCCTGCAGACGTGACGGGGAGTTACGTGCTTGATCCTAGAAGTTCGAAGTTTGGGCTGAGGAAGGGGCCCGTGTTCACCAACATCCTCCTGGCAGACGAAATCAACAGGGCTCCTCCCAGGACTCAATCTGCTCTGCTTGAAGCGATGCAGGAGAAGCAGGTCACGATAGAAGGCGAAACCTTGAAGATGGACGACCCCTTCGTGGTGATAGCAACTCAGAATCCAATTGAATACGAGGGAACATATCCTCTCCCGGAAGCCCAGCTTGACCGCTTTCTGATGAAGCTGGGCGTGGGCTATCCGGAAGCAGTAGAGGAACGTGAAATCCTGAAGAGACGGGACCGGGCTATGTCGGACGACATCGAAGTCAATCCGGTGACAAAACCCGAAGGCATACGAATGATGAAGCGGGAGATTGAGAGTATCCATCTGGAGGATGTGCTCGAAGACTACATCGTCGGGATAGTGCGTGCCACCCGCGAACACAAGGACGTGGACGTGGGCGCCAGCCCCAGGGGATCGCTGGCCCTGATGAAGCTTTCGAAGGGCAAAGCCTTTCTTGATGGGAGAGGTTACGTCGTTCCGGACGACGTCAAGTCAATCGCCGTTCCGGCCTTGAGTCACAGGTTAGTGCTGAAAGCCGAAGGGTGGATGAAGGGGAAGCGACCCGAAGCCGTCGTCGAAGAGGCGCTACGCTCTGTGCCTGTCCCCAAGGTCGACTGACCAGTTGCTTTCCCGCAAGTTCGGCCTGTTGATGGCTTTCGGGATATGGACTTTCGTGTTGGGGTTGCTGCTTGGCAACACTGCGCTTATCCTCTCCATTGTGCCCGTGGGATTGTACCTCGCGCTCAGCTTGCTCGTTTCACGTCCTCACCTTGGGGTTACTGTGAATCGGGTCCTCCCAGAGGGCCAGATCTATGAGGGCGAGGAGGTGCGAGTCTCCCTTGCAGTAACGAACAAAGGAACGTCTGTCGACCTAGAGCTTGTCGATCTGTTGCCGCAGGGGGTCGAGGTCACAAAGGGGACTAATCACGTCTTCGCCGCTCTGAATGAGGGGGATCGGCGGAGCTTCTTCTATTCTTTCACTCCTCGACTATTCGGCGCATACACTTTGGGTCCGATAAGGATCAGGACCACTGATCGGTCGTCGGCAAGGTATGAGGAGACAATGATGGGATCCTTCGGCTCCTTGAGGGTATATCCAGAGGTCAAGTATCTGAATCGGGTCGAGTTGCGACACCCCCACCCTCGCAACTGGCCGGGCGAGACAGTGACGCGGCGGCCGCGACAGGGGCTGGAATTCTACGGGATAAAGGAGCATAGCCCTGATGAGCCATTCCGACGTATTAACTGGAAGGCCACCAGCCGAAGCGGCCGTCTCATGGTGAACCAGTACATGGACGAAGCAGGGGGGGAAATTTTGGTCGTACTGGATTCTCGGTCGATTTCGAGAGTCGGCGTACATCCAGACACAACGGAAGCATATTCAGTGCGCGCCGCGGCTGCCCTTTCCTACCGCCTTCTTAGGGACAAGAACAGGGTAGGTCTCCTCGGAGTTGGGCGACATCTGATCAAAGTTCCTGTGGGATCTGGGAGGCGCCATTTCGAGAAGATGATGATTGGTTTGGTGTCCACAGAAACGACTACCACCGATGAATGGGGTCTCGATATCGCCCCGTATTACATTTCACTCTTTTTTTCGCGAATGGTCCAAATCATCTTGGTTTCCCCTGTTGTCGACGGCATGCCCATTGCCTTCGTCTCGGACTTGGCACACCGGGGATACAACGTGCTCGTGCTTTCTCCTTCACCAGTGCAGCTGGATGTTGTCAATGGAGGGGACGCTCATACGGTGAGCCTCGCTAGGGAACTCGCAACAATCGACAGGAACCAAAGGCTTTCAACCATGAGATCGCACGCTCACGTGATCGACTGGGACCCATCGACCTCCTTGAAGGATGCCCTTGAAGGACTGAGAGTATCATGGCGATTGCGAAGGCTCGCATAGATTCCCTGTTGCTGCTGCGGCTTTCCGGGATCGGGGGGTTCGCCGCCCTGTCGTTTGCGGTCTATCTTATCTCAGAGGGGGAATCGATGGCGCCTATCCTCGTCCTTGGCATGTCGCTGAGCTATGGAGTGTTGGTGACTGGAATAGTAACCAGGCGACCTGATTTCGAAGTCTTGGCCTGGTTGATGCTTGGCTCAGAGTTGCTCTTGATTGTTGCTGGGTATGAAGATAGTTCATACCTCTTGGTGGCGGTAGGGGCCCTTGCGGTGGTAGCTTTAGCAGACTTCGAGCATTCGGTTGCCATGCTGCATCCTCAAGGCGGCGAGGCCATCGACGGTTATCAGGAATCTGCTCGCCGGGACCTCCTACGTAGAAGAGCAGCGAAGATAGGTCTGGTGGCAGGAGGATCCTTGACGATGACTGTCCTCGGCGTCAGCCTAGCACCTCCGCTTATCCTTTCGGGCGAGAGTGCCGCGGTTGTAGGCGTCCTAGCGGTTGTCGTGATCTTACTTGTTGTGCTGACGGTTCGTCTGGAACACTGAAATCTGTCTCACTGTGGATGGATAGTCTGTCGCAGTTTGCCGGACCTCCAATCTTGGCATGAGGTAGGAGTTCGCTATCATCACGGAGATAAGAGGTACTCGATGCCGTCATTGATGACCTTGTACCAATGACGGCTTTGCTCAAGCTTCTTGGCTCCCCAAACGGCTAGTTCTCGGATATCTAGAACTTTAAAATGCACCCATCTCACCAGAGTCTGACCAATGAATCCCGAAGTCACAAATCGCAGGGATGCCAAGGCCCCCTTTTCGAGCAGGAGCTGAAAGTACCATTTGGATAGAAATTCGGCTTTAGATTCAATAGATCGAGTACCCAGGTTGAAGTTTCAGCACTTACCGGTGAAACTACCCGACAACAGGATAATGATTGGGTTCCAGTTTCCAATGGCGGTTGAAATCAGAGACGACGGAGAAGACACTATCTGGAGGGTTTTGTCATTGGTAGATGGGCGAAATACAATCAAAGAGATAATTGACAGTTGTAGTGGTCTGAATCCTCCCATAGGGGCGCGGAACGTTAATCACATCTTGGAGACTCTTTTCTCCAAGGGTCTACTAGAGGACACGACCGAACCGATTCCAAAGGAACTTACGGCGAAGGATTTGCAGAGGTTTGATAGATCGTTCAATTATTTCTCCCTTGCCGACCACACGCCGGGACATTCCAAGTATGACAACCAGGTTAAACTAAAGAGGTCGAAAGTAGTGATAATCGGCCTCGGCGGAGCAGGGTCAGCTGTTGCGTCGAGTCTTGCTGCTGCCGGTGTCGGAGAGCTAGTGCTCGCAGATAACGACGTGGTCCAGCTTTCCAATCTTAACAGACAGATGATTTATGACGAAAACGACCTTGGTAAGCTCAAAGTAGAGAGGGCGTCACTGAAGTTGGGGATGCTAAACTCTGACATCAGAATCTACGGCCATAACAGTATGATAAGTTCTGCAGGGGATATCGAAAAGCTGATTGACGGAGCCAATGCGTTTGTTCTTGCGGCAGATACTCCTGAGGAGATAGGCGGATGGTCCAATAGAGCTGCACTGGCGACAAACACGCCATGGTTTGAATGTGGTTACGACGGGCCTAGGATTGTAGTAACAGGATATGTCCCATACAAGACTGGTTGTGCAGAGTGCAGGAAGATTCTCGCTAAGAGGGCCAATCCGCTGGTTGATCTAGCAGATTCTCACACGAAGCCGAACGCTGTCATAGGGCCGGTAGCAGCGATTTCAGGACAATTTTGTGCCCTTGATGTAATCCATTTCCTCACTGGCATGCAGACCAATGTAGTCGGCAAAGTGATGGTTCAGAATTCAGTTGTCTTCGACGACCTCACAATGCTTGAATTTCACAAGCTACCGGAGTGCCCAGTTTGCAATTCGTTGGGTGCGAAGGCGGTTCTGGAAGAAGCATGATTGCATGATTAGACCTCTTGCGTGGTAGCAATCTCAGCATTCGGTCGAGCCTATTTCACTCTGCGTGATACGTTCCCTCCCCTGCCGGTGCAGGGGCATGCTGTCCTACTCCAAGCTGTCCAAGATGGGTTCCACCTTCAGGTCGTTCACAGGTCTCGAGGTGTCCGAGTTCGATTCCCTCTACGATAGAATCGAGCCCGATTACGAGGAGTCGGAGAGGAGAAGGCTCTCCAGGCCCGACAGGAAGAGGGACGTCGGCGGCGGAGGGAGGTTCAAGCTCCCCCTCAGGGACAGGCTCCTCATGCTCCTGGTCTACTACAGGCTCTACGCCACGTTCACCCTCGTCGGCTTCCTCTTCGACCTCGACCAGAGCAACGTCTTCAGGGACGTGCGATGCCTCGAGCCGCTGGTGAGGAGGTGCCTGCCGTTGGCGAAGAAGGTACACAAACTGACCAGGAGGCTCAGGACCATCGAGGAGGTCGAGGAGTTCTTCCCCGGCTTCAAGGCCTTCATAGACGCCACCGAGCAGGAGATCCCCAGACCGAAAGACTCGAAGAAGAGGAAGAGCCACTACTCGGGGAAGAAGAAGAGGCACACCGTGAAGACGCAACTCACGGTGAACGGGAAGGGCCTGATCGTCCACAGGACGAATCATGCGCGCGGGAGAAGGCACGACTACCCTATCTTCAAGCGGAACCGTCCTCACCTCCCTCCGGGCGTGAAGCCGGTGGTCGACCTCGGCTACAACGGGATACAGAACGACTTCCCCGGGCTGGAGCCCATGGTGCCTTTCAAGAGGTACGGGGGAGGGAGAGGGCACAAGAGAAGACGGAGGCTGACTCCTCACCAGAAGGCGTTCAACAAGGCCCTCTCGAAGGCGAGGGTCGTCGTCGAGCACACGATATCGAGGATGAAGAAGTTCCGTATCATGGCCGACGAATTCAGGAACAGGCTCAGGCACTACGACCTGATGACAGACATAGTGTCAGGACTGGTCAACCTCAGAATCATGGGGAGCAAAGGGCTGCTCTTGGCGTAGGCATCCAAGAGGGGAAAGGAATCACGACGAGGACCCATTCGCAAGCTTGTTATCACGCAAGACGTCTATTGATCCATTGGAAAGTATCATCAATGCGAAAGCCAAGTTATTAGGCGAATACATCGAGATGCCTAATCCCATGACTGGTCGATAGGTGCATATCAACGAAGACCTATCATGTACAAAGACAGATCTATTGGTTCCGCGCAAAGATTGGTCGGGGTTGCCCACAATGAAAGTTGAATTTGATCAGCAACGAACTCCTTCGATGCTCGTATCTCCTGATACTAGGAGTGGGTCGTACCTACAGATCATCGAGCAAATGGAAATGGTCAACCTTATGAAAAGTTGCACCTTGGTGTGTTTGGAGACCAAGGGCAGACCATCGAGGTTTAGATACGTGATTGGCTCCAGCCGATACCCAGATTACGAAAAGTGGGGAACAATCATGGTAGAGA
>JAJYNM010000034.1 GCA_021786335.1 archaeon
TGTATGGCACAATTGAAGAAGTTCTCTTTGCGCAGGCCGCGCGTCTCCCTGGCGCTCATCAGGACGACGTGAGCCGCAGCTCCCTCGTCTGACCGGTTCCCGTATGCGGCCCTCATGATCACCACGCTCGACCTCGGGGCCCTCTAGGTCCTTCGCGCAGATATAGCCCGAGTCTCCACATTATCTAGAAGCGCCGACCCATATTAACAGTGATTGGCATCCCTATGTTTTGTTCGGTCTATGGGTGATTTGGAAGGCCGTTCGGAGTCGGGTGATAGTTCTCTAATCCGGTTCTGGTAATTCTGTCTGACATAGAGGGTGCTGTTAACTGGACTGACGCATCATAATTTGGGGATTAGCGACCTAATCCTGCTACTGCGCTGTGAACGGATCTAGCCAAGAAGAAATCCTAGCTTTGACCTCTGGGGTGTAAATGAAGACGGTCAGTTCAAGTCCTTTGTCAACGCCGTCCATTCCATAGCCCCGAGGCTCATCCTTTATCACGCGGAGCGTTCGAATCACGGTATTCTTCGCATACCCACTTCCGAAAAGTATCATCGTGTGCGCGGGATTGGATTCAATCCTAGTGCAAACCATCGTGGCGGTAGCCTTGGGATTGTCTGCCTCCTTGACGAATATGACCAAGTCCTCAACTTGGGCAAGGAAGTGTTCAAGCCATTTCCTCACCTCGGTTGGGTCTCTGTAAATCTGGACTAGTCTATTCAGAAGCTCACTCGTGATTCCAGCCTGAGTGACTTGCGCGACATGAAGACCAGCAGTCCCAAATTTTCTTTTGATCTTGCTCCTTAAGTCAAGAACCCTGTCTTGTTCCTCGGCAATCTCTTTCAATGCGATGCCCATCTGAATCTGCAGAGCATACGGGCCCTCAGGAATCCATTTCACCAGTAATTCATATTCCGCTGAGTGGCGTTCCCGTTTGACCAAGTCAATGTTTCTCGGACTCTCGATAAAAGCGAGTTTCCGATTCAAGAATTGCTTGGCTAGACTCTTGACTTTCTCTTCAGTCCATTCTATTCCTGCCGCTGTCGCTCCATGAGCGGCCTCCCTTATGGGGTGGTCGCCGGACAATCTTAGACTTCGCCGTGTTCCTCGATGTAAGAAGCTATGCTCAGGGGATTATCATCTAGAACGATTGTGCTACCTGAGAACAGGGCCATGTTTTCGACCCGAACGGGCTGTTCGATGTATTCGTCTATGACGACTTTCCCCTCTCTCGTGACATAGCCTTCGTTATTCGCATCCAACCCGAGCAGTTTCAAGAGTAGGGTCTTCGCAGCCTGAGGCATGTCACTGATAGGCACCAGTTCCAACTTTCAGCCCCTACTCGCGACCATGACTGCCCGCGTATAAGCTCGTTTCCGAACCAGTAAAGCCGCAAGGTCAAGATTCGCTGTCGGAATCGTCAGCCCGAAGGACGGCGTGGCTCTCATCACCCTTACCATGTGCCTCGTCTTATAAGCGTCCCTATGCTAGTAATACGTCTTATGGTGGAGAACCAAGGAGGATGTGTCATCCCCCGTGCGCAGGGAGGGGGAGCGCCCAGTCGAGCTTAAGAGCCTTTACGAGCCTCTCGTACCACGAAGGGTCCCTCCCGCCGGAGTATCTCTCCTCCGGGCTGCACCCGATGGTCCTGACCCTCAACCCGTTGTTGTGCCAGTGGACGTAGGTGCGGACGCACTCGTCGATCGAACCCCTGTCGGTGCTCCTCCCCAGCCTGTGGATGAGGAACGAACGCCTTCAGCCCCTTCTGGAACGCGGACAGCTTCCCCAGCGTCTGGTGGTGGTGGACCGACGACCAGATGTGCTTCCATGTGATCCGGCTCTCGCAGTACCTCCTCATGGCGGAGTTCATCCTGCAGAACTGCCGCCCGTTGTCCGTGAGGAGGTTCTCGAAGACACCAGGGTGGAGACGCGTCATCCACTCCACGACCGCATCGCCGGTCGCGTCCGCGATCCGCCCGGCGTGTTTCAAGAAATCCTTGAGCATCGTCAGGAATAACTAGGTTGTAAATGAATTCTTTTGATTATCCGCATCCGGGTGGTCAGAACAACGACGACAGCTCGAGGTACGACTTCACGAAAGACTTCATCATCTGCGCCGGGGTGCTCACCACGCAGTTCACCGTGAAGTACTCCTCGATGGCGCGGCTGTCGATGCCGAGCCCCATAAGGAAGGTCCCGGAGTTGGACACCGCCTTCACCGTCGAGACGAGCTCGTCCTCGATCCCGTTGTACCCGGTGGGGACCCCGTCCGACGCCACGACCAGCACCTTCGTGTCCACCGGCTGCTGCGAAAGGGCGCTCTGGGCCACCTTGATGGCGTCCGGGAGGAGGGTGACGTTCCTCTGCTGGATCCCCCCTATCCTGGCCTTGGTCTCCGAGGTGTACCCCTCGTCGAAGTCCTTGATGATCTGGATGGAGTTGTTGAACGAGAATATCCCCCACTGGCTCTGGACGGGGATGAGGTCCTTCACGACCTCCGCAAGGCAGGTGCTGATCCCCCTCACTTCGTGGGAGAACCCCGAAGTGCTCTTGCTGGCGTCAAGGAGGATCGCCCAGGCCTCGTTCTTGTGGATCGGCTCATCCCTGAGGAACACGTCAGAGCGCATCTCCCCGGAAGCGACAACCTGCATCGCGGCCTGGGTGTCTACCTGGCCGCTCTCGTGCCCCCCCGTCTCGTCGAGGACGTTCTTCACCTGTCGGAGCTGGTCGCGGATGTTGCGTATAGGCCCTGAGAGGGTCGACCTGATGCGCATGAAGTTGGCGTAGTCCCCGCTGGGGTACTCTATCCCGTCCAGCCTCGTGCCTGAAACGTACTTCTCGTACCTTTCCTTGATCTTCTGGAGCTTGGAATCGGACGCCTTCAGCGCGTTGTATATGTCCCTGGCTTCCGAGTCGTCCTGGGGCGCCTGCTCCTCTCCCAGCCCGACCGCCGCGAGCGCGGAGGCCTCAAGGCCCTTCGGGTCCTCCGACTCCACCACCTGCCCCTCGAAGATGTTCGACTCCCCATGGGACTCGGTGTGAGGGAACGAAGGCACCTCCCTGATACCGCTCCCCTTCGTGAGCCTGCCGTAGATCTCGTCCGCCGCCTCGAAAAGCTCCTTCGGGAACCCGGCGCTCGCCTTCACAGACGCGTCCACCGCGCCCCTGGCCAGGGTCGCGAGCCGCCTGACCTCCCTGTCCTCCTCCTCGTCCCCTCTGAGGCCGTGGTTCACCCCCCAGAGCTCGAGCAGCACCTTCGTGGCCATCCTCTCGGGGCCCACTATGTCGTCCGCGCTCTTGATCCTCATCCCCGAGATGAAGTTGGCGTAGGCGATGTCAGGCATTATCCCGGGCCACTCGTCCGCGGCCTTCTTCGTGACCCGGAAGTCCTCCAGCAGGGACACGATGTACGTAGCCGTCTTGAGGTCCTTGTCCTTCGCCCAGGCCGCGTACTGCTTGAAGTCGGAGTGCGCCGCGTGGAGGGCCCCGTGGTAGAGAGAAGCGCGGTACAGCCGCCAGAGGCTCGTCCAGGCGTGCTCGTCGGCGTCGAAGTAGAGCCCGTGGAGGTTGTAGAACCCCTTCTCGTCCATCCTGGGGACGGGGAGCTTCAACACCATCCCCGCCTTGTCCGCGGTCAGGGCAGGGGACCGCAGGTCCTTCTGGAGTATCAGCCTGAACGTGTCGTAGTCCCTCTTGCCGACGCTGGTGACGAGGTTCCAGGAGTAGTCGAGCACGTTCATGCCTGCTTCTCCGTCCCCGTCCCGAAGACCATCTGCACGACCCGGCGCACGGCCCCCTGCACCTCGGCGTCGTCAGAGGTGACCGAGATTATCGTCTCTTCCGCGGCCGCGTTCGGGGTCAGCCCGTCCGCCACGAGGGTCGCCCAGTTGACGATGTCCCCCACAGAGGGGGCATAGGGGAGGTCCCCGTTCTTGTACCGCTTCCTCATGTCCGCGGCCACCCTGACCATCCTCTCGGTGGTGGTGAGGGGGACGTTCGCCCTCTCCGCTATCATGGCCACCTCCCTCTTCGATATCTTCGGCCCGACGCTCAGGTAGTCGAAGTCGACCCAGACGCTCATCCTCCTCCTGAAGGCTGCGTTGAGGGGCTTCGTGCCTGCGAACTCCGCAGAGTAGGGGTTCATGCTGATTATGACGTAGCCCTGAGGGTGCCTCGGGATTATCTCGTTGTCCTTCTCCGTGAGCACCATGTGGCCTCTGGTGTCGAGGATAGGGTTGAGCCTGGTGGCTATGTCTTGCTTCATCATGTTGGCCTCGTCGAGATAGAGTATCCCCCCATGCCTGCACCACGACACGATGAGGCCGTCGATCCAGTTCTCTTTGCCGAGGCCGACGAACCTGCCGAAGAGGTCGTAGACCGACGTCTGGAGGCCGCAGTTGATCTCCCACAGGGGGAGGCCGGCCATCTTTGCGACGAGGTACACGATGTGGGTGTTGTGAGTCGCCACCCCGCCGAACCCCGCAACGAACGTCTCGTTTCCTGGGACCTGGAAGTCGTAGACCCATCCGTCGTAGGGGACTTCTTCCACGGACCGGACGGAGTCCCAGAGCAGGTTCGTTTCTGCGAGCTCCCGGAGCTCCTCTGAGTTGAGGTCCTGGGCGACCTTGGCAAGCGTGCTCAACCCCACGTCCTTTCCGCACGGGTAAAGCGCTGAGACCGTCCGCCTGTGGAGCCTCTCGCCCCTCAGCTCGGCCGGGAGCCGGGAGTATGCGGCCTTCGCCGCTGCGATCATCTCGGGGGTCACTTTGACCTTCTCGACGCGGCCTCTCCAACCGCTCCTCTCCGGAGCCGGGGTGCTGAGCTCGATCCCAAGAGCCGATGCCCCGTCCCTCGCGATCACCACGGAGTGGGACCCTGTCCTCTTGATCCTGAGGGTGGGAAAGATGCCCAACTGCTCGCACAGGATCGTCAGGCCGTTGGCCAACTCCCTGCTCGACGTGCTCAGGACGGCCTCCGACCCCTCTTCTCCGCCGCCTCCGTCAAAGAAGCCTTTGAGGAATGCGACCTTGGATTCGTCCTCCATCAGATAGACAAAATCTGGGACCTTCTTGTAGCGCGCCTGCGACCCCTTCCCAGTCCCTGTCCTCTTGCTGACTGTGACGGTCGACAGGAACCCGACGAAGGCCTTGCTGAAGATACGAAGCTCGGCCAGCCCCCTCTGAGCTCCCACGGAGGTAGAAAGACCAAGCTTCTTGGCAACCCCCCTTGCCCTGTCGACCAGCTCGGCGTCCTTGTTGTAGATTGACGCGAAGCCCTTGCCTACGTACCCCTCCGCAACGAAAAACCCGAGGAACCACGCGAACTCGGCGTCCAGCGAAACGGCCGCCCGCGCAGGAACCTGTACCGACTCGCCTCCTCCAAGGACCACTCCCCTTTCCGTGGCCTTGGCCCCGGGCAGGTAGTCTGCGATCATGAGCTGGGTCAAGAGCTCCAGCCCCATGGCGGGCAGATGCCGCACTATGGGTATCCGAGACCCTGCCCCTAGCTCGCTCGCCTTCACTTCTTCCCCTTCTACGATGAAGGAGTGCCCCGGGGTAGCCGTTATGGACCTGTTTCGCAGAGTGGTCACTCTGAGGACGTGCCCCTTGTGCATCGACCTGGCCATGGCGAACGGCCTGGTCCAGGACATCGCATTCCTGGCCCTGTCCAACGAAAGGACCCTCACGTCCGCCTTCGTCAGGACTAGCGTCTCCCAGCCGTCCTCAGTCCTCCTGACCGGCATCTTCCTAGCAAGGCTCTCGAAGAGGGCGTCCATCGTGGTCAGCAAAGGCTTCCCGTCGACCAGCGCGAAAAGAGGTTCGCCCTCGCAGACGCTCTTCCCCGTGCCGCTTGGGCCGATGAGCGCGCACTGCTTGAAGTAGAAGAGGGCCCTCGTCACCTTCTCCACGTAGCTCTCCCCCTCGTCCACGTACTCGGGGACGTTCGCGGGGACGATGCTCTTCAGCGAGTCGGGGTACGAGTAGCCCTGGCCCAGGTCGTACTTGACGGTGTTGTATCTCTCCTTCAGCGACTGGATGCCGGTCTTCGGCGCCACGGAGAGCTTCACGGTCAGCCTCGCGCCGGCGCCCTCGGCCTTTGCCACGAGTGCGTGCTCCTTGGAGTCCTCGCCAGAAATCAAACGCTCTCATCTTGCTGCTGAAGCGTATAAAGGATAATGGATTCCTAATCCATGAAAGCCTGCGACCATCCTGGCCGCGGGTCCACCAATCGGCGTCCGGCCCTCCGCTTCCAGGCTACGATATGGATTCCTGCTCTATACCTAGTTTTCGTATACCTTTATTTGGCATTACAAGCTCGTTGAAGGCAGGAAAGATTTGGCTGGAATTGAAGTAGCCATAAGATCCGTCGAAGGAAGCAAGCTCGCGGAAGACGTGACCGCCGACAGCTCTGTGAGCTTCAACGTGGCTGCCAACCTGGTGGAGTCAGAGCGGAACCCCGAAAAGCTCACGCTGAAGTTCACCATCGAGCTGAACACGGAGCCCGACGTGGCGAAGATGACGATCGCAGGCACCGCCGTGCTGACAGGAGACGACAAGGAAATCGACACCCTCCTGACCCCCAAGGAAGGCGAGTCGGTCCCTCCTGTCTTCATGAAGATCTACCAGCGGGTGTATGCGGTGCTGTACCTCGTCAGCGGCTCGCTGAAGATCCCATATCCCAGCCCGGGGTTGCTGAAGGGGGTACGCCTAGTGTCGACCAGGGAGATGTCCCAGGTGGCCACCCCCCAGAGCCGTAACGTGATGGCCTAGGCTGCGTAGAGGGCCCTCGCTGAGACGAACACGGGCGGCTCCTGCTGGGACGGGATCACCGCCGGCTTCGTGAAGACGGCCTCGAGCTCGCTGAACCTCCTTAGGACGCCGTACCCCTCGTCCGTCAGCGAGACGAATATACCCGTGCCCTTGGATTCGCTCTTCAGGATCCCCTTCTGCTCGAGGAAGTCGAGCGCCTCCTTCAGGACCTTCCAGGCGAGGTTCGCCTTGTACATGATCCTGGTGCGCCTGATCTCCTGCTCTTCGGCCACCACCTTCATCACGTCAACGAACACTTCGATCTTCGACCTGCGGATCAACTTCATGGATACAGCTTGCCGCCGTATATATCCCCCCACCAACATTCGCCCCTCAGACGGATGCTGAAGTTCTGGTTTTCGGCAACCTTCGGGGCTATCCCGCCGTCAGTTCCTTCTTGATCTGCTCGAACTGCCTGTGGTAGTCCATGGCGACTTTGTCCCTGTCCTGCTCCTGGACCATGGTGGTCGCAGCGTACGACACCACTTCGAGGGCCTCGTGCTCGGTCCTGAGGTGCTCTATCAGCCCCGTCTTCCCGTCGACTTGGGACATGCACACCCTGCAGGTGTATATCACGTCCCTTGGCTCCTGCGGCATCACGGCCGATTGGCCTCGGTTCTTATTTAACGGTTTTATGGAGTTCAACCATGAAGCGAGACTCCATCTCCTTTGAAACGGTGCGTCGTCTGGGTTTGAAATCTATGTCAGACCGACGAGCGGAAAGGCGCGGCGAAGGGCCGACCCGACTCTAGAAACGGCTTCGGCGGCGCTAGTGCGCCAGGTGGACGTCCTTGACCAGCCATGGAGAAGGCGCGTCCAGCCCCTGGGTGGCAAGCGCGAGGTACAGCGCTTCGTAGTTGCTCCGGTAGATCTGGAGCGCGACGTCGCTGAGGACAGCCTCGCCTAGGTCCTCGAGGTTCTCGTCCTTGGCCAGCATGTCGACGCTGGCGGTAGCAAACCCCCCTATCTGCACCCTGTAAATCAGGGGGAATGTCTCGATGTCGATGGCGTACCTGAGCTTGATCTTGGCGCCGTCCCTGGACACGGTCTTGATGTCGGCCTGAAGGTCGAAGGTGTACTTCGCCCCCTGGGGGGGCTTGATGGCCACGAGACTGGTCCTGAGCTTGGTCAGGTGGGCTTCGACCTGCAGCTTCTGCGATAGCAAGGCCAGGAAGTCCCCGCATGCGGGTCGATTAAAGGAGAATTGAACTTTTGGCGCCCGGGCACGGTGCTTTTAGGGAAAACGGCAATTTTTCTCCGTCGTTCGCGCAGCATGGCAGTTGGGGCAAGTTTAACCAGTTAAATGGGTGGGCCTAGAGGCCTGAGTTCCAGTTGGGTATGAACCTCGCGTCGCCGGGGATAGCCGAGGTCTCCTTCATCATCCTCGCGGCCCTGGTCTTCTACGCGGGGAGCAAGAGGTATGGGGCCTTCAGGACCGGGGTCTTCTTGGCGGGGGCGCTCCTCTGGACGGCGCTGCTGGAGAACTTCGCCGTGTTGAACGGCGGGTACACATACTACGCGTACTCCGGCCTGATCTACCCTGGCTATCCAGGATACCTCTTCTGGGTAGGGATGGTGCCCCTGTGGATCCTTCTTGGATGGTTCGTTTTTGCCATGGCGGCTTACGTGCTGTTCCACGACGTCCTGCTGAGCAAAAGGAGCACCGTGGTACAAGCTACAGCCGCTGGCCTCTTCGCACTGAACATCGACTTGATGATGGACCCGGCGGCCACCGGAAACAAGCTCTGGGTCTGGCTTGCGGGGTCGTTCCGCACCTTGGGGGTCCCCCTCTTCGACTTCATAGGGTGGTTCATCCTGATCTTCCTCTACTTCGTCATAGTGTCGACGACCCTCTTCGATACACGGCCGATGGCAGTCCTGGGGAGGGCGGAGGAGCGCCTCTTTGGGACGCTCGACGCCGCCAAACCGGGACCGGACCTCAGGCGGTTCTTCTTCAGGATAGTGGTCCTTGAGGTTCTCGTGATCGCTTTCCTGTACTACCTGTCGAACTTCCTCGACTTCATAGCCCGCTCGGTTTTGTGATGGACATGGCAGAAGGTCCGAGCGAGGTGAAAGACGGTAGAGGGGTAGGCCTCGTGGTGGCGAGCATATTCGGGGTGTTCTTGGTATTCGTCGTGCTCCAGCTGGTCGGGAACCCGGACAACCAGATAGGCTCGCTGTCGGTCAGCCTCCTGTACTCTGTCGTCGTGTATATCCCCGTGTTCGTCGTTTGTGCGATCGCGCTGATGAAGGCCCGCCGCTGACGGCCGCAGGAACTCAGCCCACTGAAGGCGGCTTTTCCCCGCCACGGGTGACTCTGAGCCCCGCCGTGTCCACTACGAAGTGGGTGGAGAACAAGCTCTTCATCAGGCTCACCGTCTGCTCTTCATGGGCGCCGAGAGTGAGAAGGAAGAGCGACGACACGTTCCCCCGGCTCAGGATGCCGCTCGCCTGTCTTACGAACTTGTACGCCTCTTGGACGCCGAGCGAGAGGACGAGGTCAGAGAGGCTGTCAAAGACTATCGCAAGCTTGGCCCCGGGGTTGATTGTGACGACCTTGTTCATCACGTCCAGGAGGATAGGGGGGTCCGCCGCGGGGACGAGCACCTCGTCCGGGTTCTCGGTCTCTTTCGGGTAGCTGACGCTTGCCGAGAAGACGTATACCCTCACC
>JAJYNM010000073.1 GCA_021786335.1 archaeon
CTCGGGGCAGGCATTATCTCCACGGTGACGCTCCCTGCCTTCCCCCTGATCCTGTAGGGGACCGAGTGCGGCCTCCCGTCCCGGCACTCCCAGGAGCCGCAGCCGAGCTTGACCGGGATGATGTTCAGCAGAGCAGCGGTGGTGGCCTTCTCGATGGCTTCCCTGGTCTGCATCGCCTTCCCCTTGCCCACCCCGAACCAGCCGGCGCCGTTCCCGACGGCGACCACGGCCAGGAAGCGTGTGAGCTCCCCGGCGTCGGTCTGCTTCTGCACCACGCTGACCCCCACTACCTCGTTCCTGAGGTCAGGGAGGAGCTTCTTCACAATCTCTGCTTCGCGGACCCTCTGGCCGCTCTTGAAAATCTCGTCCAGGGAGGTGACCTTCCCCTCGTTTACCAGCGTGCCGAGCTTCGTCCGCGGCACCCAGACCTGCTCCTCTTCCTGGCGGTCGCGCCTCTGGTACGGCATTACTTGCGCCCCCCGGCTATCGTAGCCTTGACCTTTTCGAACTCCTCCGCGTAGTCTTCAGGCTTGAAGCCCGCCTTCAGTAGCGCGGAGAACGCCCGGGCGTAGGCGTCCTTGTCCTCGGCGGCGAGCTTCGCCGCATACTCGGCGATGGGCCTCCCGGAGAGCCTGTCCTCGTCAGGATAGGCCTTTTCTCCCACCGGGACCGCCAGGCCGGAGTCGACCACCCCTTTGAGGAGCGCGGCGACCCTCGACCCCCTGATGAACGGCGCCAGCCCGTTGTAGACTACGGCCTCCTTCACCCCCGCCGCAACCGCCTTCTTCCCGGCGAGCCTCCCCAGCAGGTAGCAGGCGGGGGTCGACTTCGCTGAACCGTGCCATCCCAGTTTCAACAGTTCCCTGGAGTGGGAAGACGACAGGACAACGTCCCCCTTGAACGTGGGCTTCACGAACTGAGCGGTGACGTTCTTGTTCGATATCCTCACGACAAGTAGGGGCTTCTGCGAAGTGATGGCCCGCTTCCTCGCCCTGTAGTCTGTGACCCCCTGGCGCCTCCTTCTTAGGAGCTGCACGTGACCTTGCTTCACTTCTTTACCTCCTTCATCAGTTCGAGGAGGTGCTTCACCCCCCTCACCTGGCCCCCCTTCACCTGCTTGTAGAGCCGCTTGTAGGCGTCGTGGCTGATCTCCTTCCTCTCCTTGGCCACCTTGAGGCGCCACCTCAGTGCTCTGACCTTGGAGACCCACTGGTCTTTCCTCGGGTTTCTGGCTGTGGCACGCCCCTCTGTAGACCCGGCCCCCCTTCCGCGCTTGAGCTTCTTCGACCTTGTCCTGAACCTCCCCCTGGAGACCCCTTTCTCCGGAGTGACCTTGATGGCCCCGAAGCCCACCAAGCCGCGGATGGTGCTCCGGGTGATAGCGTCTTGTATCAGGTCGTTGTAGTCGTCGTCGAACACGATTCGGTCCACCCCGACACCCAGGACAGATGCCGCCAGTCTCCGCTTACTCTTTAGATTCAATTATCCTCAACCCGGTCGGATTCACGACCCTTATCCCTAGCTCGGTGGCTCTCTCTATGATCGCGGCCCTCTTCTTCGCCCCTACCGTGCCACCGATCCGCGCCACATCCCGCCCTGGCACCAACGGCGCCAGGTCCCCCGGCCTGTGGACGATTACCTCGAAGTGGCCGCTCGGGTGCAGGCCTCTGGCGGCGGCAGGCCCCCGGTAGCCGACCCTGACGAGCGGCGGCCACCCCTTGTCCTGGCGCCTCATCTTGCTGTCTACGCCCTTGGGCTTACGCCACTCAGGGTGTATCCGGACATAGCGCCAGCTCTCCTGTCTCACGAAGGCAGGCCTCGAGTCGGCCACCTCCTTCCGCTTGGCCACCAGGCTCTTCAGCCTGTTCTCCTCAGCCTGCTTCCCCTTCGACATGGGTTTTACGGCCCCTCCTCCTTATGGTATATGTATACGCCGTCGAGGAAGACCCTCTGGTCCTTCCTCCTGACCTTGGTGGCGAGTTCTATGTTGGCCGCTGTCTGGCCGACATCCTCGAGGGAGACCCCCTTCACTATCACGTCGTCCCCCTCGGCGGAGACCTTAGAGCTTCCTACAATCTGAGATACCCTGGGAGACCGTTCCCCCATGAAGTTCTCGACCAGGACCTGGTCCCCTTTCACCTTCACGGAGATGGGGAAGTGGGCGTAGACCACCTTCAGCCTGTAGGTGAAGCCCTTGGTGACGCCGGCGACCATGTTGTTCACTATGCTCACCACTGTGTTGACTATCACGTTGTCCTTCTTCTTCGCGGAGAAAGGGGATAGGAGCACCCTGTTCCCCTGGACGGCGAGGTTGATGTTGACCTTGTCGAAGCGCTTCTTGGCCTCGCCGAGCTTCCCTTTGACAGAGAGAGTCCTCCCGTCGAGCCTTACCGTCACCTCATCGGGGATGACGACTGCGGTCTCCTGGACCGCCTCAGTAGACAAACCCTACCAGCCTCCCGCCTATCTTCTTCTCCTGGGCTTCGACGTGGGACATCACTCCCTGCGAGGTAGAGACGATGAGGGTCCCCACACCGACCGCCGGGAGATATCGGTGCTCCCAGTCCACGAGCTTCAGCGACCTGACTGGGAATCGTGGGGATATGACGCCGCACCTGTTGATCCGCCCGAGTAGTTGCACCCTCAGCTTCCCCCCCACGCCGTCGTCGATGAACTCGAACTCCCCGACGTATCTGCGCTTCTGCAGGACACGGAGGACTTCGCTGGCCAAGCCCGAGGCTGGGATCACCATGCATTCCTTCTTGTTCCTCATCTCCGCGTTCTGCAGGCTGGCGAACAGGTTTGCTAGGATGTTGGTCGCTGGCATCTATCTCACCTAGTCGTACTTCCTGAAGCCTAGCTTCTCCGCGACCTCCCTGAAGCACTGCCTGCACAGGACTAGGTCGTATGACCTGATGACGGCGCCGTACTGGCCGCACCTCTTGCAGTAGTGAGTCGACTTGCCGTACTTCCTCACCTTAGGATGTCTCTCCTTCATTGGACGGTCACCCCGAATTTGTCCTTGAAGTACTGCATCGCCTCGTCTCTGGTGACGCGGTGGGATCTTCCCACCCTGGACGTCCTGCGGTTACGCCGCGAGACCCCATACCCCGGCCTCTCGAGGAGGATGGAGACGTTCATCCCGAGTATGCCGATTGCGGGATCGTATCTGATGCCAGGGATTTCGATGTGCTCGCGGATCCCGAAGGAGATCGAACCTTGAGGGTCGAAGGACGACCCTGCCAGCTTCTTCTCTCTGGCGGTGAGCAGCTTCTCGATGAGCGCGGCCGTGCCGCCCCCCCTCACCGTGACCACCACCCCGATGGGCTCCCCCTTGTGGATACCGAAGTCCCTCACCGACTTCTTGGCGCGGGTCTGCGCCGGGTTCTGGCCGGTCACCTGTTCCAGGACCTTCTTCCCCCTCTCTATGGCTTCCCCCGACTTCCCCAGGCCTATGTTCACCACGACCTTGCCCACCCTGATCTCCCTCATGGGGTGCGCCTGGACGGTTGATTGACTCATGAAGCGCCTACCCCTACCGTGATCATCGGAGAAGAGGTCCCTACCGGGAATACAAGGCGGGAGGGCACCTCCGCTTCGCCGCTCGGGAGAGCGATCCTCACCATTTTCTCGCGCGAGACGGTCCCCTCCTTCACCTCGGCTATCATCCCAAGCTGCCCGGCCCTGTCCCCGCCGAGGACGAGGCCCAGCGACCCCTTGGCCAGCTTGACGTTACCCAGCACCTTCTGGGAGGGAACCTCGAGCAGCACGGCGTCCCCCGGTGCGAGGTTCAGGGCGTCGTCCAGGACCGACCTCCCGTCGTGCAGGCCATACTGGATGTGCCCGCCCCTGATCTTCGTCTTCGTGTTGATGCTGCATAGCTTCTTCGATGCCTCGCTGGAAGTGACCTTGGCCAGCCTCAAGCCCTTGCGACCTGGGACGAGCCGGTAGTCCGCACCCTCGGCGGGGACGCTGACCACGTTGAAGAGCCCGACAGGGAAGCGCGGGGTGTGCCTCTCAATCCCGTCGACCAACACCTTCCCGGTCTTGACCATGTACCTCAGCTCGCGGGACAGGCCCGCCAGGGAAGCAAGGTCGCGTATGACGACGCCGAGCGGGTAGGACGACGAGATCGAGTGCGGCCCGGGGACAGGCTTGAAGACGAACCTGTCTGACTTGCGCGAAATGTCCCATGTGCGCGGGGCCGCCAGGCGCTTCATCTTGTTCCTTCCTCCCTTCTTCCCCACTACGCCGGCACCTCCAGTCTCCGCTTCCTCAACTTGTCCTCGAGGACGAGGGCCGTGACGACTACGTTTGAGGAGCGTATGGGGACAGGGGCAGTCCCCCCCTTGAGTTTCTCGTGGGTGACCCCCTCCACGTTCACCACCCCGGTGAAAGAATCGACCTTGGTGATCTTCCCTTCGATCCCCTTGAACTCCCCCCTGACGATCCTCACCGAGTCGCCCACCCTCGGCCTTACGCTGCGCTTGCCGTGCTTCCCTCTGAGCTCCGCCGACAGCCTAGACCCGAACCTCATCCATTCCACCTATACGATTATCGATGCGAGGTTCGCGATTCTCGGCCACTTTTCTGCGGCCTCGCTGGCTACGGGTCCCTTGATGTCTGTCCCCTTCAGGTCCCCTTCAGGTGTGATGATCACTGCAGCGTTGTCCTCGAAGACCACCCTCTGCCCGCTCACCCTCCTCACCGGGTACTTCTGCCTCACTATCACCGCGCCAAACACGGTCTTCTTCAGCTCCGGAGGGCCCTTCTTAACCACGCAGACCACCGAGTCCCCTACAGAGGCGGCTGGGACCCTGCTCAGCCTCCCCTTCGCCTTCGTGACCTGGACCACGCGCAGCGTCTTGGCGCCGGTGTTGTCAGCGCAGGTGATGACAGCGTACAGCGGTATCGACCTCGTGATGTAGTTCTTGAACTCCTCGACCCCTTTCGCCGAGACTGCACGAGACTTCGTTGACATTAGGCGCTTCTCCTCGATTCTACCACGACGAACGAGATGGTCTTGGACAGCGGCCTGCATTCGCCGAGGGTCACCGCGTCACCGTCCCTGACTTCGATGCACGGGGGGACGTGGGCGCTGACGCGGCTCCTCCGCCTCTCGCCCCGGTTGAACTTCGGGACCATGTGGAGATACTCCATTTCGACCACCACGAAGCTCTTCCCAGCGGTGGAGACGGCCTTCCCCGAGAGAATCCTCCCCCGAACCTTGGCGTGCCCGTGGAAAGGACAGCGGTCGTCCTGGCACTTCTTCCTAGGGACCGTCACGTCGAGACCCGCTGAGCTCATCGTCGCGCTCTCCCTAGCCTGTCCTGTAGCCTCCCGGCGATCTCAGCGCCGGTCACCCTCTTGCCTGACCCCGTGATGAAAGCCGCCCCTTCCTTCTCGACGGTGACGGGGCGCCCGCCGGAGTCGATTATCAGCGTGTTGGCGGTCTCTAGGAGCACTCTCCCGGCAATCCCGACCTTGGTGGGGTCCGGTGAGTCGAGCACGGTCAACATGCCTCCTATCAGGTTCACTCGGTTACCCCCTTCTCGTGCATCACCGTGATCACCCTTGCTATGTCCTTTTTGATCCGCCTGATGTTGCCTACGTCCTTCTTCACTATTCCACGCTGGGCCTCGCCTGACAGCTTGGAGAGCTCCGACCTGAGGTCGAAGAGCGTCTGCCGAAGCTTGTCAGTTCCCTGGTTCCGGAGTTCCTTCGGCTTGAGTTGTGGCATCTTCTTTGTTCCCTTCTTTGTTCTCTTCTTTGATGTCTTCCTTTAACTGGAAGTCAGGAGGAAGCGCGTCCCGAAGCGCTATCTTCACCTTGATCCCGTAGAGGCCGAGCTTCATCAGGACGTCGGTGGTGGCCTGGTCCACCGATCTGTCGGCCGTGTCGCCGCTCTTGGGGACCACCCCCGCCCTGTACTTCTCTCCGTGCGACCTGTCGCTGCGGAGCTTCCCCGCGACTGAAATCTCGACGCCGGCGGCGCCGGCGCTCATTATGTTGTTGACGGTCCACTGGGCAGCCCTGCGGAACGCTGTCCCACGGGACACGATCTGGGCGATCCTGGCGGCCATGATCCTGGCGTTGAGCTCCGGGCTCTCCACCTCGGTCACGGCGATCTGGGCGTTGGGAAGGGCGAAGCGAGCGGTCACTTTGTCTGTCAGGTCCTTGATCCCTGTCCCCCTCCTGCCGATGGCGAGGCCCGGCCTGGCCACGTAGACCTTGAGCGTCGTCCCCATGGGAGACTTCTGCACTTCCAAACCTCCATACCCCGCATCACGAAGCTCCTTCTCGAAGAACTCGTCCAGGTCAGCGTACGACATGCTCGACGTCAGGATCGACTTGACCGTTGTACGCTGCTGGACGGACATCGCTATACTTCCTTGCCCACGACTTCGATGTGCACGAGTTGATGGAAATTGGGGGAGCTCCTGCCGAAGGCCCGCGGGTAGTAGTCCTTCACGGTCCTGCCTGCGTAGCCGGCGGCGTGGATTATCTTCACCCTCTCGGGGTCTAAGCCTTTGAACTCGGTGTTCCCCTGCAGGTTGTGGAGGACGTTGAGATACGCCTTGGCGGTTCTGACCGGGTAAGACCCGGTCGGGAAGCCTTGGAGCTCGCTCCTGTGGCCGACCTTCAGCTTGTGGCGCCTGAAGGCCACGGGCATTTCCTTGCTCTCGACTTGTTCGAGCAGGTCGATGGCCTTCGTCAGCGGCATCCCTTTGATGGTCACGGCGACTTCACGGGCAGCCTTGGGCGAGATGTTGACTTCTCTCCCGCTAGCCCGGACATGTACCGCTGGGTCGAAACCCTGGAAACTGTAACCATGGTGAGGCACTTTACCCCTCTCGTAGACCCGGCCGATTGTTGATGCGGTTATAAAGATGTCCATGATGAAACGCTCTTCAGACCGAAAACAGGCGTTTGCTCTCCTGCCGTCTCCGTTTGCAGTGTCTCTGTCGCCTTGCCCTCCCATGAGATGGGGCGGGAACATTACGGAGGAGGCGCCAACTGCGCTTATGGGCCTTCGAGCCCAGGCTCGTCCGTTTGACCGTGCCGCGACCGGGAGCCCGCAGGCCCTTCGTTACTTCGTTTCGTCGGCTTTGGCCTCGCCCCTGAGGTGCCTGTAGACCCAGAGTATAGGGTCGTAGTGCCTGTCAACAACTCTCTCCTTCTCAGGTATTATCGCGTCGTCGGTGATCACGATGTGCTCGGGGCAGATCTCTTGGCAGCACTTCGTTATGTTGCAAAAGCCGAGCCCCCCTGCGTCCTTCATGAACTTCGACCTGTTCAAGCCGTCCATGGGGTGCATGTCCAGGGAAGCAGCCTTCACGACCCATCTGGGGCCTATGTAGTCCGCTTCGTGCTCCCTCACTACGTGGCAGACATCCATGCACAGGAAGCACTCGATGCACCTCCTGAACTCCCTCGACCTGTCCACGTCCGCCTGGTAGAACGTGAAGGTGTCCCCCGCGTCGGCCTTGGGGGTGAACGGGGGTATCATTGCGGCGACTTTCCAGTTGGCGGTGACGTCTGTGACCAGGTCCCTCAAGTGTGGGAATGCCTGCATGGGTTCGATTGTGATGTCGCCGTCTATGGAGTCCACCCTAGTCTTGCACATCAGCTGTGGCCTGCCGTTTATCTCGGCCGAGCAGGAGCCGCACCGCCCTGCCTTGCAGTTCCACCTGACCGCAAGAGAAGGGTCCAGATGGGACTGTATGTAGTGGACCGCGTTCAGGACCACCATCCCATCCTCGCGGGGGACCTCGAAGGTGTCGTAGTGCGGGGGAGCGGTCCCGCGACTACCCCCCCTCTGGATCCTCAACCTGACGACCCTCTTCTCCTTCGGCCCCCCGCCTGTCACTCCCAACGTTTCAGTCATCCTCCTTGATCAGGCTCTGGAGCTCCGGGGGAGGGTTGGAAACCGGCACTGTCCGGCGGACCATCTTCCCATTCTCCTGGACGGTGATTATGTTCACCAGCCACTTCGGGTCCTTGGCAGGGAAATCGGACCTCGTATGCGCGCCGCGGCTCTCCTTCCTCTCCAGAGCGGACCGAATTATCGCCTCGCAGACTGTCAGCATGTCCAAGACCTGGAGTGAATCTGTCCAAGACTGATTGTATGCGCGCCCCCCCACCGCCTTCAAGCCTTTCGCCTCCTCCTGGAGCTTCTCCAGTTCGGCTAGACCTGCCTCGAGGTCCTCCGCCTTCCTGACTATGCCTACGTGCTTCCACATGTTGGACGCGATTTCCTCCTTGATATGGAACGGGTTAGCACCCCCGGCTGACGAAAAGGGCGACAATACCCTGGATATCTCCTTCTCGACGTCTCCCCTGTCGACCGATGGGAGGTCGATCGCGGCTGCGCTCCCCGCGGCTGCCGCCCCAGCCCTCTTCCCGAAGACAAGTATGTCCGAGAGGGAGTTCCCACCCAGCCTGTTTGCACCGTGGAGTCCGCTAGCCACCTCGCCCGCGGCATAGAGCATCTTTACGCTGGTCTCAGCGGTCTCAGGGTTGACCCTGACGCCTCCCATCTGGTAGTGGACGGTCGGTGCCACCTCCATCTTGTCCTTTGTGATGTCTATGTCAGCGAACGCCAGGAACTGGTCATACATGCTGGGGAGCTTCTTCTTGATGTAGTCAGCCCCCCGGTGTGAGATGTCGAGATAGACCCCCCCGCCCTTGCTCCCCCTCCCCGCCATGATCTCTGTGTATATCGACCTGGCCACGACGTCCCTTGCGGAGAGCTCCATCCTCTTTGGGTCGTATTTGGACATGAACCTCTCCCCTTCAGAGTTGGTCAGAATCCCTCCCTCCCCCCTGACAGCCTCGGTGACGAGCATCCCCCGCACACCAGGCGGATAAATCATCCCCGTAGGGTGGAACTGAATCATCTCCATGTCCATCAGCTCCGCCCCTGCCCTGTAAGCCATCCCTATCCCGTCGCCTGTGCTCTCATAGGAGTTGGACGTCACCTGATAGACCCTCCCTGACCCCCCCGTCGCAAGTATGACCGCCTTTGCCCTGAAGAGGAGGAGCCTCCCCGTCTTTATGTCAATCCCGAATGCCCCTGCCGCCGTCCCCGTCTTGGAGTCCCTGAATATGCAGGTGGTCATGACCTCGTCTATGAAAGGCACCCCCCTGGCTATGACTTGATCCTGGAGCGTGCGGATTAATTCGAGCCCCGTCCGGTCCCCTATGTTGCAGAGGCGTCTGTAGGTGTGGGCGCCGAACGCTCGCTGGCTTATCTTCCCCTCTGGGGTCCGGTCGAAGACCGCCCCGTACTTCTCGAGTTCGTAGACCCTTTCGATCGCTTCTTTGGCGAATATCTCTGCCATCCTCCAGTTGGAGAGGTGCTGCCCTTCGACGATGGTGTCGGAGAAGTGGACCTCCCAAGAATCCTTGGGGTCGACGTTGCCCAGTGCCGCGGCTATCCCTCCTTCAGCCATGACCGTGTGAGCCTTACCGAGGAGTGACTTGCAGACGACGAGGGTCTTCGCGCCCCTGTCGTAGGACTCTATGGCCGCCCTGAGTCCGGCCCCTCCGGCTCCGATTATGAGGACGTCGCAGGCCTTTTCGTCGTATCTCCGGTCACTGATGTCAACGCTGTCTTTCTCTTGTCCAGGAGCCCACAAATCGAGTACGCCGGGTGCCCTTGGGCCGTTCCCTTGACGATAATAAGTTCACTCCCTTAGCTGCCACCGCATCGATCTGGACACCAGAGCCTGATATCCGTCTGGCTTCCGACACGGGCTAGCGGCCCTACCCGTCCCGGGCTCCCCAGGAGGCGTCGGCGACTCAGCGGATGGCCACTGAGAGCACCATCAGGAGGAAACCGACGCCAACCACCGCTCCAGTCGCCGGAGCGCCGGTGCTTCCTAGGTGGGCCGCAAGGCCGCCGAAGAGTGTCACCGCAAGCCCGACAACGAAGACGGGGTACCGAGCTCTCTTGGGCATACGGGGAGCCATCTCTACAGCTTCACCAGGGTGAAGTCGAGCGGAAGACCCGCTGCCAAGCCGCGGATGTAGAGATCGGCGAAGAAAATCGTGAGCAAGCTCACCCACGCGAGCGCCTCGTGGTATCTGTTGAGCCAGCTCTGCCTCTCGTAGAAGGCCTTCCTCGCCCCACCTGCGGTGACGCAGCTGTAGCAGTCGATGTTCCCCCCCGTGAGGTGCCTGAACGCGTGGCATGAGCCTGTCCACGCCGTCAGCAGGAGCGCGTTCGCGAGGAGGACCAGGCTCCCCACCCTCAGCTCGAAGCTGCCGCTGAATACAAGCGAGTGGTAGAAGTCGTAGTAGAAGAACGGTAGAATGGCGATGCCTGCGTAGAGGAAATACCTGTGGAGATTTTCGAGCTGGAACAGGCCGTTCTTCTCTCCGGTGTAATGCCTCTTGCCGGAATCCCCTCGGTCAGCGTTGGAGCAGCCCAACGGATGCTTGAAGAGGTGACGGTGGTAGTCCTTCCTGTACGCGTAGCATGTGAGCCTGAAGAGCCCAGGGAGCGGCACAATCAGGATGGTCGGGCTGTAGAACGGGTCGATGTACCCGGCGTACTCAGCCACGGGGAAAGAGACGAGCGCCCAGAAGCCCACCACCAAGAGGCCTACGAACGACCAGAATCTCCAGTTGGGCTCGAAAAGCTCGTATGGAAAGAGCGTCTTCCAATTTACCGCCAACGGCAGTCTCCAGCACCCAGGTCAAGTTTGAGTGCGTAAAAGTGCTTCCCCGAACGGTCCTCGGCACCTGGCGTGCCCCCGGCCACACCGAGGCCCCTGGCTATGGCAGGTCAGACTCTTCAGGGTCGTCGTTGTGCGCCCCGAGATACCCGTACGCACCCGTCTTCAGCACCTTCATCCCCAGGAGCGCGCACTTCACCCGTGATGGGCCGAGGTCAGGGTTCCCGAGCATCTTGAAGACATCCTCCTTGGCCAGCAAGCGGACCCATTCGAGCGGCTTCCCCTTGGCCAGCTCTGTCAGCATCGAGGCCGCCGCCTGGCTGATGGCGCACCCCTTCCCTGTGAACTTGACATCCTCTATCTTCATCCCCTCCCCTACCTTGACCTGCATCTCGATCTCGTCCCCGCAGAGCGGGTTTGTGTCCCGAGACGCGATGTCGAACCGCTCCAACTTGCCGAAGTTCCTCGGGTGCCTGTAGTAGTCCAGGATGATCTCTCGGTAGATGTCAGCGCTGCTCATACCTTGAACAGGCCTCCAGCCTTTACAATCCCCGCCTTCAGTGCGTCTACGTCGTCATGGGCGTTGTAGATGTAGAAGCTCGCCCGGCTGGTAGCTGGGACGTCGAGCCAGCGCATCAGGGGTTGGGCGCAGTGGTGTCCGGACCTTATGGCTATCCCCTCCTCGTCGAGGATGGTAGCAAGGTCATGCGGGTGGACGTCGGCGTAGTTGAAGGAGATCACCCCCGCCCTGGAGCGGGTGTCGGATGGCCCGTAGATCTTGAGCCCCTTGACCGAAGCGAGCTCTTTGAAGGCGTAGTCGAGGAGCCTGAGTTCGTGGTCTCTGACCCTCTCCATCCCGATGGCGTCGAGGTAGTCGACGGCAGCGCCAAGGCCTATTGCGTCGGCGATGTTCACGGTCCCGGCTTCGAACTTGTACGGCACGTCGTTCCATGTCGAGTGGTCGTCGAACACCTCCCTGATCATCTCGCCCCCTGTCTGGAACGGGTCCATCTCTTCGAGGAGCCCCTTCCTGGCGACCAGCGCCCCTATCCCGGTGGGGCCTAGCATCTTGTGCCCTGAGAAGGCGTAGAAGTCGGACCCTATCTCTTCCACGTCAACAGGCATGTGCGGGACAGACTGGGCCCCGTCGACCAGCGTGGTGGCGCCTGCCATCTTCGCCATGGAACAGAGCTTTGTCACATCGTTCACGGTCCCCAGGACGTTGGAGCAGTGGGTGAGGGCGACAAGCCGGGGGGCCTCGCGGAGCAGGTCCTCGAAGCCCGCCAGGTCGAGCGTTCCGTCGGTGTCTAGCCCGACGTACTTCAGTGACGCGCCGTTGCGCTTCGCGAGCTGCTGCCAGGGGACTATGTTGCTGTGATGCTCCATCTTTGTGGCGACTATCACGTCCCCCTTCTTCACGTTCTTCTCCCCCCAGGCCGACCCTACGAGGTTGATCGCCTCGGTCGTCCCTCTGACGAACACTAGGTCTCGAGGCTTGGCCCCGACGAACTCGGCGGTCTTCTTCCTGGAGCCCTCATAGGCCTCCGTGGCCTCTTCGCCCAGGGTGTGCACCGACCGGTGGACGTTCGAGTTGTAGGTGCTGTAGAATCTTACGAGGGCGTCGATCACCGCCTGCGGCTTCTGGGTGGTGGCTGCGTTGTCCAGGTAGACCAGCCTCTTCCCATGGACCTTCCTGCTGAGAATGGGGAAGTCCGCCCTCATCCTTTCCGCGTTGATGGCCTCTGACTCGAGCATCCCTATGTGGACTCCAGCAGGTCGAAGCGCTCTCTCATGCTTAAAAGAACTCCCTAAACTTCGACGTAGACAGTCCCCCCGTCGACCCTGGTCCTGTAGCGCTTCAGGGGGGCCGTCGCAGGAGGGGTCACAGCCTCCCCGGTCTTGAGGTCAAACTGTGACAGGTGCAGTGGGCACACCACTCTCCCGTCGAGGACGAAACCCTGGCCGAGGTCCGCGTCCTCATGAGTGCACGCCCCGGACACCGCGAAGATGTCCCCCCCTATCTTGGATAGAAGCACGTGCTCCCCGTCGATGTCCACCGCAGAGATTGAACCTTCGGCGAGGTCAGCAGCCTTCATGGCAGGCCGGAAACTCCCCAAGCGACCTACCTGTACTTGTAGTGGCGCTCGAAGATGTCTTCAGACTCCTTGACCTCTGGGGTGAGCTCCCCCGTGGCCGCGAGGAGCGTCTCCCTGTCTACGAGGCGGCGCTTCTCTCCTTCCCACTTCCCCTCGATCATGAACCTGGCCCCTTCTCTGGTCTGTTCAATAGGGACCCTGGAGAGGACAGGTTCGAAGAAGCCTAGCACCACCATTCTCTTCGCTTCGTCTGGAGGGAGGCCGCGCGCCGTCAGGTAGAAGAGCTGCTCTTCGTCGACTTGGGCCACGGAGGCTGAGTGGGTCGCCTTGACCTCGTTGTTGTCTATCTCTAGGCTTGGGATTCCGTCTGACTTAGCAGTCCTCTCGAGTATCATGACGTGGTGGGCCAGGTAGGACCTGGCGTTCTTGGCCTCCTTCACTATCTTGATCATCCCCTTGAAGATAGACTGCGACTTCCCCTTCAGGACGCCCCTGGCCTGGGTCGAGCCAGTGGAGTCAGGGGAGTTGTGGACGAGGTTGGTCTCGTAGTCGTAACGCTGTTCCCCGTCTGTGAAGAAGATCTCGAACCCTTCAGCGAAGGAGCCCCGGCCGTTCAGGTAGAAGTTGGTCCTCGACCGCGAGACAGACGCCCCGAGGGACAGGGAGCTCATGGTCGCCCTGGCGTCGTTGGACACTCCGACCCCCCTGTTCGACAGGTGGGTGGTCTGGTCGTCGAGGAGTTGGATAGACGAGAAGTCGATGTGCGAGTTCGGTCCGGCGAGGATCTCGGCCGTCGACGCTACGAAGGCAGGGGACGGGACGCCTTTGGAGTACTGCTCTTCTAGGTACACGAGCCTCGCCTCCTCCTCAGCGACGACGAAGGTCTGCTCTATCACCGGCGTGCGCGGCGAGTCGAGCAGCAGCATCTTGCGGAGCGGTTTGTCGAGGACGACCCCCTTTGGCACTCTGACGAAGGTCCCGCAGTTGAAGAACGCGTTGACGAAGGCAGCATATTTGTCGGTCTCCGACTTCACCAGCCTCCCCTCGACCAACTTCCTGACTGCGCCCTCGTCCCGGCCGAGGGCATCGTGGAAAGACATCAGCTCCACCCCCTTGGACGACACGTTTCTGCTGAGCTCTGCGTGGACCTGGGTCTCGTTCCCCTGGAGCAGGATGTCCGATTCGTTCCCAGTAAGGTATCCTGTGAAGAAGCTCCGGAAGTCGATTTCGCTGCCACCCGGGGCCGCCTTGAACCTGTCCAGGCCGATGTCGAACGTCTTGGCGTATTTCGTGTAGAGCGGACTCTTCTCCGAAGGGAGGGCTACGAACTGTCTGAAAGCCTCTAGCCTGGCATCGGTAAGCCATGACGGTTCGCCTAACGAAGCCGAGATCGACCCTACGAGGCCCTCGTCGAATGAGGTTAGTGACGCCTGAGGCATTCCACGCGACTCCGGCCGGGCCTAGCCGACTGCGTTCGTCATTTCGAGCGACATGAGGCGGTTGAACTCCACCGCGTAGGTCATTGGGAGCTCCTTCGCAAAAGGCTCCATGAACCCGTTGACGACCATGCTCAGGGCGTCGCCTTCTGATATCCCCCGGGCCATCAGATAGAACAGCTGCTCTTCCCCCACCTTCCCCACGCTCGCCTCGTGCGTCACCGTGGCGTCGTCCTCCTGGATCTCCATGTAGGGATAGGTGGCTGTGGTGCTGATCGGGTCCAAGAGGAGGGCGTCACAACGGACCGTCGACTTCACGTTCTTGGCCCCCTTGGCTATGTGCAGGAGCCCCCTGTAAGCGGTGTGGCCACCCCCTTTGGAGACCGAGCGGGAGATGATCTTGGACGTGGTGTCTCTCGCCAGGTGGATGGCCTTGGCACCGGTGTCTTGGACTTGTCCCGGTCCTGCGTAGGCTACCGAGATGATGTCCGCCTTCGCCCTCGGCCCGAGCAGGTAGACAGAGGGGTACTTCCTGGTGAGCTTGGCGCCCCCGTTGAAGTCCACCCAAGAGACCGTAGCGTCTTCGTGAGCGTGAGCCCTCTTCGTGACGAGGTTAAGGACGTCCCTGGACCAGTTCTGCAGCGTGGTGTACTTCACCAGCGACCCCTTCCTGGCGATTATCTCGACGATGGCCGAGTGCAGTGACTGCGAAGAGTACACAGGGGCTGAGCAACCTTCGATGTAGCCCACCTCGCTGTGGGGCTCGGCGACAATGAGCGTCCTTTCGAACTGGCCCATGTTCCTTTCGTTTATCCTGAAGTATGCCTGCAGCGGCATGTTCACCTTCACCCCTTCGGGGACGTAGACGAAAGAACCTGCGCTCCAGACGGCAGTCTGGAGGGCAGCGATGTAGTTATCTTGGTATGGGACCACGGTCCCGAAGTACTTTCTCATGATGTCCGGGTACTCCTTCAGGGCCGTCACAGTGTCCGTGAAGACGACCCCCTGCTTCGCCAGCTCCCCCTGGATGCTGTGGTAGACCGACTCACTTTCGTAGATTGCGCCCACCCCGGAGAGGAACTTCTTCTCTGCGTCGGTGATCCCGAGCTTGTCGTAGGTCCGCTTGATATACTCAGGGAGCTGGTCCCAGGATTGGGCGGCCTTCTTCGTGGGGTTCGCGTAGTAATAGAAGTCCTGGTAGTCAATCTCCTTCAGCTCCGGTGCCCATGAAGGAGGTTCCCGTTCCAAGAAGTGCTTCAGGGCATTCATCCTGATCTGCTCCATCCAGGCGGGCTCGTCGTGCAGCCTGACGATCTCCTGCACTACCCGCTCGCTCAGACCCTTGGTCCCCCTTACTACGTATTCGTCTACGGGGTCGCTGAACCCGTACTTCTGCTTGTAATCGTCGGTGACTACGTCTGTCTTAGAAGCCAAATCGAGAACCCCTGTATAACATACGTTATTTTCCCCCTATAAGGTTTGCCCAACCTGCGGGGGCGCCTGCTCCTCTTCCCTGTAGCCCCTGATCCATGTGTACCCCTTCTCCTCAAGGAGCCTCGACAGCTCCTCGCCGCCGGACTCGATTATCCGACCTTCGAACATCACGTGGACGAACTGTGGTCTCACGTACTTCAGTATCCTCTGATAGTGGGTTATGAGGAGAGAACCCATCTGAGGGCCGGACACCTTGTTGATCCCTTCGGCCACGACCCTGAGAGCGTCGATGTCCAGTCCTGAATCGGTCTCGTCCAGAACCGCGAACTTCGGCTGCATGAGCGCCATCTGAAGGATTTCAGCCTTTTTCTTCTCCCCGCCAGAGAAGCCTTCATTCAGATAGCGGTTCAAGAAGGATTCGTCCATGTTCAGGAGCTTCAACTTCTCAGCTACGACTTCTTTGAACTCGAATATGGTCGGGGACTCCGAGCCTGCCGGACGGGAGTTGTTGTAAGCGGCTCGAAGGAAGGAGAACATGCTCACTCCCTGGACGCTCACCGGGTATTGGAACGCGAGGAAGAGACCCTTCTTCACCCTCTTGTCTGGGGGGAGGCCCACCACACTCTCCCCGTCTATCAATATCTCACCCGAGGTCACCTGGTACTTGGGGTGCCCCATGACGGTGTAGGCGAGGGTGCTCTTACCGGAGCCGTTGGGGCCCATCAGCGCGTGGGTCTCCCCCTGGCCGACGGAGAGGTTGACTCCCTTGAGTATCTCCTTGCCTTCGACTGAAGCATGGAGCTCCTTTATCTCTAGCTTCATAACCTGAATCGCCGAACCCCGGTTCGTATTTAAGGATTATAACGTATGTTATTGAATTCTGGCTACCAGACGGCACTGACCTTCTTTGCCATAGCTTCAAGGAACTCCTTGTCGACCGACGAGAACGCGTCCAGTTGATCGCTGTCTATGTCGATCTCCCCCACGACCCGTCCGTCGTGCAAGATCGGGACCACGATTTCCGCCTTCGTCGAAAGAAAGCATTGGAGATACCTCGGGTCCTTCCCTACGTCAGAGACTATCTCTGTCCTCCCAGCCTTGGCGGCGAAGCCGCACACGCCCTTCCCTATCGGGATGCGGGTGTGTTCCGTAGGTGAAGGCCCAGCCCAGGACTCTAGGACCAGGTCGTTCCCTTCGACGGCATAGATCCCTACCCACGAGTAGGTGGAGACAGAGGCGTTCAGGAACTTCGCGACGGCGTCCCTCGCGGCCCTCCCATTGGAATTCCCCAGCGCGGAGTCAAGGCCGACGAGGATTTCCTTTGCCTGCTCCCTGCTGAGTCTTCCCATCGTGGACTTCAAACTCCTCACTATTCTCCTGATTTATCTGTTAGCGACCCTTTTCAGGCTCTGCTCTCTATCAGGTACCTGTAGACCAGCCCGGCGGCGATTCCACCAAGCACAGGGCCGACGAGATAGATGTACCAGTAGCCAGGGTAGAACCCGGACGCGATCATAGGGCCAAACGCCCTCGCCGGATTCATTGCTGCGCCGGTGAGGTTCCCAGCAACCAGGACGTCAGCCACCACTGCAAGCCCTACGCCCAGTCCGCCTATCCGTGGGGCCCTAGGGTCGACCGCCGTCCCGTAGACGGCGAAGACGAGCACGAACGTCAGTAGCCCTTCGATTGCCATCCCTTGAGCGGCTGTCAGGGCGCTGCTGAGGGTCGGCGAACCCCACTTAACGCTGTCCCCGAGGGCCGATGGGAAGGAGGCCTCCAGCGCCAGTCCGGCGGCTGTCGCCCCAACCAGTTCCGCGATTATGTACGGCACTACGTCTCTGGACTTCAGCTTCCTCCCCGCCCAAAGACCCAGGGTGACCGCCGGGTTCAGAGCCCCGCCGGAGACGGCCATGGTGGCCGAGATCGCCACCCCGAGCCCGAGCCCGTTCGCGAGGGCAGCGATGAGTATCGCAGCGGCCGAATTAGGACCGACCAGGCTTGCGGTGCCGACGGCAGACCCAGCGCCGACGAGGACGAAGACGAAGGTCCCCACAGCCTCAGCCGCGAGCTTCTTCGAAAGGGTCGGGGTGGCGGACAAAACGTTCGGCGGCGTCCTTAACTGGCCGCACTTAAGAATTCCCTCTCTCCGTACGGATGTGCTTCCTCGACCCGGAACAACTCTTATAAACCATCGGTTGTATACCGGACTTTATGTCAGCGACTGGACAGCCTGTCATAATTCTGAAAGAGGGTTCCGGTGAGTCTAGAGGGAGGGAGGCTCAGAGGAACAACGTCGCCGCAGCGAAGCTCATCGCCGAAGTTGTCAGGACTTCACTGGGGCCGCGTGGTATGGACAAGATGCTCGTCGACTCCATGGGAGACGTCACCATAACCAACGACGGCGCGACGATGCTGAAGGAGCTCGACGTCCAGCATCCGGCGGCGAAGATGATGGTTGAGATAAGCAAGGCCACGGACAACGAAGTCGGCGACGGGACGACGTCAGCGGTGGTGGTGGCAGGGGCGCTGCTCGAGAAGGCAGAGGAGCTGATCAACAAGGACGTCCACCCCGTGGTGGTGGTGGACGGGTACGGCCGAGCCGCAGAGAAGGCCCAGGAAATCCTCGAGGCGATAGCGGAGAAGGTCAACCCCGAGAGCAGGGCAGACCTGCTGAAGGTAGCGAACACCAGCATGATGACGAAGCTGGTGAACGAAGACTCTCCACACCTGGCCGGGATAGTGGTCGACGCAGTGCTTCAGGTAGCGGAGAAGCGCGGGGACGGGTTCAAGGTGGACATAGACAACGTTAAGGTCGAGAAGAAGCCGGGCGGAGCCCTCACGGACACGCAGATGATCAAGGGGCTGGTGCTGGACAAGGAAGTCGTCCACTCAGGGATGCCCAAGCGTGTAGCCGAGGCGAAAATCGCTCTGGTCAACTCGGCCCTGGAGATCGAGAAGACTGAGTTCTCAGCTGAGATAAGGATCAACGACCCCCAGCAGATGCAGCAGTTCATGGACGAGGAGACGAACATCCTGAAGGGGATGGTGGAGAAGGTCCGGGCGGCCGGGGCGACCGTTCTGATCTGCCAGAAGGGGATCGACGACCTCGCGCAGCACTTCCTCGCGAAGTCAGGGATTCTGACGGTGAGGCGCGTCAAGGAGAGCGACATGACCAAACTGGCGAAGGCGACCGGCGCCAGGATCGTCACCAACCTCGATGACCTCACCTCGAAGGACCTTGGGTATGCGAAGCTGGTGGAAGAGAGGAAGCTCGAAGAAGACAAGTGGGTGTTCTTAGAGGGGGCTAAGAACCCGAAGGCAGTGAGCATCCTCGTGAGGGGAGGGACCCAACGGGTGGTGGACGAAGCCGAGAGGGCGCTCCACGACGCGCTGATGGTGACGAAGGACGTCGTCGAGCTTCCTGCGGTCGTAGCCGGCGGCGGTGCTCCCGAAGAGGAGGTCTCGATACAGCTACGCAACTGGGCGCAGAAGCTCTCTGGGAGGGAGCAGCTCGCTGCCCTGAAGTTCGCCGACGCCATGGAGAGCATCCCCTTGACGCTCGCAGAGAATGCGGGGATGGACCCGATTGACACGCAGGTCGACCTGAGGGCGAAGCACGGCAAAGAGGGGAAGTGGTATGGAGTCGATGCTCTCAACGGGAAGGTTACCGACATGTACTCGAAGTCGGTGTGGGAGCCCCTCGCGGTGAAGCTCCAGATACTCCGCGCGGCGACCGAGGCGGCGTCGATGATCCTCAGGATCGACGACGTGATAGCGGCGAGCAAGATGAAGGCCCCCCCTACCCCGCCAGGAGGCGGAGGGATGGGCGGCATGCCGCCCATGTAGGGTAGAGGCTCAGACTAGCTTCACATCAAGGAAGGTCCCGCCAGCCCTCGCCAATTCGTACAGCGCGCTGGCCACGGCGACGTCTTCGATGGCCGCCCCCCCTGACTTGAACAGGGTACGTCCCTCGGGCTGCCGCCTCCCTGCGACCACCTCGCCCAGCTCCACAGCTGAGTCCCATGAGAATTGCCCCGCTTCTGCCGCCCTTATTAGCTCCCCGTACTCGAGCTTGGCCTGGGCGAGGTCGTCGACTGCCACCGTCTGGAATGACGCGACCGCGTCGGTCGAGATCTCGGCGTGGGTCGGGACGTTGGCGCCGCAGATGTTGGCGTGAGATACACCCCTGAGCATGGCACCATCCAGGAAGGGCAAGGTGGACGAAGTGATGGTGGTGGCAATCTGGGCACCCCTGACGGCCTGCTCAGGAGAGCCGAACGCCTTTGCGGCGAAGCCTTTCTCTTCCAGCGCCCTGGCGAAGGCGCCTCGGCTCCTTTCGTTGGGGCTCCAAATCCGCACCTCCTCCACCGACATGATGGATCGGAGGGCGAGAATCTGGGTCAGCGCCTGCTTCCCTGAGCCTAAGATTGCGACCGACCCAGAGGCGTTCCTGTAGAGATGTTTCGTAGCCACGGCAGAAGCGGCCCCAGTCCTGAACCTGCCGAGCATGTCCGCCCCCATCACTGCGAGCGGCTTGGAGTCGGCTGCGTCGAAGAGGACGACCACGAAGTTCGTGCCGGACTTAGAGGAGAGGTAGGCTTTCAACCCGGCGCGCCCGAGATATGGCATGCTGGCGTGCATCACGCTCAGCGTGGACGATGCCCCTCTAGTCCTAGTTCGCATGAAGTTCTCCGCTTCGCCCTGCCCCTTCCTCCGGAAGGCCTCTTCAACGACACTCACCACTTCGTCCATGTCGAGGAGGCCCTCGACGTCCGCCTCTGACAGGATTAGCGTCAAGCCCGCTGCGCTTCTTCTCTGCGTTCCTCCGCCTCGGGCGTCCCCCAGCGGCCTACCCGGGGGGGGTTCTTCGTCCGGAACAGTGCCATCCCCTGCTGATATCGCTGGAGCTCTACCTCCAGAAACTTGATGTCTGACGCCACTGACGCCGAGTCCTTGTCGGTCCCCTTCTTCCCAGTCAACTCGGCCAGCTTGGCCCTCTTCTCTTCCAGCATCCTTGAGAGCAACTGTTCATACTCCGTGGTCAAGGGGACTTGGGGACGGCGGAGCCTCGAAACTATAAAGACGTTGTCAGTGGGCTGGAGCTACGATGTTAGCCACCCCCAGGGAGGTTTCATCGGTGAGGGAAGGCGGACCAGTCAGGGACGAAGTGAGCTTCCGAGGTCACCCGATGGTGAGGTCCACCCATGCTACCACCATGGAGGTCACCACCGACGGACATCTGACGGAGAAGGGTGACTGCATAATAGGCGTCGGGGCTGACAAAGGGTGCGCCGGGATCAGCCAGGCTGTGAGGGAAGGGTTGCGGAGGACAGGGGCCAAGGTCACCATCAGGATTAGAGTCGGAGGGCGCACCTTCCAGGCCGCGGCTCAGGGGGACTCCAGGCTCGAGCTTTCCCATCCGCATGATATCGTGATCAGGAAGAGCGGGTTCGTCAGCGACAGGACGCTAGCGGTGGGGGCGAGCGCAGCCGCGAAGGACATCCCCAGGGACATGGTCAGGCTGCTGAGGAGTCCTGCGACCACGGGGACACTCGAGATAGAGGTGGAGTGACGTTGGCGAGGTTCAGGGCAGAGGCGTACACCATGCAAGCGCTGGTGAAGTATCACGGCCTCAAGGACTGGAAGCTGAGGCTCCCGTACCACGACAGCATCTCAGTCAACACGACTTGCATGAAGACGGAGGCGTCTATCACAGACACAGAGAGGGGGGGTGTCTTCATAGAAGGAAGGCAGAACGACTCCGCCAACGTCCGGCTCCAGGGGGTCGTGTCTAGTATGGACCCCTCGAAGAGGGTCGTCGACCTCAGGATAGACAGCCGGAACGTCCCAACAGGGAAGGCGAAAGGGATAGGTTACTCATCATCGGCTGGCGCGGCGCTGACCCTCCTCGCCCATAGGCTCCTGACCGGGACCACCCCCGACCTACCCCGACTCTCCAGGAAGGCTCGGCTGTTCGCAGCGTCCGCCTCGCGGTCTCTGGTCGGCGGCTTTTCGAGGCTGTATGCGGGGAAGGATGACGAAAGCACCTACGCCGAGAGGTTCGCCGACGCCAAGGTGATGGACCTGCGCATGGTGGTCGTCCCCCTCCCGTCGAGGGTACGGACAGAAGACGCGCACAGAGAGGTGCTCACCTCTCCCTTCTTCCAGGCGAGGGTGGAGTCAGCCCAGAAGCGGTGCGACGAGATGGAGAAGGCCATCCGGGGGAACGACCTCGACGCCATCGGCAGGCTGGCAGAAAGGGACACCCTCGAACTCCACAGCCTGACCATGACCGGGGACAGCGGTCTGGTCATAATGACAGAGGACTCCATCAGGATAATCAGGAAGGTGAGAGACATGCGGGAGGACGGGATAAAGGCGTACTACTCCATGCAGACCGGGCCGTCGGTCTTCATCAACACAGACGAGAAGGACCAAGACAAGGTTCTGAATGCCATGGAGAAACTCGGTTACAGGGCGTACCTTTCCGGGGTCGGTGGAGAGGCGAGGATCCTGTGAGCGAGACCGTCAGTGTACGCGACTACCTACGGCAGCTGGAAAGGACCAAGTCAGGGAAGGACGAACAGGTGAGAGAGGGGCTGGAGACGTTCATAGGCCTATGGGAGAAGGCGATCGAAAACGGGGTAGTCAGCGAGGCCGACAGCGTGGAAGCCGCGCTGGCGAAGCTTGAGAAGAAAGGGGGGCTCTATCGCGCAGCGGGGGCCTAGCGGGGTGCCTCTCCCCCGTCGAGGGACACCACCTGCCCGGTGATGTAGCTGGACTCGTCGCTGGCCAGGAAGAGCGCGAGGCTGGCAGCCTCCGACGGCCTTCCGAACCTCCCCAGGGGGATGGCGCCGAGGTAGGAGCGCTTCTGTTCTTCGCCCAGCCAGCTCACCCAGGAAGTCTCGATCGACCCGAACGCCATGCAGTTCACCCTGATCTTCGGGGCGAGCATCTTCGCCAGCATCCTGGTCATGGAGACGACCGCCCCTTTGGCCGAGGCATAGATTAGACCGTCGGTGTCGCCCACGAGGGCCGGTATCGATGCGACGTTGATTATGGAAGAACCGCGTTCCATCAGCCTGGCTGCGCCTTTTACGCAGAGGAAGGTGCCGAAGGCGTCGACGGCGAAGACCCGCTTCCACATTTCGAGGGTGGTGTCTTCCAGGCTGAGGCTCCACAGCTTCGGGTCTGCCAAGCCCGCTGTGTTGACCAGGATGTCCAGGCCCCCCAGCTTCCCACTGACTTCATCGAACATCGCATCGACGCTTGAGCTGTCCGAGACGTCGGCGTGGACAACGAAGGCCTTCCCACCAGCGCTCTTGATGGACCGGAGGACTGGTTCCCCGTGAGGCGAGCGCCGACGGTGGTTGATTGCTACCGTCGCCCCTTCTTTCGCAAAGAGCTTTGCCACCCCCGCGCCTATCCCCTGAGAGGAACCGGTGACAAGGGCCCTCTTCCCCTCCAGCCTCAAGCGGTCCGACGGGCCGGCTCCCATGACTTAAGGGTTGGAGGCTAGGGTCTGGGGGCCCTGTCCCTGGCTGTCTCCCCTGAGGAGGAGTACTGCTTCAGGAACCTTATGTTGAAGAGGGACGCCTTCGCCGAGTTCCTGACCATCTCGTCGGGGTCAGACTCCGCCTCCATGAGGACGGCCTCCGACTCGGGGCTCCCGACCGAACCAAGGGCGGCTGCTGATTCGTGCCTGACGATTGGGTCTTTGTCTTCGATTACCGCCTTGGCCAGCGCCTTGTTCCCCTCCGAGAGCCCGATCTGACCAAGAGAGAAAGCCGCTTCATGGCGGACCAAGGGATCGGGATCATGAAGCAAGACGTCCGCCAGGGCTGGGACAGACTCCTCCCCTCCGACCTCCGCCAGGATGCAGACGGCGTGGACACGGAGGACTAGGCTCGGCTCGTTCCTGAGGACTTCAATGAAGTACGATTCGTCCTTGCGCGCCCACGCTTCTTCCATCCCTTTCATGACCGTCATGGCGCGGGCCTCGTCATCTACTACCGTGCTGGTGTACAACGTGCGGAAGTCGACCCGGCTCGGCCTATAAACGAAGCGAAACCCTGCTGTGCTCAGGGTCTCAGGAGGACCTTCCCCTGCACCTCGCGGGACTCGACAATCTCATGGGCCTCCCTCGCCGAGCTGAGCGGGAGATTCCTGTATACAGCGGGCTTCAGTTTTCCTGAGGCAGCAAGCGTCATGACCGCGCTCAGGTCTTCCCTGGATTGTCCGTAGACCCCCATCAGCTTCAGCTCATCCTGATACACTCTGCGGACGTCCAACTCTGCCTTGGCCCCCGAAGTGAGACCGAGCGTCACCATCCGCCCTCCCTTCGCGAGGCAGTCGAGGCTGATGGGCCACGTGTCCCCTCCTACGTGGTCGAAGACCACCGAAGCGCCGAGTCCGTCGGTGAGGGCGCGGACCTTCTCTACGAGGTCGCCAGACTTCGAGACGACCACGGAGTCTGCTCCCAGAGACTTCACGAACCCGCTCTTCTTTTCATCGCCCACCACGGCGATGACGGTCGCTCCGAGGTGTTTGGCGACCTGGACCGCTGCATGGCCCAGCCCGCCGGCGGCCCCCCAGACCAGGACCGTGTCCCCTCCTCCGACGCCAGCCTTCCCCGCGAGGCCGTTCCAGGCCGTCCCGAAGTTTACAGGGAGGCACGCAGCGGTCTTGGGGTCCAGGCCACCCAGAGGGATGAGATTGTCAGCAGGGACCTTGACGAGCTCTGCGTAGCCTCCGTCTGTCGCGATCCCGACGAACCCCCTGGATAGGCAGAGGTTCTGTCTGCCCTGGCGGCAATAGACGCACGACCCGTCGGAGAGTACAGGATAGACCAAGACCCTGTCCCCAGGCAGGGCACCCTTGACCCCCGGCCCTGATGCTACTACCTCGCCGGAGATGTCTGTCCCCGGGATGTGCGGCAGAGACGTCTTGTATTTCCCGCTCCGTGCCCATACATCGATTCTGTTGACGCCACAGAAGGACACGCGCAGGACGACCTCTGAACCACCAGGTTCGGGGTCTCGGACCTCTCTGTAGGAGAGGACCTCCGGCCCTCCAGGCGTTTCGAACTGCGCGGCTTTCATTCTTCGACCGCCTGGAAGGACGGCTACTTACACTAAGCGCCCTGCGTCACGACGGCTTTAGGCCTTGATACCAGGGTCGCGACCAAGACTATGGCCAGGTTGAGGGCCAGCGCTGTCGCGCCTACATAGAAGGCCCCGAAGGGCGGGGTGTTGAAGAACGAGGTCGACCACGTGCCGAACTTGTTCGCATCCGCCATCAGGTAGATTCCGAGAAGCTCGCTCGCCACCAGGCCGACGATGAGCCCGTACTTGTTCAGCCTGTTCGTAATCAGGCCTCCGAAGATTGAAGGGAGAGTCTGGACCACGAGTATCGTCCCGAAGAGCTGCAGTTGGACCGCGTATGTCGAATTGACTACGAAGACGAAAGCCAGGGCGATGAACTTGAAGGCGACGGACGCCCACTTCGCTATCTGCGTCTCCCCGGCCGGAGACAGGTTGGGCCTGAAGACCTTGACGATGTTCCTCGTGAGCAGGTTCGCCTGGGAGATGGCCATGATAGCGGCCGGGACGAGGCCCCCGATGAAAATCCCCAGGAAGGCTATACCTGCGGCCCAAGGCGGTAAGACGCTCTGTATTATGGATGGGACGACAAGGAGGCCGCTCCCACCGTTCGCCTTCACGAAGTGAAGGGCAGCGGAGTTTCCATAGATGACGACCCCGTACAGCGCGAGCAGCCCGAGCCCTACGCCATAGATCGGAAGGAGCGCGGAACTCTTCCTCACCTTTTCTGCGTCCTGTGCGCTGAGGACCCCGTTCATCGCGTGTGGGTACAGGTAAAGCGCCAGCGCGCTAACGATGAATATGCTCCAGTACGCGTTCTCCAGCGCCGGAGCCAATGTCGAGTAAACAGGCTTGGCGGTGAAGCCAGCGGAGAAGCCCCCGCCGATTGCCACCGCCGCTATCACTGCTATGACCCCTCCGAATATCAGGATGTCCTTCAGGACCGCCGTGAGGGTGGCTCCCCTGAGCCCGCTCGTGTAGGTGAATGCGGCGAGGACGATGAACGCGATGATGAGCGATATCTCTGAGTCGGTCGTCACGTTTGACACCCCAGCCAGCATCGTGGTCAGGATGGCCTGCATCCCGACTATCTGCAACGCGATGTAGGGGAGCTCGGCGACTATCCCAACTATGGCGATCAGTATGGCCAGAGTCGTGCTGTTGAACGTCCCTTTCGCGAAGTCGGCTCCGGTGATGTACCCCTTCTCGCGTGTGATGCGCCAGAATTTCGGCATGAACAGGATGGCTATCCCGAACGTCAGAGCGACGTAGGGGACTGCGAAATTGTATATGGCGCCCTTCGCATAGACCCCTGACGGAATCGCGATGAAGGTGTACGCTGTATAGAGGTCCGCGCCTACGAGGAACCAGACCAGGTACGTCCCCATCCTCCTCCCCGCGAGCGCCCACTCGCTGAGGTTGTTCATGTCGCCCCGCCTCCAGCGTGACCCGAAGAACCCGAGGGCGACGAAGACGACGAACAGCGAGAGAAATGCGATCACTCCGTCTATAGCCATCATGTCAGCCCTTCCTCCCTAGTAACAAAGCCGCGATGAAGAAGAATACGGCGCTGATGGCAAGCCAGACGGTCTGATACCACCAGAAGAAAGGAACTCCCCCCCACAACGGGTTCACCACATTGTATGTTGGGATGGCGAAGTACACAAGGAACGGAATCGCGATCAGTATGCCAGCCACGGCATCTTTCGACTTCACGCGCAAGGGCTCCGTACAAGGAGCTGATATAAGATTTAGCGAACGCCGAGTTGCATGGGGGGGAAGTTTGACAACTGTCGAATCAGGACCCCCAGACGGCACTTCATGGGCGGAGGGGTCGCCGGGGGAGGACGGGCTAGTCGGGGGGTGGGGCCTCGTCCTTGCCGTCCATCATCTTGCGGTAGTACCACCCGGTGGTCCGTCTTGTGAAGTAGCAATCATAGAGAGAGACGTGCCTGGTCTCGAGCCCAAGCAGATACTCGTGAATCCTCTGGCCAGCGTCCCTCCCCTTGGCCATAGCTTCCACGACCAAGGTCTCCCCCGTCACCACGTCCCCCGCCGCGAACACGCCCGGGAGCGAGGTCATGGAACTGTCGTCGACAGCAATCCCACTCTTACGACCAGACTTGAGCCCGGCCAGCTTTCCGATGAACGAGTTCGGGCCGCGGCCTACGGCGACGATGACCGAGTCGCACTCGAGGTCTATCGTCTCGCTGGTTGGTACAGGGCTCCTCCTCCCGGAGGCGTCGACCTCGCCTAGCTTCATCATCGACATGGCCGCCTTGGTCACCCTCCCCCCTCTCCTGAATACTCCTTCGGGGAGAGCAGGAACCTAAGCCGGAGCCCCTCCTCCTTCCCTTCTTCGATCAGTATCTTGTCGACCGGCATCTCCGCCTCCGTCCTACGATAGACCATAGTGACCTCGCCCCCCGTCAGCCTCAGGGCGGTCCGGGCGCAGTCCAATGCGCTGTCCCCTCCCCCTATGACAAGGACGCGCTTGCCGAGTTCATATTTCGGGTCGTTTAGGTACCTGTCGACCCCGTCAATGAAGACGTCCTCGAGGAACTTGTACCAGTCGTAGACGCCTTTCAGGTCAGACCCGGGGGTGTCGGGCTTCGGCACATCCTTGGCCCCCGTGGCGATGAGCACGGCGTCGTAGTCTGCCCGGAGGTCGTCGAACATGACATCCCTGCCGACCTTCATCATTGTAATCGCATCTACACCCATGCCCACTATCCTGGCCGCTTCGTAGCGGAGGACGTCCTTGGGGAGGTGATAGTCCGGAATCCCGTACCAAGCGGTCCCTCCCAGGTTGGAGAGCTCGTCGTAAATGGTCGCTGAATGGCCGAACCTCGTGAGCAGCTCCGCCGCGGCCAGCCCTGCAGGGCCCCCTCCGATCACCGCGACTCTCCTGCCGGAAGGAGGCCTCGAGACGGGGTCAGGCTGCCTGGACACGGCCCTCTCCCAGTCGGCAACGAAGCGCTGTATCATCCTCGAGGCCACAGGTTCTCCTCTGGTCTCGATGACGCAGGCGGTCTCACAGAGACTATCCAGCTGAGGACAGCAGCGGGCCGTGGTCCCCAGAAGAGGATTGGTCTCGCGTATCCTGCGGTAGGCGGTCGCCCGGTCCCCCCTAGACACGGCTTCGCACATGCCCCTGATGTCCGTCTGGAGCGGACACACGTCCATGCATACCGGATTCCCGCAGGTGACTTACCGGCTGGCCTCCTCCATGGCCTCTTCCATGGTGTAGGGAAGCTGGACTTCGAAATTCCCCGTCCTAGCCTCGGCGTCCAGTTTTGGGAACGGGAACTTCGCCGTCCTCCCTGTCTTGAGCGACAATTGTCGAAGTCTGCGCCACGGAGTTGGGCTAATAAGGCAACGTGACGATTCTCAGGTTTGGAAGATGTGGGACCACCTGCAGAATTGTGGACTTGTGTAAGGTGTGGTGGCGGGCCCTGTGGGATTCGAATTCGCGGGCGACTTTAGCGCCTCCCACGGCATGCTGGTGACTCCCACAGCTAGCTAAGAGCCAGCCGCTCTAACCTGGCTGAGCCAAGGGCCCACCGAAGGTGCGGCCGATTGGCCAGAATTAAAAGGGTTCCCAATGCCATCGACCAGCCAAGTGACACCTGATAGGCGGTCGACGCATCATAGCAGGAGACGTGCGCCCCACGAAGCCAATCTGGATTGATATAATGGGCCGCGTCGGGCAGACCCATGGGCCGTCTCGCGTTTGTCGGACTGGGCCTCGGGCCTAGGGGAGCATCACTAGAAGCAATCGATGAGCTGAAGGCTGCCGATGTCGTATACCTCGAATACTACACTACGCCCCATGAGCCCGCCCTTCTAAGGGAGATTGCGAAGGCCACAGGGAAGGAACTGACAGTCGTGGATAGGGAATTCGTTGAGAGTGGGAGCAGAATACTGGATGAGGCGGCGAACAAGAGCGTCGCGCTAGCGACGCTGGGAGACCCGATGATAGCAACCACCCACAACGAGCTCAGGGCGAGGGCCATCAAAAAGGGAATCGAGAGCCGCGTCGTGCACTCGGCGACCATAGCCTCCGCGGCCGCCAGTGAAAGCGGGCTGCATTCGTACAAGTTCTCCAGGACTGTCACTGTGACAAGGGAGTCAGTGGGGAAGTTGACCCAAGCCTACCACATCATCCACTCAAACCTGCTGGAGGGTGCACATACCCTTCTCCTACTCGAATACGATGCCCAGAGCGGAGACGGGGTGGCCCCAGGGGCCGCCATGGCAGGGCTGCTACTGGCCGAGGCGAACTTCAAGCGCGGGGTGGTGTCTGAGAAGACGTTCGCCATCGTTCTTTCGAGGCTCGGCCGCGAAGGATACAAGCCAGCCGCCGGGAGCATTGGTGAACTTTCCAAGATTGAGTATGGAGAGCCTCCCCACAGCGTCATAATCCCGGGACGGCTGCACTTCTCCGAGGTCGAAGCTGTCGCGGCCATATTCGCCCTCTCGGATAGGGATGTCAGGAGCAACTCGGATGGTGTGCTCAAAACCGCTCAGGTGCTGGTCCCGAGATACGTGGCCAAAACGAGGAAGGCACTGGGGACGTTGAAACCGAAGCTGAGCGCGCAGTACGAGCACGTTGTGGAGAACGCGGAGCTCTACGTGAAAGACGCCGAGAGCTTCTTGGCCAATGGAGAGGATGAGATGGCCATGCTGAGCATCGGGTACGCCGAAGGGCTTTTGGACTCCCTGGCGTTCGCAGGCGTGGCAAAGATAGACTGGTGACAGATGAACAGTAAGAGGGTCCTCGCCGCCGTGTATTCGTTGCGGGTCACCGGGAGGAACGCGGGGGTAAGGGGGCTCGCTGCGAGGCTCGGTCTTGGGCCGAAGGAAGCAAGAGGCGAACTCGAGAAGCTGTCGAGGCTCGGGCTGGTGAGACTCGGGGGTAAGGGAGCCGAGCTGACTCCCCGCGGGAGGAGGGCGATCAAGGTCGTTTTCATAGGAGGCGGCTTCGAGGTGATTCACTACGGGCATCTGTACACCATAAAGAAGGCCCGGGGTCTGGGAGACGCGCTCGTGGTCTCCGTCGCCCGGGACAGTACGATCAGGAAGAGGAAGAACCGGGAACCCCTCGTTGGGGAGGGGGACAGGGCGAGGCTTCTCTCGGCCCTCAGGTACGTCGACGCCGCCGTACTAGGAGTCGAGGGGGACATCTACCTCACACTCGAGAGGACGGGTCCCGACGTGGTCGCCCTAGGTTACGACCAGTATCACATGGAGGAGGAAATCGCGAGGGAGGCGGCCCAGAGAGGAATGAAGCTCAAGGTAGTGCGCCTCGACTCCCCCTACCCAGACATCAAGACGAGCAGACTGCTGAAGGACTTCTAAGTCGGACGCCCGAGCTTCTTCTCCAGCCGCGCCATGGAGCTGCTGACAGAGTTCCGGCCAATCTCCTCGGCGAGCAGGCCCCTGGTGTCCTCGACGAGCATCCGTGCCACGTCGATTTTCCTCCGGACCCCGTTCACGACATGGTCATAGACGGCGAGGGGGGAGCACGCAGCGTAGAGGTCCTCCATGACCTTGAAGTACTTCTTTGCGCCCTTGAGGTCTCTCCCCAGGATCGAGTCTAGCACCAGCCTCTTCAGTTCCCCCACCGAGTCAAGAAGTCCGAGCAGATAGGCCTCTGGGGAGGAGTCGATGCTCTCCATCGGAGGGATTGGTTTCCCCTTCACGAGCGAGATTACGACGGAGGCCTCCACCACCTCGGTTTCAGGGGAGATGATGTACCTCGACAAGGAGCCGTCTGTGCCCTGTTTGAGCTCTTTCAGCAGCGACTTCGCCCTCGAAAGCTCTCTTTCACCGTCCTTGATCTTTCCCAGATGGACAGATATAATCGCCCGTGAGGACGCCGAGATGACATCCCTGCTCCCCTTGATGACCCTGTCACGACGCTCAAGCTGCTCAGAGAATCTCACCTCCGTCGCCTTTAGGGAACGTATTACCGCTTCCAAGCTCAACTGGGGTGGAAACCGTCGCGTCTTAAGTCTGCCAGGTGGCCAGCCTCGGGTGCGCGCAGTTTTAGCGTCCTCCGGTCGGCTCGCGGGGGGCCGTCAGGGTTGGCTTTTATCTGCCTCTCGGTCTGTGCTTCGCCTGCGACAGCCGGCGAGTTCAATCAGCGTGAATCAAGAGTGTACACATTGACGGCCACGGAGCACAGGCATGGCATCCATGGCCAAGACAGCCTGCAGCGTCCACATGTTCAGCCCGATTTCCCCAAATACCAGTCAACTCCAGCCAGTGGTTCGAAAGCAGAACCCATGCACTTGTCGGAGCTGGCTCCACCTGAATAGCAACTATGTGAAGGGCAGGTCTCGAGAGTACCAGGCAATGTCGAAGCTGAAGAAGGAGGGCTGGATGGTATCCAGGAGCGCCGCTTCCCACGGGGCCGTCGACGTCTTCGCAGCCAAGGATGGCAAGGTCCTGCTGGTTCAGGTCAAGAGCGGGAGGGCAAGGGCGACCAAGGAGGAGCTCGGGGTGCTTGCGGAGTGGGGGAAGAACGCGAACGGAGACGCTGAGGTGTGGCATTATAAGGGGAGAGGGGAGCTAGTCAGGAGGAGGGTGTATGCGGCCAGGGGAGGGGTGTCCTGAAGCCGAAGTGCTACTTCTGCGACACCGAGCTCGAAGTGGCGTTGCACACATTCAAAGTCGGACCGAGGGACGAGCCTGTCTGCGAAGAGTGTTACGTGAAGACGGCCAATAGGATGCAGGCGAAGGCAGAGGAAGACGAGCGACGGGACTCAGGCTGAAGCGCATTCCCGCCTGAGCTCGTGGACCAGGACGGAACACTCGGCGATTCGTTCTTCGTCGTCGCTCTCCCGGTAGCAGTACAGGGCCTTCTCGTACTCGAACAGAGCGCCGAGCGCCCTGACCGCCGGCGATGCGCTCGGCTCCGAGAGTATCAGCCGCCCCGCCGTCGCGTACCAGCCGCCCGCGTCGGCGTACTGTTCGAGCTGGAGGAAGCAGACCGCGATGGACTCGCAGGCCTCGACTTTGTGCGGGGAGGAGGGGAACTTCTCGAACTGCTCCTTCAGCTGATAGACCGCCGCGTTTCCGCTTCTCATCTTGCCTGCCCCGAAGCCCTCAGAGATGTCGCGCAACAGCCGCACGTGGGGCAGTCGCCCCTATGTGCAGGATGCTCTAGTTTTGTTGAGCCTGGAATCAAAAGAGGGGTGCATCTCAGTTGCTGTCCATTACAGCCTGGGTAGCCTCTCGGAGCCTCCGCCTTGCGAGGCCTTCGTTGAACCGCTTCTTCTCAATGCTGGTCACCGGGTTGAGTGGCGGTATGCGGGTCGGCTTGCCCTTCTCGTCCAGCGCCACGTAGGTCAGGTAGCAGGACCCGGTGTGCGTCCCCTTGCGGGTGGACGGGTCCACGGCCTCGAGCCTCACTCCGATCTCCATCGAAGTGGTACCGACATAGTTCACTGCCGCTTTGAGTATCAGGAGGTCGCCGACAAAGACGGGGGCGTAGAAGTTCATTCTGTCGATGGAAGCTGTGACCACGTTCTTGCCTGCATGGCGCCAGGCGACGATAGCCGCTATCTCGTCCATGTATCTCATGATTGCCCCCCCGAAGACGTTCCCCAGCACGTTGGCGTCGGTCGGCATCATGAGTCTGGCGGTGGTCATTTCGGACTCCGCGGGCCCCTTGGCCTTCGACTTCGCCAACTAAGGACGAACTCCGGCTGAAGTTGATAAACGTAGAGGCAGGAAGTCCGGCTCAGAGCGGCTCAGCCGAACCACTTCTCTAGGGTCTCCGTCTTGGAGGAGTCGACACTCGAAGACTGCACCCGCGCTATGGCGGCGTCGACCCTGTCTCGGGAGAAGGAGTGCTCCCCGACCAGAAAGGACACAACCCTTTCCTTGTCGAGAGGCTTCCACTCGGGGCGCACCCCCTTGATTGAGGGAGGGTCGAGGTAAAGCTTCCGAATCTCCTGGTAGTTGACCTCCTGCAGGGGGCCTGCGAGCTCCTTGATTTCCTCCAGCCTGCCATACTTCCCAAGGTACCTGAGAGCCGTGGCCGGCCCTACCCCCGCGAACCCGTCAGGATTGAAGTCGGTCCCGAGCAGGATCGCGAAGTCGACCAGTTGCTCTCTGGACAGCCCTGTGGCGGTCAGCGCATCCTTGAGGGTTATCCGCTCCGGGACCACGTTGATCACGATTCCCTTGCTCGGGAGCCTTCGCTTGCCCGATACTGTGACGTTGCGCACAAGGACGGGCGCCCCGAATACGATGGAGTCGTGGTCCTGGGATGCCACGGCGTTCACTGTCCCCTCGATCGCCATGACCGACGCTTGGGCCTCGCCTTCGGATGGGGCATCCACCCATGGTATCCCCATCGCGTCCAGGAGCTCCTTCGCGTCGGCGACCATCTCCCTCCTGAGGACCGTGGAGGCCTCCGCATATTTCCTCGCCTCAGTCATCTCACCCGCTTGGAGGGCGCGGAGGTACTGGTCCTTGGCTTCCCTCCGCTGCTCAGAACGCCTCCTGATCTCCTCCATCTTGAGTTCGGGGGGGCGGCCGTCGAACACATAGACAAGCCTCATGCCAAGTTCCAGCAGGTTGACGTTCCTGTAGAAGAGCCCAGAGATGTGGGAAGTGACCCGTCCCTGCTTGTCCTTGAGGTGGCCGCCGTCCATCCCGCGGATGATGGCAAGGAACTGGTAGAGGGTGTTGTACCCGTCGACGGCGAGCTTCCACCCGGCGATGTCCTCGAGCTGGATCTTCTCTCTCGGTACGGCGTCGCCGAAGTCTACGCCCATTAGTGGATGAACCCACACCCGCCCGATTTATCGGTTCGGTTACTCTCTTATCCGTGGCATGCGCAGGTCTTCGGCGGGCTTGTCCTGAAACTCCACCCGCCGTTTGTCCTTGGAGACCCACCTTATGCTGATCAGGCCCAGGATTTCGAGTTGCATCAGCGTCTTGTCAAGCTCGTCTGGGGAGCACCTGCTACCGTTCTTGTTCAGAGCATCCAGGATGTCTTCGTCCGTAGTGCTCTTCTTCTCCTTTATCCATTCGTATGCTGTGTATCTAAGAGGGAATCTCATCAGTCCATCACCGTGCGGGAGAACGGCTGACGCAGGGGGGACCCCGAGGTATAAAAGGTATCAGACGACGCAGCTCTGTGGCTGCTACTGCGGCGGGAGCTTGCTGGACATCCTGCTTACCCCGGTGACTTCGCACTGGCTGACAAGCGGGGATTTGGACACGGCCTCCTCGATTCTATCGACCGCGCCTTCCTCCTCGGGGACGACCAGATCGAGGATCACGGCTGAGAGGCCGAAAGCGATCGGCTCTACTTTGTGCGCCCTGATCTGCGCTGCCGCCGGGAGCAGCCCGGCCACCGAGTCAACCAGTTTCTGATGGTCTGTCGTTGTATCAGGAGGGAGGAGTTTGAGCCTGATAACGTAAGAGCCCAAAGCGTCTTCCCTATGGCCCTTCGAAGCCGCAGTTGAGGCACTTGTACCTCCTTGAGAACTTCCTGCATTTCTCAGACCTCCATATCACAGTCTCATGGCAGTTCGGGCAGCTGAAGTGGACTGCCCTCTCGGCAGGCTTTATGGGCCTGTTACACGAGTTGCATAGAGGGAGAGTCACGACACCCTGCGACATTTCTCGGGAGCCCTTTCTGGCCCGACAGATATAGGTTGCTGCGCGTGGACCGGCTTCACCGCTCTAACAGAAGAGAACGCACCTCTGCGGAAGCCACCAACCCTGCAATCCTCAGGAGCCCAGGTACCCCCAGAGCGCCCAGGAGGGCTGTTGCGTGGAAGTCGAAGTCCATCTTAGAGAGCTTCTGGGCCAGCTTGGAGGCGGCTAGGACCGAGAAGACGCCCTCGAGATCCTGGTTCGACAATTTCTCGAATACCCCCCTCAGCCTCAGCATGGCCTTCATCTCCTTCATGAAGTCTCCTTCCCACTCCATCTGGTAGCCGGCTGGCAAGGACGTCCGACCCTTGTGTATGCTGGAGGAGACCCACTTGGCAGCTGCCGCAGCCCCGGCGATGGATGTCATTATCCCACCTGCGGTGGTGGGCTTGACCTGCCCGGCGGACTCACCTACGTATATCCGCCTCCCTCTGACGAATTTCTGAGCCGGTCCGCCGATGTATATCGGCGCAGCCACCTTCCTGAGCACCGTCGTGCTGCGACCCTCGAGGAACCCGTCCAGCGCCCTGAAGGGGCTCACGCCCCGCCCAGCTGCGCCGACCTTGGCCTTGTGCTCCCCGAAAGGGATGACCCATGCGAAGAACCCTGGATACTTCCTCACGTCCAGGAAGACCTCGACCACGTGCTCCCTTATCCACTCCCCCTCGACCTCGTATTTCGCCGCTGGCAGGATGCCATGCTTCGGGCTAGAAGCTGGCCCTGTGGCGTCGACGAGGAACTTCGCCTGGACTTCTTCGTCCCCCGCCTTCACAGTGACGGAGTCGCCTGTCTCAGTTACTTCTCCCACCCTACGCCCGGTCATGATTGACGCCCCCGCAGCCTCTGCGGCGGCCGCGATCTGCTTGTCGTAGGCGCTCCTGTCGAGCACGACGACGTCCAGCCCATCGGCGTTGACTGTGAAGCGCTTCCCCGATGGAGAGTGCAAGACCGCAGAGTCGATCCGGTCTTGGACCACCCCCGCTCCAGGAGGGTACCCGTACCTCCTGAGGCCCCTCAGGCTCACGAGGCCGTCGCACTTCTCGGGCTCGCCCACTTCGGGGTGCTCCTCGGCCACCAGGACGCTGAGCCCCAGCTTCGCAGCCTCTGAAGCAAAGGTCAGGCCCGCGATGCTCCCGCCGGCCACAACGACGTCGCAGGTTCGGGACAAGGGCCAGGACTCTGTAAAGGCTTAATCGGACTTGTAATAACCGTTGGCAAACCACCGGGCATGAAACAGGCCATCGTCGTCCGAACTGATCTCGGGATGGGCAAAGGGAAGGTCGCCGCCCAGGCCGCACACGCGTCGCTCTCCGCCGCCGAAGCGGCGCAGCAGAAGAGGCCCGGATGGTACGGAGGGTGGAAGGACGGGGGTCAGGCCAAGATCGTCTTGAAGGTAGACTCTGAAGAGGCCCTGCGAGAACTCTTCCGCAAGGCGAAGAGCGCGGGACTCCCCGCCGCACTGGTGGAAGACAGGGGGCTCACCCAGGTGGAGCCTGGGACGACCACCTGCCTGGCGGTAGGCCCCGCCCCCGAGGCCGAGGTCGACGCGATCACCGGGAAGCTCAAACTCCTCTAATACCGCTAGATAAAGCAGACTTCTGACCCCTTTGAGTAATCAGGTGTCAAAACTTGCGAGAAGTGGCAGACATCGGAGAACCTGTCGGATAAACTTGACTGATGTTCACACCTGGGCGGGCAGGCTGAGACGCGCTCCCGTCCAGGCATAGAAGTACAGGAACGGGTTCGGGCCCGACGGGACCCGCTTCTGGATTGCCCAGCAGATTACCGAAAAGAAGTGGTATTCGGACGTGAGGCCGATGTTCAGGGACGCCGAGCAGAAGGCAGGGAAGAGGCCGAAAATCCTCATCAGCGACGGGGCCCACAACTTCGAGACGGCCACCCGCAAGGAGTGGTTCTCGCTCCGAAGGGAGCGGAACGTCGTCCACGTCCGAGACATCAGGCTCGGCGGCGAAGTCCACAACAACAAGATGGAGCGCATGAACGGAGAGGTCAGGGACAGAGAAAAGACTATGCGGGGGCTGAAGCGGGAGGATACTCCGATACTGAAGGGCCACCAGCTATTCCACAACTACATCAGGCCGCACGAGGGACTTGGAGGGAGAACCCCTTCAGAGATGGCGGGAATCAGGGTCGAGGGGGAGAACAAGTGGGTAACTCTAATACAGAATGCAAGGAAGGCAGAGTCAGCACGTCAAGATGAGCGATGAGGAGAAGACCACTAAAGAACGCATCTACACTTGGTGGCACAGGTTAAAGCGTAGGATAAGCCCGTCCAAGGACTACTTGGAGGCCTACGTTGACAAGCAAATCAAGCTCATCTCTGAGGCGGAAGACTATCAAGAGTGGATGATGCGCGGCACTTGGGAAGAAATGGACAAGAAGAGAGATGAAGAAGAAGACCCTGAAAAGAGGCTCTTCGAAGCGAATACAGATGCACTCTTGGAGGCCGTGCAAAAACGTTCTATTGTCCTCCTCTACAAGTCGAGCAAGCGTCTTGAAAGACTAACCCAAAGGTTGTTCTTGGTGACGATTCTTCTTCTCTTGATTACAATTCTCGCGATTATATTTGCTGGGAAGGTGGTTTGACTTCTCATGCCGTGGCCCAGCAACCGACGCTTAACACCGAGACGATTCCGAGCCAGCTACCGATAACTTAACAGAGCCATGGTGACTTAAACCAATATCTGCTCGTTCTCCCGCCCACATACTCCTTTGATGCAACCCACAGAAGCCGAAAGGGAGGCAGGGATCCTGTGCTATGCGACTGCGGGTCCCAGTTGTGCGGGGAGGGTCAAGAGCGCCCCGGATGACTTCCACGTCGAGGAGGTGATCGACACGTCCAGGATGACGGCCGAGTGGGCGGATGGGAGGTATCCCCTGTACAGGGTACAGAAGGAGTCCATCGACACCATGCACATGGCCTCAGAGCTCGCCGCCGCCCTGAAGAGCAGGGTGAGCTACGCCGGGATGAAAGACAGCAGAGCCGTCGCGGTCCAGTACGCCACCCCCACCAGCATGAGGTCTGAGCGCCCGGCGCTGGTGAACGGAGGCAGGTTCACGGCGACCCGCATCGGGTTCCTCCCCCGGCCCCTTTCGCGCTCTTCGGTTCTGGCGAACAAGTTCGAGGTCACTGTCAGGGGGTGCTGCCCTGAGGTCGGAGCCAGGACTTCAGAAGCCTTCGAGCTCGCTGCGGCTGGAAAGGTCCCAAACTACTTCGGGCTCCAGAGGTTCGGGGCGTCAGGCCGTGGGACCCACGAAGTGGGGAGGGCCCTGGTCAAGGGCAAGTTCGAGCAGGCGGTAGGCATCCTGCTGGCTGTGAGCCCCGAAGCCAGGGAAGCGGCCGCGGCGGGGAGATACAGGGAGCTGTCGGACCTTCTCCCCCAGGGGAATGACGTGGAGAGGAGAGTAGCCAAGGCGCTCGCGACGAGGCCCGGAGAGTGGGTCGGGGCGCTGCGGGCGGTACCGGTCAGGCTTAGGCGCCTCTACGTCCAAGCGTATCAGTCGTTCATATTCAACAAGACTCTCAGCTCAGCGCTTGAAAGAGGAGAGGATATCTCGAAGTACGCCGCGGGGGACAACTGGGGGGAACGTGGCCCCGACGGGCTGACGGTCTACGGCGTGAGGGGGGTGAAGGAGGCGCCGACAGAGGGGGCGGTCCCTTTGGTCCAGCTGGTGGGCTACGCCTACAGGGACTATGGCTCCAGGTTCGATTTTTGTGTCCGCGATACACTCGCGTCAGAGGGTGTCGAGCCCCGTTCGTTCTATGTCAAAGAGATGCAAGAAGTGTCATCAGAGGGCGGGTTCAGACGCCCCCATCTGGCCATGAAAGACGGAACATTCGTCGTCCAGGGGGACACTGCAATTCTCCTTTTCACTCTTGCCAGAGGGCAGTACGCCACCATTTTGCTCCGTGAAGTCCTGAAACCCGACGACCCCATAGCATCAGGATTGGCCTGACCCACGAATGCTTATACATGGAGCCCGGAGGTCAGGGCCGAGTTCCATGTCCGGCGACGTCTATGACATCACGATTGTAGGCGCCGGGCCGAGCGGCCTGTTCGCGACGTTCTACGCTGGGCTCAGACAGATGAAGACGAAAGTAATCGACGCCTTGGAAGAGCCCGGAGGGCAGGTCGCGGTGCTCTATCCTGAGAAGTACATCTTCGACGTCCCCGGATACTCCAAGATACTGGCGAAGGACCTGGTCAAGTGCCTGGTCGAACAGGCGTTCCAATATGGGGCTACTGTGGCCCTCGGTGAGAGGGTGACATCACTCCACAGGGACGGCGGCGTCTTCGAGCTCGAGACCAACAAGGGGACCAAGCACTACTCGAAAGCTGTTCTCATAGCCGCAGGGGTTGGGGCCTTCTCACCGAACAGGCTGGAAGCTCGCGGTGCGGCGGACTATGAAGGGAAGGGGGTGTACTACTTCGTCAAGGACAAGAGCGCCTTCCGAGACAAGAGACTGCTCATCGTGGGTGGGGGGGACTCGGCTGTTGACTGGGCGCTGAACATGAAGGACACGGCGAAGAAGATCACGCTGGTGCACAGGAGGGACGTCTTCAGGGCGCACGAGGGGAGCGTCGCAGAGCTGATGAAGTCGGACGTAGACCTCAAACTGTTCTATGAGGTCAGTCAGGTGAAAGGGGACGGGTCGAATGTGACCCAGGCGGTCGTGTTCGATAACAGGTCGAAGGCCGAGACGGTGCTGGACATCGACGCCATACTCGTCAACATAGGGTTCAGGGCTGACCTCGGTCCGATAAAGGACTGGGGGCTACAGATCGACGGCAGGGAGATTAGGACTAACGGGAAGATGGAGACCAACATCCCCGGGGTCTATGTGGCTGGAGACGTCGCCGGCCCCCAGGACGGGATAAAACTGAACCTGATTGCGACGGGTTACGCGCAGGCAGCCGTGGCGGTGAACGTCGCCAAAGCCTATGTCGATCCAGGGTCTAAGGTGTTCCCCGGTCACAGCAGCGAGATGAAAAGGTAAGCTCAGACCGTTATCCCGAGCGCCCGTCTGTAGTCGTAGTCCCGTCTGATCGCAGGATTCAGCGGATCCACGAGGATGCACTCATACCAGGCGTGCATTCCATCCTCCCAGACAGGATAGGACCCGAGGACCTTCATGTTGGGATGCCTCTCCTGAACCCTCCTCTCAGCGACCTGTTTAGAGGACACGGCAGACTTTATCTTGACAACCCCCATGTGCTTCGGCCTCCTCCCAGAAGTAGGCCGCTGCTTCCGCATCCCGCCGCGTGAAACGCGCATCCTGACCACTATGACCCCCTCCTTCGCCTTGTAGCCGAGGGCCCTGGCCCTGTCCAGCCGCCAGGGGCGGTCCACCCTGACAGCAGCAGGCTGCTTCCTGAGCTCGACGGCCCTGGTCTTCATGTCCCCTCCCTTTTCGTGGAAAATCTGCTGCCAGGTCTTGGAGATCTGGCTGTACATGGGCATTTGAACGCCTCGTTCCCGGTCGGCAAATAAACGTTCCCGGGGCGCCTCAGGGAGCTTTGAAGAAAGCCCTGACCTTCTCCCCGACTACTTCGATGGCGTTCGCCTGAGCCTCCTCGGTCTGCCCGCCGATGTGGGGGGTGAGGATGACGTTCGGAGCAGAGAGGATGGCCCCCGACGGAGGCTCCTTCTCGAAGACGTCCAAGGCTGCTCCGCCGATGCTCCTCGCCCTCAGGGCCGAAGCCAGAGCGTCTTCGTCCACCACCCCCCCTCTCGACATGTTGACCAGCACGGACGTCTCCTTCATCGTGGCGATGCGCGGGGCGTCAACCATGTGCGCGGTGTCTGGGGCCATGGGGACGTGGAGAGTTATGTAGTCAGAGGACGCGAAGAGCTCGTCGAGCGGCACCATCCTTGCGCCCAGAGGGCGCGCGACGTCCGGAGGGACGGCGACGACGTCGTAGGCCAGTATGGTCATCCCCAGAGTCTTACCTATCTCGGCTATGCGCCGCCCGATCCTGCCAAACCCCACCACCCCTAGGACCTTCCCCCTCAGTTCCCTGCCGACCAGGGCGTTCTTCTCCCACTTGCCGGACCTAGTCCCCGTGTCCGCCTGTACCAACTTCCTGCTTAGGGCGAGCATCACCAAGACCACCTGTTCGGCGACTGCCTCCACCAAGGATTCGGGGCTGTTCGCCACGGCCACGCCTCTCTCCTTGGCGAACCCCACGTCAACGTTGTCCAGGCCAGTCCCAGGGCGGGCGACGAGTTTGAGCCGGTTCGCCTTCTCTAGGACCTCGCGGTCGACCTTCGTCCTGCTCCTCACGACAAGCACCTCGTAGTTGCCCGCGACCGAGAGCAGCTCCTCCCTGCTCAGGGTCGGCCTGTAATCCACCTCGAAGGACGGCCCAAGCGAGAGCCGCTTGATATCTATCTGATCGCAGACTAGCACCCTGACCATGACGCAAGCCCCAGCCTAGCGGTGTCTGACACCACAGATATATCGCTTGAACCAGGGTGCGCGTAAGCCAAGGACCTCAGCGTAGCTGAGCCTGAGGCTGATGAGCCGAGGCCGCCCGTTGGGGAGTCTGCTGGTTCGATCACCTCCGCGCCGATCACCCTCCCGGTACCGCGCTCATAGACCAGGCTACAAGCTGAACAGCCGCTCCACCGCCGCCCTACCTCCCGGACGTCCATCCCCAATGACTCGCACGTCGGCGCGTCTGGGCCAGTCCTGGACCACCTCAGCCCAAGGACCGACAGAGACCAGGAACGGACCGAGCCGATGCTGATGTTCCCGCCCGCGGAGTTTGCGCCGGCAGTCCTCCCGGACAGCCTGGGCTCATCGACCAACGTAGCCCTAGGCGGGAGCGACCCGTCCAGCTCAGCGCATCCACCAGCCGCGAAGACCCCAGGCGCCCTCGCCCTCAGGTATCTGTCGACCAGGACCCCACCGCTACGGCCGGGCGGCGCGGCAAGGCGGATGGCGACAGGGACCCGCCGGGGGATGAACGCGAGGACATCGCAAGGGACCACGTCCCCTCTTGCTATCACGGCCTCCGTGCGGGCGAAGCCGACAACCCTGCTGACCGTCCCAGGACCGAGACATATCCCCCTCGCATGTGCCGCGTCAGAGACGACACCCAGCACCGGCGAGCTTGGACCCCCCCGCTGCCAACACGACACCATCAGGGAAGGCCTCGCCCCTCTGGCAGAGAGCCGTTCGGCAACTTGCAGCCCTCTGGCGCCCTCGCCACAGATGAGTATCCGGTCAGCTGAGGCGCTGGCCGAACCGAATTCTTCGTACCGAGCAGCGGAGTCCAACACGAAGGAACCATGCTTGCGGATCCCTTGGGCTGTGGGCGGCTCGAAGGAGGAGCCAGCCGCGATGACCACGGAGTCGGCGCGGAAACGCGACCCGTTGGACGTGACCACCTCCCCCTTGCGGACCGCTACTACTTCGGTCCCAAAAATCGAGGCAGAGGGACGCGCCTGATGGAGAGGACTGGAGACTGTCCGGCTCTGGCCCTCGAGACCCATCAGGTCTGGCCATGACGTCCATGGCGGTTCTGGTTCGTCCAGGCGGTCGATCACCGTAGCGTCGATCCCTTGCGTGGCGCACTCCTCGGCGGCCGCCGCCCCTGCGGTGCCGCCCCCCACTACCAGGACCCTGGACATGTAGGCTGACCGTCCCCTGAGATGTTATAACCGGCGGACCCGGCGGAGGGGGCATGTTAGTGGGGGTCGTCGGCAAACCTAATGTCGGCAAATCGACCTTCTTCGCAGCTGCCACCCTGAAGGACGTACAGATAGCGGACTATCCATTCACCACGGTAAAGCCCAACGTAGGCGTGGCAAGCATCGTCACGGAGTGCGTGTGCAAGGAGATGGGAGTAGTAGACAACCCCAAGGGATCGAGCTGCATAAGGGGGTGGAGGCTGGTCCCCGTGAGGGTGATCGACGTCGCGGGCCTCGTGGAGGGCGCATCCGCTGGGAAGGGGCTGGGGAACCAGTTCCTCGACGACCTGAGGCAGGCGGACGCTCTGATCCAGGTGGTCGACGCGTCAGGTTCCACCGACCTCGAAGGGAGGAAGGTCCCCCCAGGGGTCCATGACCCCGTCGAGGACGTCGAGATGGTCGAACACGAATTCGACCTGTGGATGTATGGCATCCTGAAGAGGGACTGGGAGAAAGCTGCCCGGTCCCTGGAACAGACCGGGGGGAAAGTGACGAACCACCTGGCTGAGCGGCTTTCCGGCCTGTCTGTGACCCTTGCAGACGTCGAGGCCGTCGTTCTCCGTCTACGTCTCCGCACGGAGAAACCGAGCGGCTGGACGGACGACCAGCTGATGCAGTTCGTCGTGGAGACGAGGAAGCTGACCAAGCCATCCCTGATCGCAGCCAACAAGGCGGACCTTCAGACGTCGTACCGGAACATCGAGAGACTCAGAGGGGGTGGGAGGCAGGTCGTCCCCTGCGCTTCCGAGGCGGAGCTCATGCTGCGCAGGGCCGCCGAGCGGGGCCTTGTCGCATACACCCCGGGGGACAAGGGGTTCACGGTCACGGACCCGGTAAAGCTGTCTGGGGCCCAGGCAGCAGCCCTGAAGATGGTGGAAGAGAAGGTGATGAAAGTCTACGGTGGGACGGGAGTCCAGGAGGCGGTCAACGAGGCCTTCTTCGGGCTCCTGAAGGCCATAGTAGTCTTCCCGGTGGAGGACGAGACTAAGCTCACCGACAAAGACGGGAGAGTGCTCCCTGACGCCTTCGTGATGAGAGGCGGGTCCACAGCGCTGGACCTGGCTCGGACGGTTCACAGCGACCTGGCGGACGGCTTCCTATATGCGGTCGACGCTAGGACAGGGAAGAGGCTGGCTGGAGACTACCTGCTGCAGAACAGGGACATCTTGAAGATTGTGTCAAGCGGCAAGAGGGGCTAGCTGCTCGACCTTCCGCGGCTCCGGCTTCGCGATAAGTTTGCTCTTCCTAACCCCTACATGCCTCAGGTGGGTGATCTTCTTGGCCTCGTTGTAGACGTCCGACGCTACTTTCTGGAGCACCAGCTCCTGGACGAACCCTTCGTAGTTCATGCCTGCGGCCTTCTCGCCTATCACTTTGTCCATGATCAGCCTTAGGTCGCGCTTCTTCGAGGTGTTCATCTTGCCCTGGGAGAGCGCCGTGCAGTAGACCCTGACGACATATCCGTCCTTGGTGGCGTAGTCCTTGATGAAGTCAGACATGGATGAGCCTCTTCGTATCAGG
>JAJYNM010000066.1 GCA_021786335.1 archaeon
TAGTTGAGGTGCCCCGGCCGCGAGTGCCTCTTCGGCTGTGAAAACGTATGGAAGTTGCTCGTACTCAACCTTGATGAGGTTCAGGGCGTCTACCACTTCGTTGGCGGTTGGGGCGGCGACCGCGGCCACTGGCTGACCGGGGTATAACACCTCGCTGCTGACGAGCGGAGGATAGGCTCTGGAGCCTGAACCGAACATAGCGCCTACCGGAAGATCTGACTCCACTAAAGCGAAGTATCCAGCAGCTTGGGCTGCGCTCACGTCAATGCTCGTCACTTTTGCGTGCGGATGTGGTGCGACGAGGAATCCTGCGTACCACATGCTGCTTTGACCTATGTCGCTCGGTCCGATATCCGAGGTATACTTCCTCTGACCGGTGATCTTCGCATATATGTCCCGCCTGGTTACTGTCTGGTTCCCCACCAGATTGAATTTGGCGGTGGGACTCAGGTTGTTCAGTCCGCTGCTTTCCGTACTACTGCTGCTCATTACGCGCTACCTCCCTGAAGTTTCAGGGCCGCTGTTTGGATGCTGGCTATGATTCCATCATAGTTTCCGCACCTGCAGATGTTCCCGCTCATCGCAGTCTTGATATCGTCGAGAGACGGGTTCTGATTGTTCAGGAGAAGGGCGGTTGCCGACATTATCTGCCCTGGCTGGCAGCCGCTGCACTGACCCCCGTCCTCCTCAACCCAAGCTTGCTGTAACGCGTTGAGGACCGTCGCCTCAGGCGAGGAAGACATGGTGTACCCCTCGACAGTGATGATATTATGGCCAACTGCTCGAAAAGCGGGATAGGTGCATGACATGTGAGGAACGTCGTCAATCAGCACGGTGCAGCCGCCGCACTCCATCCTGTTGCATGGCCTCTTCGTCCCGATCAGACCGAGGCTGTCGCGGAGGATGTTGTTCAGCATGTCTCTCGGCTCCACCCCGACCTGGATGTCCTTTCCATTGATGTTCAACGTCACAATCTGGGAGGCAAATGGATCAGCGTTTGATGTCGCTGGGACGTTCGCAGTCGGTGTTTCAATCACCGTGGTGGTGTTCCCAGAGCTCAGGGCAATCCCACCCAAGCCGACTACCCCGGCAGAAATCGCACTCGCCTTCAGAAATTTTCTCCTGTTCATTTTTGTGTCCAATGGATTAGACCCGGTTTCTTCACTATGGGAGTTATCCCTTGCAGAATCCTCTCCGGCCATACCTAACCGGTTAGGAGGAAGCGCGTATAAACGATTCTATTCGAAGTTGAATTGTCCAACAGAACAGATGACTCGAGAAAAACTTCAGTGGAAACTCCGGGCCACCCGATGTTTGAGGCTTCGCGCCGGATTCGGGCTGCGTGCTACCTTAGAGGAAGAGTGTATGATTCGAGTGCCGCGCTTCTTGAAGGCCTGAACAGGACCCTCGATTAGGCACAATCCATTGAACCCGGGTGCCACTTGTCTATTGCGCCTGGTCACCTTCGCGGCAACGCCCGAAGAACGCGACCGTGTTAGTGGATTGGTTTAGCTCCTCAGGAACTTATCGCCGGGGATGCTGCAGCCACGGGCGCCTCTCCAGGTTTGGCCATGCTCAACGGGATGAACATGGCGAAGAACGCGAACACGTTGACGAGGTGGAACCAGGCGATGGAGTCGCTCAGGGTGGGGTTGCTGGTCGTCGCCAGGGCCGTGAACCCTATCAAAGCCTGGGCGAGGATGTCAACTCCTACTCCGATTGCGAGACCGAGAAGCATCTTGGGCCGGGGCGACATTTTGGCCACAAACACTGGGGGTGCGATGGCAAGGACCCCTACCACAGTCCCCTATATTACGTGCACTGAAGCGTCAAGGAACCTGAACGTGACAAGCCCTCCGAGCACTACCTTGACGCCGAGGGCGGCGCCGGTGACTCGAAACACAACGCTGGAGTTCAAAAAGCTGGAGCGATGCGTGCCACCATCGAACGATTTGAACCATTAGGCAGCTGATCTTGCTCTCCACTCTGTCGCAGACTTCCCCTGTCACCATGGTACGCAGTCGCTCATGCCAGAGACACCGATTCGATTGGAGCCCTCTCCGAGTCGCCGCCATATGTGTACATTTCGTGTTTTGTCGGGTGGTCACCAAACGAGACGTGTATCGCCGCCCAACGCAATTACTTCATACCTCGAGGTCTTCTCCACAGGCTCCCGTCTCGCGGGATGGCTGGTTCCGACAGCCAGAGACGCCCATGGATGGTGACAAGGCAGAGAATGCAGACCGGGCTAGCCAGGGAGAAAAGATGCCTCTCCGCGGTGGCGTCACACGCAAGAGTTCGTCTATCTGCATCGAGCGGCCGAGTGATTGGTGGAGAGCAGATACTCTGCTGGAAGAGACTGGCCTGCGTGAGAAGTGCCCTTGGCGATAAGACGCTCACTTTTGAGTGGTGAGTCCGGGCCTCCGAGCGAGCCTCCTTGGGTCAGTCCTTTCCAGTACCTTGGTCCTCAGCTGGTGCATCCCGTCACCGCGGACGGCAGATATCTTGACCGTGCTGTAGTCTTTGAAGAGCGGGTCGAACTCTATCTTGGACCTCGTCCTGATGTCCAGAAGGTCGATCTTGTTCAGGACCACGAGGAGCTTCGATGGCTCGACCTCTAGCTCGCTCAGCGTCTCCCTGCAGCTCCGCAGCTTGATTCCGATGCTCTCTGGCGATTCGCTGACATCAATCATCAGCAGGACGAGGTCTGCATGGCGGAGCTCGTCAAGAGTCGACCTGAATGACTCTACGAGATAGGTAGGCAGGCGCGAGATGAAGCCGACTGTGTCGGAGAGGAGGATCTTCCGTCTGAAGTTCTGGAAGGCGACCATGCGCGTGGTCGTCGACAGCGTCGTGAAGAGGTCGGGAGATGCGTCTTTCGACTCCGCAGCGAGCCTGTTGAAGAGGGTGGTCTTCCCACTGCTGGTGTAACCGGCTAGCGACACGAACGGCACCCCGAGCTTCCTCCTCTCAGAGGCATGGAGCCCCCTGACAGTCTTCGTCTTCTCGAGCTTATCCTTGATGAATGCCATCTGCCTCTTGAGCGCTCGGAACTTCACGTCTACCGCGTACTCTCCCATGCCAGAGAACCCTGCCTGCTCTCCCCTGACCGAGTGTCGGACGGCTTCCCTCGCCCTGGGAAGCTCGTAGCGCAGCTCTGCGAGCTGCACCTGGAGCTTGGCCTCGGTAGTGGCTGCTCGCTTGGCGAATATGTTGAGGATAAGCCTCTCCCTGTCGACAACGCTGGCGTGGGTGAGACGCGAGAGGTTGTTCGCCTGCGAGGACGTCATACTATCGTCGATTATTATTGTGTCCGACTCCGTGTCGGCGACCAGTCCCTCGAGCTCCTGGGCTTTGCCTGAGCCGACGCCGTACTCGGAGCGGCCTAGGTCCCTGTGCGTCACCACTTCCTTGACATCGTATCCGCCAGCCTTCGCGAGCTCGAGTATCTCTCTCCTGGCGAATTCGTCCGGGTAAGTGACCACCACGGCCTTGGTGCCAAATCCGCTCAATCCGATTTCGGGGGTGCCAGAACGGCTCGGTAAAACAGTTCTCCAAGGAGTGGTGCACGCGGCGCCTAGCCGCGGACCACCTTGGTGCCCATGTAGCGATCGCTGTACTTCTGCTGATATCCGTGGGAGATGGCCAACCCTACTATCACGTCAAGGAGCAGCAGGAGCCAGTAGATCTTGCTCAGGTTCCTGACAAAAGCTTCTGCGAAGGTGGGGTTGGAGCCGCGCCTGGAGACCGCCTTCAGCCTGAAGAGTCTCTTCCCGATGCTCGCGCCGGACGACGTTTCCATCACCGTATTATACAATACGAAGATGATCCCCCAGAGGAGGGCCACACCCCCGAACACGACGCCGAAGAAGACAGTACCGCCAGTGAGGAGGGCAGGGATGGCGATTATCGCTGTGGCGATGCCGAGAACCACATAGACGATGACGTAGTCGATAACTAGCGCAATCAGCCGTTCCACCCAATACTCCTGGGCATCGTGGTCCCTGGTGAGGGCGTCGATGCCGCTCACGTGGACGTCCCCCACCCCGGCCTGGACCGGAGCCCCGCATGATGGGCAGAAAGTGGCTCCATCCGGCAGCTCTTTCCCGCACTTGGCGCAGAACATGGCAACCGTCGCGGAGGACGATTGACTTTACCCCATTTATGGGTTGGCCCTTGAGTGGCTATATGGACAGCGCGAGGAAGCTGGCGGCCGCCAGGACTAGTACCGGCGACACGACCCAGAGGTAGATGGTCTCCGACAAGCCGCCTGTTCATTATGGTCACATTCCTGCTGAACGTGGCGCCCAGCATTCTTCCGATCAGGCATCGCGTTCTCGAAACATGGAACGTCAGCTAGGTTCCCACCTAGACCAGCAGGGAGCTCGAGATGAAGGCAGAGAAGACTACCTGGGGGCGGGGGGTGAGCATCCTTCCCCCACCGTCCCGCCAAATGCTTGCCTCCCTAGGACAACGACGCCGAGTATGGCCGCGACAGCGAACAGGACGAACACTTCAGTCTGCACCCCGAAGGCGGCGGTCGAGCCGAGACTCCCGAGGACGTCTCGATGTCGTTGGCGACAATGGCGTAGGAGGCAGCGAAAGCGCTTATCAAGCGCCTGCTCCGGCGGAGGGTGTCCACTCCAAGGATGTACAGACCTGAGGTGAGTCTTTGAGTCACGTCGTAGACCGTATGAGTGGGGACAGTGGCCCGAGTGGGAGGAACCAGAAGACAACCACCTCCGAGGCCTGGTATCCGTGCAGGGGAATGGTCGAGTCCAGTATCTCCCCGACGAAGGCGCCCACCATGACAATGCTGAATGGGATAGGAAGGTCGAGAAAGGCATGGCTGCGGCGAACACGAATGAAACCATCAGAGTGGCGGCAAGAGCCGCAAACGATGCAGAGAGAGCAAGGCTGACTAGACTCCCGACCATCTGTGTGCCCTCCAGCACAGACCGTAGGAATCGACCCGTCACTGCCAGAGCTACGATGACCCTGTGAGATTCGCACCGAACTTGGATTGCAGACCGTTGCGGCCGGCGTAGCCTTTGTCTTCTGACGCTGACCACCGCGGAGGTCACTTCGTGCATGATGATCTTCTTCGGCAGGGTTATCCCAGTCGAATCAGGCGGAGAATGATGTGACGTAATAGCCGAAAACGAGTTTTAGTTAGAATCACTCGCACATTGGAGACCGATAGTTGAGTCGAGGCGAACATCCGATGCCCTCTGTCAAGCAGTTGTCAGGTCGACTGCTGAAGGATGTGAACGGGTCCAAAATAATGGAACGGCGCAAAGTCTTAAGTCTCTCCTCAGGCAGCGGATGTGCTGTGCCGCGGTAGCTCAGCCTGATTCAGGCCTGAAGGCTAGGGAGACTTCACAGCTCAACAGCATCCGGCTGAAGACCGGAGTGTCGTCGGCTCAAATCCGACCCGCGGCACTTGATTTAAATAGGTTTACTGGTAAACCCATATATACTCGGCGGTGGGATTCGGAACCTGCCTTGTCCAAGCCAACCCGTGGGAAGACGGAGACGATCAAGCAGCGCGCGCTCTACGTCTACCTCCCCTCGCTGGAGATGGTGGAAGACTGGAAGCAAAGGGCGGAGAAGGAAAGGAAGTCTCTCTCGAACTGGATTATGCTGAGGGTCCTAGACTCCATCGGCTTCGAGGAGGGCTCGGCCCAGAGGGAGATGATGCAGAGGGAGCTGGACGAGACCAAGGAGCAGAAGGAGGACGCCCTGGAGGAGGACGAGAAGCTCAGGCAGGAGAACAGGTTGCTCAGGATGCTCGGCGACAACCTGGACAAGGAGCTCAAGAGGATCAGGACGCAGCCCTTCGTGGAGGTCGGGTTCGAAGGGAAGAGGAGGTTCGACAAGGCCCTGCTCGGCCTGCTGAGGAAGGGGCACGGGGTCGACAAGGACATGATCCTGAGCAGGCTGCGCATCGACGCCTCGGATTCCGAGGGGATCGACGGCGTGAGGAAGCAGCTCGAGGCGCTGCAGGCCTACGACCTGGTGGAGTACGACGGGAGATGGTGGAAATGGAAAGGGTAGAGACCGTCAGGAGCGCCCCGCCAGGGCTGCTGGACGGGTTCAGGCGCGACTGCGAGCTCAGGGGGCTCAGCCCGGAGACCGTCAACCATTACGGCTGGTGCATGAACCACTTCCTAGAGTTCCTCGACGAGCAGGGGACGACCTACGACCGTGTGGACCTGCGAACGCTGACGCTTTACCTCGAGCGGCTCCGGGAGAAGTCTGCGAGATACAAGACCGTGGAGAACGTCTACGCGGCGATATCCGCGTTCTACGAGTACCTGGTCTTCGGAGGGAAGATTGCGACGAACCTGGTCCTACCGTTTAGGAAGAGGTACCTCCGGAGGTACAAGGACGGGAGCGAGCAGATGGAAAGGAGATTGCTGACCGTGGAGGAGATGAGCAGGCTCGTGAGCTCGATAATGGACCCCAGGGACAGGGCAATCGCCCTGGTGTTCGCGAAGACTGGCATACGGAGGAGGGAACTCCTGAACCTCGACGTGGACTCCATAGACTGGAGGGACGACTCGATCAAGCTCAAGCCCACGCCGAAGAGGAGCAACAGGGTGGTATTCTTCGACGAGGAGTGCGAGGTCGCCCTCAAGAGGTGGCTGGCGTATAGGGAGAGGCTGAAGCCTCGGACTTCGGCGCTATTCGTAAGCTACCAGAGCCTGACGAGGCTCGACAGGAGCAGCCTGTACTCGGCGGTGACGAAGTATGCGGAGGCACTGGGGTTCCACAAGCCGGGCTCGCCCCGGCTCGAGGACCACTTCGGACCCCACTGCTTCCGACACTACTTCACGACCTTCCTCCTCAGGAACGGGATGCCGAGGGAGTACATCAAGGAGTTGAGGGGGGACAGCAGGAGGGAGGCCATCGACATCTACAACCACATCGACAGGGAGGAGCTCAGGAGGAGCTACCTGGCGTGCGTACAGAAGCTACGAGTTTAGGGTCCATCGCGCCTCCATTAGTCATGCCTCGTCCATGTACATCAATGAAAACCCTTCAAGTCGAAACGAATCTCAACGCCGGCAGTCAAACCAGTCCCTTCGTTCGTAAGAAATCAATCGTCGGAGGGGAAATGTCAACTTTGGGTATCCTCTTAGGGACCACCCATTCGACATTGAAAACGTCTGGCCCTTTTCTTAACTCTCCTCCGCGACATACCCCCTCGAAACAGAATAGGACTATGTGGAAACCTTCTCCCTCTTTCAATACCAAGTTCTTGAACCCTAGAAGTCCTTTCACCTGAATCTCCAATCCCGTCTCCTCGCGCGCCTCTCTTATTGCTGCCTGTTCTAGCTCTTCACCGGCCTCCAGATGGCCGCCTGGTAGAGCCCATTTCCCCTTATCGGGCGGATCTGCTCGCTTCACCATCAACACTTTCCCGGCGTTGTGAACGAGAGCAACAACCGAGACGTGAGGAGCCTTCAGAGTGTCCTCACTTGCACTTGGGAACAGAATCCATGGTCATCTAGGCATCTGCAATGACCGCCATATATTGCATCTACTTAAGTGAAGGAATGCATGACCCTCCGCGTTGGATTCGCGAAGAGGGTTCAACTGAATGGTTTTCGACCTTGCGTCACTTTTCCTTCCCGTAATAGCGCTCGTTGACACAATCCTGATTGGGCTCTCTCTGTGGGAGTTGAGATTCCGAAGAAAGGAAATCAAATCGCGGGAAGAGGAAATCAAGAAGCGAGATGAAATGGTAGATGCGGTCGGAGACGCGGTCGGTAAGGTGAGGGCCTCTGTAGGAGAGATTGGGAGGAAGAAGATTAACCTAGCACTCGCTGGTTCAATTCAGGAGGCCAAGGTTTCTGTACATCACGTGTCTTTGGGTTTCAGCGTGCCCGAAGAAGACCCAATGAAGGAGGATATGTTAGAAGCACTTCTGGAGGCAATCAAGACGAAGTCGAAGGACCCGAATGTTGAGATTCTATTCGTTGGTGCACCCTCAATCGAAAAACTGAGGGGCGCGTTTCTCAGGAAGAAGTATGGCGCTGCTGTTCGCCTAAGCGATGATGCTCGGAGGGACTTGAGGTTTCAGGTGGTTGACGAAAAGATTGCCGTTCTAGGTGTTGCTCCAAGCCCCTCTCATCCGAGTGAGATTGGTTACGAAATAATGAGTGATGAATTAGCCGAGATGTTTGAACGGAGATTCCAACAAATCTGGAATAGCCCCAAGACGGTTGACTATGATGCATTCGCGAAGGCTGCAATTGAGAGAGTCATAACAACTTCGGCCACTTCGAACACCTCGTTCGCATCCATTAATACTCTGTCGGGTGCTTTTGGTTTTCGAGGAGATGAAGGTGAGGACGAGATAAAGCGACTTATTGGCGAAATGGGCGACAAGGTTACGCTATACCAAGGTGAGTTCGTCTTGTTTCATGATGGATTCTTGCAGGTTGTTTCCGATTGCCAAGATAGATTGCGTTCTTCAGACCCGAGCGTCTTGGCGAAAGGCGTAGCTTCAGAGTTAGGATTGCCAGTGGATGAGTCTTGCGTGAAGAACGCCCTCGCAGAACTTAAAAGGACGAGAGGGCCGGACGGCAAAGGAGAAAAGCAATCAGGAGCGCAAAATTGAGCCATGATGGTCCTACGGTGTATATAGCTGCGTCAATGAGTATTGCGGACAAGATTAGCGAAGTCGAAGACGCGCTCAGAACTGCGGGAATTCGGTACTATTCTCCAAGGGAGTTAATTCCATCAAGCACACCAAAATCGAAAATGCCTGAAATAGTCTTGAAACGGTGTACGGAGCATATAATCCGCGCTGATGGTATGGTCGTACTGCTGGACTATTACGGTAAAGACACATCCTTCGAAATTGGATTTGCTCGCGGAATCGGAAAAAAGGTCATCGGTTACTGCACCGACTCACGAGCGGAAGCCTCGTTCGCCGAGGATTACATGTTGCGCAATTCGATTGTTTTGGTTGCACACAGCCTTGAAGAACTGACAACAGAGGTCCGAAGACTTTTCGTTCGCTTGAGTCGACATAACGAGCGAGCTGAAATCAAGAATCGCTCCCGCTAGCTCCCAATTACTTTTCACTCCTAGGCCACTACTTCGACCGGCTGGCTTCGCAAATCAACGAGGAATCGACTCGTGCATCTCCCGACAGACTCGGAACTCGCGGAGGGACCAGGGCAGTGAACAGGAAAATGGATGCCTCTGACAAGGTCTTGCAGCAAACGATGGCCGAGGTTGCGACAAGACAAGAGAAAGCCGAGTCATCGTTCGAAATGGCGCGAAACTAGCCGGACTTGGTTCTTGAGAACCGTGGAGGGCCGGTGCTCAGGATGCGCAAGCTCC
>JAJYNM010000086.1 GCA_021786335.1 archaeon
GAAAGGGTTTGGGCTCCGAAGATGGAGAGGGCGATGGCCCCGTTCGGTTTTACGACGGCGAAGAGCTTCCCGTCGAGATTGATCTGCTTCACCCTTCCGGATCTCCTGGACCGAAAGAGCTTGTAGACGCCTCTCGGAAGAGCCCTGCTCACGCCTTTCCCGAACAGGTAGTCTATCATCAGGCCAACTTGCCTGCGGTCCGGTAGAGTGTCCATCTCCGAGAGGCGCCAACTTGAGGGCGATAAAGCTGCGCCATGGCCCGAGTCACTGTTCATCTACCGGGGCTGAAGAGGGAGGACGAGCATCAAGGTGCTTAGGCTGGGGCAGAGATACGTGAGGGACGAAAGGACGCTCACACACCTCTGCCTGGTCTCCAGGGCGTTGGGGGCCGAGTGCATCTATCTCGAAGACGCCGAGAATGACGTCACAGCTACGCTCGAAGAGGTGAACAAGACCTGGGGCGGGGACTTCCGCGCCGTGCTAGGCGCGCCGTGGAGGGGGGTGGTAAGAGAGGCAAAGAAGGAAGGAAGGAGTGTAATCCACCTTACCATGTACGGTGTGCCTATCCAGGATGTGATTCAAGACCTTCGCAACCTAGAGAAGGGCCTTATCGTCGTAGGAGGGCCGAAGGTTCCTGGAAAGATCTATCATGAAGCGGACTTCAACGTCGCGGTCACCTCTCAGCCTCACTCGGAGGTGGCAGCCCTTGCCATCATGCTCCACGAGGTCCAGGGCGGAGAAGAGCTTAAGAGGACGTTCAGCCAAAGTAGGCTTAGAATCTTGCCTTCGGTCCGGGGCAAGAGAGTTGTAGAAAATTGAAGATTGAATACGAAGACACGTTTGTGAAGGTCGCCGGACTCATAGGCGGACCTGACTATGTCAGGGTAGCAAGGGCGCTTCTAAACAATGAGAATGCTACTGACGAAGAGATTGCCTCCGCCACGGGACTCAAGATAAAGACAGTCAGGAAGGCCCTCTACGATCTGTTTGGTCGGAGCCTCATAACCGGGGTTAGGGTCAGGGATCCCAAGAGAGGCTGGTTCGTCTACAGGTGGAAGGCCCAGCGAGACCAGACGGATGGGTTCATCCAGACGCAGCGCAAGAAGGTCCTGAACAGGCTAAGGCAGCGCCTCGAATATGAAGAGATGCACGAGTTCTACCACTGCGGAACCCCCACATGCCTGACTAGGACATTCGAGGACGCGATGGAGAACTTCTTCAAGTGCCCAGTCTGCGGCAAGTCCCTGAACCGCCTTGACAATGCAGAGCTGAAGGACGCCCTGAATTGGAAGATCAAGCAACTGGAAGAGGAACTCGCTAAGTGATCGGTTCTCAAGGGGAGGCAGAGGCGCTCCATCGAAAGTATGGCAGCGACGAAAGGATCGTCTCACACTGCAGGACTGTGACCAAGGTCGCGTTGGCGCTGGCAGAAGAGTTCGGGAGACACGGATACGAGATAGACGACAAAGCGGTGGGTGTCGCGGCCATGCTCCACGACATAGGGAGGTCCAGAGTCCAGACTGTCAGACATGGCGTGGAAGGTGCAGGGATCGCAGAGAGGGAGGGGGCCGGGAAGAAGGTCGCTGAGATAATCCAGAAGCATGTAGGTGCTGGGATCTCTCCCGAAGAGGCGAAGTCGCTCGGGTTGCCAGATTTGGATTACATACCCCGGACTCTGGAAGAAAGGATAGTCTGCTTCGCAGATAAGATGGTCGACGGAGACAAGGTTCGGCCGTTCGAAGAGGAGGTGCGCAGGTTCACGGTCAAGAAGCATGACGTGGGGCGCCTCCTGGGCCTTAGGGAGAGGCTCCGAGAAGAGCTGGAGGAAGACCCTGAAAAAGTCGTCTTCGATAATGTGAAATAACGACGACCAAGCGACATAACCATGGCTTCCTGCGTCTGCAAGATCTGCAGACACAAAGACTACGAAAGCTGCTCGAGCTGCACCTGTTGCAGATACCAGCGGGCTGCATGCATGCAGATTCCTGGGCGACGACGTCAGGAGCGTCAAAGGTCCTAGATGGCTAGGATGGGAGACCCCCGAAGCATATAAGAGCCAACTCATCCGAGCCCATCGAAGCGAGGTGGGGAAGCCAGACCCCCCGTGGGGGTAAGGATCATCCCGGCGGGCTCATAACCCGCAGAGCGGAGATCGGGGAAAAACCCGACCGTGCGTTCAAATCCTCCCCTCGCTACCTTCTTACTGCGGGTTAGTCTTTCAGCGACGGAAGAGCGACCTTTCGTCTAATCTGAAGCTGATGTCCCTGGGAATCGTGTTAAAGAGACTTGTCGCCGCAATTCTCATCCAACCTGTAGAAATGATGAAGCCGCTTGCTGGATCCTCGCTCATGGCGAGACCTACCAATCCAGAGTCGCTGGGAGTACCTAGCAGTAGGTCCATTCTATCATTTCAGGAGTCTCAAACAACCATCCGCATTTTATGGACACAACATCGCTGGTGCACAAAGATGATGCCTTTCTGATTAACCACCGCTCTTCTTCCCGCGCGAATCTTAGCCTTCTACAGCCAACCGCATTCTTTCTAGGGACGCCGACCACTCTGCTCCGACATATTGTTTGGAGCAGGAGAGCAACGGGGCCGGCGTCACTCCGCCTTGACCAGGAATCGCTCCTCGCCAGAGACCACTTCAATATCTCTGCGCTTTGGTTCGGGGAGAGCAAACAGTGTCAGAAAGAGACCGACTGTTGAGAGGAGTGCCAGCACGATGAAGAGCGGCCCGAGCCCTAAGGAGGCGACTATGAAGACATTTGCAACTGTTCCAATAAATGCCCCTGTCTTTCCTCCTGCTGCTGCAGTGCCGCTTCCAAAACCTCTGACTGACACTGGGAATACCTCTGGCGGATAGATGAACGTCGTGACATTCGGACCGAACTCTATGAAGAAGTAACTCAACCCGTATATGAGAAGGAAGTCCACCACGTATGCTGCAGTGGTCAGCTGGCGAAATATGCCGAGCACTCCGAACGTGAGAGCCATCATTGCGAATCCTGCGAGTTGTATAGGCTTCCTTCCAACCCTGTCCGTGACGAAGGTCGCCAACCAGTAACCAGGCAGAGCGGCAACACCAAAGATTAGCGCGGAGTACTCGGTCGAGAGAATTATCCTATGGATTCCTTTGATGCTTGACGGGATTAGGAAAGAAAGCATCGAGCTAGACATTATCGAGTTGCCATACAGCGCCCAGTCCATCAGGAACCAACTTCCCGCAGTCCCGATTACGAGGAGTAGGAGCCTCTTGTCAGTGAACAGTTTATACCATTCCGCTTTCACGACTGTCTTCGTTCGTCCACCGTTTCCATTGGCGCCTATGTCCAAGTCGGTGTACTTCGAAAGATCAGACGACGCCTTGTCCAAGTTACCCTTGACCCCAATCGTGAATTTCGGAGGCTCCGGCATCTTTCTCCTACCGTAGATTACAGCAGCTGCTGGAATGGCTCCAAAGGCGAACAGAAGCTTCCAGGCAAGAGCAGGACTGACTCCGCTGAAAAGAAGCCCCAACGTGACGAGCGGCCCTGCGAGCAGTCCGAGGCTCTGCATCGAAAAGACCATTCCTACAAGCATTCCTCTCCTCTTGGTGTTGGAGTACTCTGCCATGATAGTCGAGCTTGTGGCGTAATCACCTCCAATTCCTATCCCAAGGAGAAACCTCCAAGCCATCAGTATGTAGACGCCGTTCACTGGCGTCAAGAACGCGCTTCCTAGGGCACCGGCGACAAGGATTATCAGCTCTAACCCATAAACAGCTTTTCGCCCCATGTAGTCGAGCGCCCTGCCAAACGTCAAGGCTCCGATAACAGCAGAAAGGAGGGCAGTAGAGCCGAGCAGCGCGGTGCTAGTGGGTGAAAGCGGGCTCCAACCTGCAAGAGGCAACAGGCTCAAGACGACACCTATCACGAACAAATCGTAAGCGTCAGTAAAGAAGCCCAACCCCGATAGGACCCAAGTCCTGAAATGAAAGCCGCTAGTCTTTGCGTTGTTTATCGTGTCGAGCAGGGCGCTTCTACCCGTGTCTACGAAAGCTCCACGCCTGGAGCCGGAATCATTTGAAATCGGGAACTCGTCGCTTACCATGGCAGCCATTGCACTTTTCCTTGATACCACGCTGCCACGGAGAGCTACAAATATCACTCGCAAATAGAATACATATGCTCTGATAGAGCACATAGATACTATAGAAACCAGATCCTGCCACGAAGATACTGGAGGTCAGAATCGCACGCAAAGTCGAATCAAGATTACAGAGAGGTTTGGGCACTAGCGCTAAGAGTTGGAGGTTGAATCGCAATCCCCATTCTCATGTCCACCACAGGTACGCCTTCGGAGACGTGCATTCAGAGGCAGATTGCAGAAGCCGTCGCTTTCCGTCTGATGAACTCGATCTGGTAGCTGTGACGTTGAGCGGGTCTCTTTGACGACTACTGGTGCATCTGGCTATTTGACGCAAACAGAATAGATAGCCGCAAGGCCTTCTCAATGGCGGGGGAGAACTTCCATGGATTGGCCTAAATCCAAGTCAGTGCGAGTAGAGGACGAACAAGAGGCCCATGAATGTGGCGTCAACCACACTTCAGGATGGTAGGTCGATCCTCCCGGCCGATCAGTTGAAAGAAGCGTGTGTTCGTAGCCGTGCTCGAGGACTTTGATGGGCGGGAAGCCCTCATGCTGGATGCGGGGAGACGCACTCATTGGCAACTGACTCCGCGGACCAATCAGGTATACCACGAGCGTGTTGAAGAAGCTGAGTTCACGGCTCGGATAGAAGAGGAAAGGCAAACCTGCGAGATTGTCTGTGTGGAGATTTGAACGGATAGATGGCCCCTTCGCTACCGCTCTGGGATGCACGACTCCGGGCGGAGGCTGGCGTGAGTCACACCCCCGGAGCATCACCTATGAGGTGATTCGTGCTTCGACTGGTGGTGCCAGCTGACGGGGCGAGTTTTATAACTGGCCCTGACTTCAAGACGAACGGGAGGGACACGTTTTGAAGGGGATAAAGGCAATTCATGTGGTGCATGCGGCGTGGTGCCCGCATTGCCACCCGACCACGGTAGAGCCGATGAAAGCGAAGGCCACCGAGCTTGGGGTTGGCTTCTACGACTACGACATTGACAATCCTGAGCAAGTGGAGAAAGCGGATGAACTTGTGAGGGGCTACGGTGACTGGGCCGAAGACTATCTGATACCCCAGGTGTTCCTGGAGATGGAAGACGGGACGTTACGCCACGTCCTGAGTGGCTATTCCGAAGGAGTGGAACTTACCAAACGTGGGGTCGAGAACCTGCTGAAGAGCCCCTACTTTGACGGTGATGCGCCTGCAAGATAACGTGACTGAGATAGCGCGCTCGCTCCTGGCGACCACGGCGAAGTGCCAGCACTGTGGCGGCCAGGCGGCGATCGAATACGCAGAGGGTGGCTCGGTCGGTCTGCACGTCTGCCCAGGGAGGTATGTCTCGAGGATAATCATGTACGGAAACGAACTCGACACAGACCGCTTCTTGGGGTACGTGCGCGGGGCCGCCCGAGGGACGCAGGGAGTCGAGGCGGGGGATGTCAGGGTAGCGAGCCGCTATGCCTGGGACCTAGGGCTAGCCAGAAAGAGCAACGACATTGTTCTAAAAGAGATGTACTGGACGCAGAACTATCGCAGGACAAAGAGCGAAGACCCTGACAGGATGGCTCTCTTCTTCTGCGCCAACGGAGACTCATTCTTCGTTCAGCCGCTAAAGAACGGCGAAAGACTCTGCGACAAATGCAGGACGTCTTAGGGAATATATCGCATAGCATCAATCGCTTGATTGCGCCATGTTCGACATAAGCGAGCTATGCCGCTACTCGTCCTCGGTAAGGAGACGGTTCCTGGAGAAACTCGAATCGCTGTCGTGGGATGAAGTGACCAAGAACCGCGAGGCCAGCTTCTATAGCATGAGGAACATACTGATCCACATGATAGACAACGAGGACTGGATTGTGAACTGGGTCATCCATGGGAAGTCAAGAGAGTACAAGAGAAAGAAGGCTGAGGAGTACACCAGCATCCAGATGATCAAGAATCATCTCGAAGACGTGGAAGGGAGGACAAAAGCGTACTTGGCCGGCGCAGGCGAGGACGAGTTACGGAGGCGCGTGGACTTGGTCCTACTCTCGTCGGGCGCTTCTTTCGACCTTTCGGTCGAGGAGGCCCTGTTCCAGTCATTCACCGAGCAGCTTTACCATATGGGAGAGCTCATCGCCCTGCTCTGGCAGGAAGACATAGAGCCGCCCAAGATGCAATACTTCTACAACCGTTAGCCTGCCCGAGTCAGTGGGTGCGGCGCCCGCCATGTATTTAGGCGCCATTAGAGAGCCTTTTGGACACTTACTTGCCCGGTGACTCGACGAGGTCCGTCCATGAGGCAGAGCCCTTCGACGAGGAGACCGGCTCGCTGATCGCTCCCATATATGAGACCTCGACCTTCGGGTTCACCAGGGCTGCAGACGTCCCGTTTGCAGTGGCAGGATCCGGCGAGAAGGGCTACACCTACTCCAGATGGGACAACCCTACGGTTGTCAGGCTCGAAAAGAAGCTTGGGGCCTTCGAGCATGCAGGAGCAGGGGCCGCGTTCTCGTCCGGCATGGCAGCGATATCCACAGCAGTCTTCGCTTTCCTGAAAAGAGGGTCGCACGTCCTGGCTATACGAGACCTCTATGGAGGAACTTTCGGCTTGCTCCATGACATGCTCCCGGGGCTCGGATTCGGTACGGACTTCGTAGACACTGGCGACGCTGCTGCCTTGGAGAGCGGATTGCGACAGAACACACACATAATCTACATCGAGAGCCCAACTAACCCGACCCTGAAGTTGGTCGACATAGGGAAGGTGGCCAAGCTCGCCCACGCCAACGGAACGCTGCTCATGGTGGACAACACTTTCGCGTCGCCTGTCAACCAGAACCCCCTGGACCTCGGGGCCGATGTCGTCCTGCACAGCGCGACCAAGTACCTCAACGGACACGCTGACCTGATAGCGGGGGCGGCGATGGCCAGCGAGGAGAGGATACGGAAGATTAAGATGATGAGGAGGCAGTTGGGCGGGACCCTCGACCCCCTTCCTGCCTGGCTCGTCTTACGCGGGATGAAGACAATGGCGATCAGGGTGAGACAGCAGAATGCCAACGCCATGGCCCTGGCTGAATTTCTGTCTTCGCATAAGAAGGTGACAGCGGTCCACTACCCTGGCCTCAAGACTCATCCCCAGCATGAGCTCGCAAGGAAGCAGATGCGGGGGTTCGGAGGGATGCTCAGCTTCGAGATCAAGGGGACCGCGAGGAACGCCATGAGATTCACCGAGAATGTGAAGGTCGCGACGCTGGCCGCGAGCTTAGGTGGGGTAGAGACGCTGGTGTCACAACCCTACAACATGACCCACACTCAGATGTCGGCGGAAGATAGGGAGAAGGCAGGTATCCCTGATACGCTTGTGAGGGTCTCAGTAGGGATAGAGGATGTGGATGACCTCATAGAAGACTTCAGGCGCGGACTCTCTGCTGCATAGCAGGTTCGAGCCAACCGTCGACCGGCTTCGCTTCTTCATAGACCTCGCGGCCATACCTGATAAGAGGCTTGGCCAGGTGCCGGTTGGCCCGCGGGGACGGTGCGTATGTCCCTGATTCCAGCCCGCGCTGGGCGTGTTTCACCTCCAGTTTCTCTAGGTTGAGGATTTTCGAGTGGCGAACCGTGGCCCTCCTAACTCCTCCGAATGCGCGAACAGTGTCGCCCTTGGTCAGCAGCTTGGCCGAACGTCTGAGGTCTCCTGTGGGTTCGTAGGCAGCTACCGCCCGCTTTCGTCCCCCGGCGATGATTGTGATATAGACGTGTCCGCCTTCTCCCACCCTCACCTGGTCTATGGTCCCGTCGACCCAGCCCGACGAGTAGACTTTCCAATCCAGCTTCCTCTGGACGTGGGCATCGGTGTACTGGTTGGACAGGTACACCATGTACCCCTCCAGCGGTTCGCCATATCTCAGCATGCCAAAGCCCTTGATTACGCTCGACGGAGAATCTCCCCTAATTCCGACGAATACCGGGTCAGGCCCATGGGGGGCGACCAAGACCTTCCTCTTCTGATAGTCGTAGCTGTTGAAGGTGTGAGGGAACAGCCTCGCGTCCATCTCCTTGACCGAAGTACTGTCTACGAAACGCCTGTTCCCCCAATACTCCCTCCTCCTGTAGCCTATCAGCTCGTAGGTGTGATCTGAGCGGCAGTCAAAGCCCAGGGACGCGGCCGCGCCGACGACGCCCATACCGTTCCCGAGCTCGATTGTCCTCCCCCCGAGTGCCTTGATGAGCTTTCGGACCCTGTGAGGACTGACCACGGCGGCAAGCGCGTCTTGATATAGGCCTTTGAAACCTTCTGCTCTGGTAGGGTCTTCAAGGAAGACCACCCCTGAGTTCGCTCCACCACTGACGTCTGACAGTTCCTTGACCTTCTCCGAGACGGACCGGAAGACCGTGTCCACGCTGTCTCCATCAAGCATCAAGCACACGGCTGCGTTCCCTCGCGTCTTGAACGGGATGTTTGGGTTGAGCCGGACTAGGCGAGGGTAGGCGCAAACCCTGATTTCCGGGGCGAGGTCAGAGGCGATGCGGTAGGCGAGGTAGGTTGTGCAGTAGCCCAGTGAAGAATCTGTATCGTCAATCCCTACGAGGAAGCGCATGGGAAGAGATGCTGCAGCGGGTCGTTTTAAGAATGGGATGGCCTACGCGTCGACCACAATCATGGTGAGGGTGCTCCTCACCTTGTCGAGGCGCCTGATGTTCCAAGTGATAGTCTCCTTGACCTTCTCCATGGTGTCGGCTTCCACCCTTGCCACGATATCATAGACGCCATAGACTACGTAGACCTCCTTGACGTTGGGAATCTCTCTCAGCTTCTTCAGAAGATCCTCTTCAGCGCCGAGGTCAGCATTGACGAGTACGAACGCCTGTGGCATTGCCACCTAATAGCCCCCTGTCACCAATGCCATGTTTATGGCGAGTATTAATCCTTGCGCCAGCTTCGCCGAGTTCTAGCGCAGCGACCAAGCCGCGAAGGGTTGCATGACCGAGGCTGTGGCGCGCAGGAGGTCTTCTGACAGTTTAACCCTCCTTTCGGACCGAG
>JAJYNM010000004.1 GCA_021786335.1 archaeon
AGATTCATGAATGCGGTTCAACGTGTTTTCTATGGGTGGAATCGCCTTTGCTGTGGTGCTGCTCATGTATGTCCTCCCTCTCATACTGCTTCCGTTCGTCGAGTGGGAATACGCCATTGCTTTGTTGGCACTCAACGTGGTTCTCGTTGGCGGAGCATTCTCCCTGACTCAGCCAGAGCCCGATTACTCGGATTACCCGAGTGTATAGCAGCAACCCCAGGAATAAGACATAACTGTCAACAGCCGTATGAAGATGGGAAATGCATTGGAATCGCGCGACCTACCAGCACTTCCTGCGATACATGGCCACCAAAGGCGCGTAGACGTTGGAAACCCTCTCCTTTGGTCTGGACCATCCAGAGATTCATTTCCTCTTTGCAAGAAAAGCTACGCTTGGGATTGACACATAGGATGTAAAGGTCCTAACGAGAATGGAAGGCTCTTGCTGGAGGCAATTACGCATGTTTCTTTTGATGTGTTGATCTTACAACCTCGTGGCCTGTGTTGACGTTTCTTTCGTAACCGTCAATCACCATCGATTTGTTGATGCCGCCGAGTCGAGGATTCTATCCGCCGAGGAACCACAATGGTACGTCTGGTCGTATCAGTCGAAAGTCTGCTTTCTGAGAAGCGACCAACCACCAACTTGTCGTGTCGCACTCCCAGGTTGAATGGCCAAGTGCAGTTTGGGTCAGTAGCCGGCAGAATTTCCCCTTTTCGTTGGAAAGTCCAAGTAACGGAGAGAGCGTACTGCTGCCGGGACTGCTTTCTTGAATTCGGACCAGTCTTCCCTTGGTACGTGCTCCAGGTCGAAACCGAGCACCAACACAACGTTTCTTCTGTTCACACCATCTTCATTGTAGGTGTCTGTCACGTAGTTGTCGTTTGCAGCCAAGTGGAGCGACAGCCCTCCCTTCCCCCAAATCACGTGGACTGGACAGCGGGCAGCCTGGATGAGCTTCTCTGCAGAGTACGGAGTCCTCTCGAGCTCTTTGGCCAAGCTTTTCATCATCTCTTGGTACCCGCCTTGGGCTTTGTGCTCGGATGACCGGCCGAAGCTGTCTCCGGTGTGGTAAGAGATACCGTACCTTCCTGCCAGCTCGTCCAGTTCTGGGCTCTTCAGGAACCTGTCGAGGGAAAGACGCCTCGGGTCGCGCGACGCCTCTTCTACGCGCCTCAAGGAGAGCATGAGCTTCTGATTGATTTGTGGGTATGACCGATAGGCAGGGTAGTAGCCATAGACCAAGTGATGATAAATCCTCTCAGGGAAGAAGGACAGGACGAGATCCCAGCCGTCAATCGACCTCACGAAGACGCGCTGAGGAGGTTTGATGGCCCTGTCTCTTTCGTCACTTGGGGCGAAGTCGTTGAAGCTGAATTTCTTCGCCACATCCATGACCAACGAAGGGAGCCTGTCCTGCCGAACTTGAGAGGCTACTCGCGATTTGATTTCCTCGGGCGATGCGTCCAGAATTGCGAAGAACAGGCGGGTGACCTCCTCCCTGCTCACCGATGGCTTGTCGTTCAGCATGAATGGTACGAGGAGGTCGACGAGCTTGTTCGTCTTGATATGAAAACCCCAAGAGTCAGGGGTCTCTTTCTTTTGAACGAAGCCAGCCAGTGCCTCCTTCAAGGCTTCCGCGCTTTCTTCCGTAGATGGATCTGAATAGATCCTGTCGAAAGAGTCGAGTATCTTTGAAACAAGTTCAACTCTATCCAAGCCGCACCCTTATGCTGCTTACCTCCACAAAACAGTTTCGGGAATTGAGGGGTTCTGGTAACTTGGCGGCATTCGAAGGAGGATTTTGTCCCTGTTAACCGTCGGCTTCTACGTCTCGTTTAGGATGTCATCGACGGTCTTGAGGAGGATTTCTACGCCTTCCTCATTCTTGACTCTCGCGACCTCTTCATAGGCTCCTTTTCCGAAACTGAAGGCGACGATTACGCCCTTCGTCTTGCCGTCCCTCTTTATCGCGGTCTCGAAGTTGTCGATTACATTCCTCCCCACATCGTCCTGTTGCTTGACCTGAATCGGCGTCCCATCCAAGTAGAAGCCATCGATTCCCATGTCGCCGCTTTTCCTCGGACTTGGCCGAGCGTATAGTTTCTCGTTGACCCAGTTCTGGAACTCAAAAGGTGGAATCTCCTTCAGTTGTGCGACGGTTCGTGGAAGCCCGACCTCCGCAACCTTCGCCCTTAACCCCCTGAGCCTCTTCGCCATCAGCTTGCAAGCCGTGGGGGATACGTCTATTCCGACCCATCGCATTCCGAGTTGGTGAGCTACCGCTATCGCTGTCCCACAACCGCAGAAGGGGTCTAACACGATGTCAGTAGGATTAGCTGAGACTTCGAGGATGCGTCTGAGTAGTGCTTCGGGCTTCTGGGTGGGATATCCAAGTCGCTCTCCCTTTTGGATGCCTCTGAGCATGGAGATGTCGTCCCACCAATCTTGGAGCGGAACGCCCTTGCTTTCGTCGAGATATCTCTTCATGTAGGGTTTCCGGCTCTTTGAATAGACAATCAGCTCCTTCGATTCCAACTCTGCCATCTTCTCCTTCGAGTAAGCCCAGTATCGTCCGGCAGGCGGTTTGACCCCATGCCATTCATATTTCGTGTCGCCCCCCGGCTTGGCCGCAGTAAGGTCTGCCATGTTGTATCGCCTCCCAGTTTCAGCTTCGACATGCCTATACCACTTGTCCGAAGTCGAGGCGGATAGCGGATTGAACTTCACGTTGAAGGTGTAATCGTCGGACTTCGTATAGAATAGAATCGTATCGTGAATCCTCCCATAAGCCTTCGCGCCCTGCTTCGCGTCGCTGTGTGCGTCCGAACGCTTCCAGACAATCTCATTCCTGAAGTTGGAATCTCCGAACAGTTTGTCGAGTTCGACCTTCAAGTAATGCGAGGCGTGCCAGTCGCAATGGAAATAGAACGAGCCCGTTGGCTTAAGGACGCGATAACACTCGGTAACACGCTCCATCATCCAAGCGATGTAGTTCTGAATCCCGCCCTTCCATCTGTCCTCAAACGACCTCTGTTCGTAGCCATCCTCCCAGATTACCTCGAAGTGGCGATTTGAGAAGAACGGGGGGTCGAGATAGATTAGGTCAACCGATGCCTCTGGGAACCTCTTGAGAACCTCCTTACAATCCCCGCAGTAGATTGTGTTCGGCTGGAAGCTCACGGCCTCAGTGTGGGTCAATTCGAGGTTAAGGGTTTCTTGGCCGCGTTCTGGATGAGCGTAAGCCATTTGTTATCCCATTCGACCTTGATTCCCGCCCTTGTCGCGGCCGTCTCGCCCTTCAGCCCCTCGTGCGGCCTGATGAAATTGTGGTAAATCTGCACACCCTTCAGAATAGAGGTGTCCATCCTCTTAAGACCCCGCATGACCTTCTCCCTGTCCCTGACCTCTCCGTTCATCCTCTCCATCTTGACCCTATGATGTGAGTTAACGAGGAAACGAACCAAGGAGATCTTCAAGGGTTCCCCAGGGCGCGTCGTCTTCAGGTACGCGGACTACGGCATCAGGCTCCTGACCGACGGGGGGAGCAAGGTCCCCCTACGGCTGTCATGGGAGAGCTGTACGGGCAGATGCCAGCGAGCGTGCAGGCGTTCACGCTGGATGTTACCGGAATCCTGCAGAAACCCTGAACCGTAGTCATTTCACGACTTCAGAACTCCTAAGAACTGGAGTTACTGACTCCCCACGATGGTCGACCTTCTGAGCCTGCCCCTTGGGGCCGGACAAGCGGTTGGTTCGCTGATGGTGCTCACAGACAGACTGAAACTGTACCTACGAAGGAAGCAACGAAAGAAGGAAATCGCCGAGCAGGTGCATCGAGCGCTAAACGCCATCGATTCCCTTGCGAAGGCACAGAAAGCACTGAGTGATTCAGGCAGCAGGTTGGTCAAACTGATTGATGAGACGCCGGTGCCAGTTCCCGTCGGAATGGCAGATCATCTCTATGACGAATACGCTGTCTGGATGGTGAGCCTCTCGGCAGACCTTCTTTCTCTCGTGAACCTGGCTTCTCAGGCCAGGAACCTTTCGAAATACGAGACGCTCATGCACGACCTCAAGATAGTCGACAAGCCGGTCTACGAATTGGTAATGATGCTCTCTCGTTCATACGAAGATGGCAAGCTCGACCTAAGAGAGTTCCCGACCTTCCTCGCCCTCTACGGTCCACATGTTGACGACGGGGAGGCCAGGGCGTACATCGAGAAAGAGGTGACCCCTCGGGTAGCCAAGATCAAGAGGCTAATGGGCCGGCTCCCACCTCCATTCAGGAGGAGGCTTCCTTCGCTGAAGAAGGCGGCCTTGGAGCTGGCGGGCTCTCAGAAGTCAATCGCCCATCTCGAAGAAACCCAATTGAAAGCGCTTACCGACGCCCTGCCAGGATGGATGTCAGAACTGGCTATGATGCTCTCTGATGCGATGGAAGATCTCCAGAAGGTCCGTCCCGGGTTCAGGAAGTAGAGAAAGGATAGCCCGGCCTTCGGTCGAGAACGTGCTACTGGCCATGGCTGGCGCCCACTTGAGTTGAGTTCCGACCCATACTCAGTTTTCCAGAAATTCGCTGAGGCCGTCGAGAGCGACGCCTTCGTCGTCTTCGAGGAGGAGTTCGCGGAGAGGATGCGCAGCGCCATCAGGAACGGCTACGCCAGTGGGAAGGACGAGCCTGAAATTGTCGAAGCGGTTAGCTCCGGCGTCAATTCTTTCGGGTCGCTCTCCCCGGCACAGGGATCCGGCTTCCGTATTGTCCCCGAGTCGGCCTACATACACGGCTTCAGGTCGCAGGTGAAGTTCCAGTATCGTGGGACCACTTCCCAGTGCGAGTTAGGAGACGTCGTGTACATCCTGTCAATAACGCATGGCGGTCGTGTGTCTTTCGAGGGGGCCACTTTCAACCAGGTCAAGAAGGCGGACAAGCACCTGACCTGGCACGTCAAGCCGGAGCAGCTCTTCCTTCTGACCAGCTTCCCCACGTTCAGGGGAGTTGCAGGGTCTTGGATTAGCCCGGACTCACACAACTGGCCCAATCTGACGGGTTGCCTCGGTTCCTACGGACTCATCTATGACTCGGACTTCCTATTCGTGAACGCCAGAGACCTCCTCAGGTATCTGGGCCTAAAGAAACAACTCAACTTGAACCAGTCAATCCTCATCGGACTGGGTATCTCACTCCCAGAAGGACAAATCTGTTCTCAACGACCTAAGTAAACAGCCTCGATAATCGACCACCACGCCTCGGTAAAGGAACACGACATCGCCAGAGGGACACCGTCACGCCCCCTTCGAAGGAGCTATTTCGGCGTTCGACCGCCTGGCGTCTTTGGCCCCAGGGCCCCCTGCCCTTCTTACGATCAGGTAGGAGACGACCACAAGGACCGTAAGAGTGGGCACCAAGAGAGATTGGAACGGGAACTCGGGAATCCCGCCATTCTTCGACGTGGACTGCGAGCTGAGCGTCGAGGATGTTTGAGCGGCGGAGCTGGACGAAGTGGTGGACGTGCTCTGCGCTGCGGACGCGGTAGCGACACTCTGGCTTGAAGAGGCGGTCGTGGTGACCGCAGTGGTGTTCGGACCTCCTACGGCCAGCGGCGTACCCGTGAGGGCAGCGACCGGGATCGTCCCGCAGACGCTCACCCCCGCCGTGGCGACCACGTTCGATGCCGCATCCCAGGCACCGTTGTAGTAGTATGCCATCGAAGTCGTGGCGTTCACTTCGGCGCCGAAGTAGCAGACAGTGGCGGAACCGCCTGTGACACCGCCTACGTCGACGTCGAAATACTCGTTGGTAGCGAACGGCGGAGTTCCCGTGCCTCCTGGCTGGGAGGTGAGGTAAGCAGTTGTGACATTGGCCACGACTCCGGTGACGCTGGACAGCTTTACGTTCAGCCCTGTGGTCAGGTTCTGGTCCGCGTAAGCCGCCGAGCCTTCAACCATTGTCAGGCTTGTAGCCGCCTGCGCCGACGGGTGGATGGAGTCCCCCAGGTAAGTGGACACGATGGTCGCAGGTATCGACGAGTTGCCTTGATTGAAAGTCACGCCACAGCTGCCGTCTACCAGCGAGCACGTCGAGTTAGAGAAGGTGCCAGTGGGGCTGGTCTCGTTCCACACGATTGTGCCGGTCGGGATCGGCGTCGGTGGCGTGCCGCTTACTACGGCCTTGCAGTCAGCCTGAAGCGTCCCGTTCACGACCGACGGCGAACACGTAACGGCGACTTCGGAACGACCCTGTACGAAACTCACAGACGTGTGGCTCTCCACCGCGGGGTTGTTGGCGTCCCCGGAATACGCCGCCGCCACCTTGACGCTTCCGTATGCATCACTCCTCAGCCAGATCTGGCACGCGCTCGCAGTGGAGGTGACTGGCAGGAGGTCGCATGTCGCGTCGTTGAAGGGGACCGTGGTGTTCGAGGCGACGACGTGGGCCCCCCAGCTCACGGTCCCGGTGGGATTGATTCCAAAGACGTATGCCCTGCAATCGACCACGCCCCCTGCCACCTGGTCCGCAGGATGGCAGTACACGTTCATGTAGGGTTCCACGGTGATGACTGTGGTTGTCGTGAAGACGAAGGTTCCTGAACAGCTGTCGGCGGGGCAGGATCCGTAGAGGCTGGAATAGTTGTAGGACCTGCTGAAAGTATGTACCTCTGGCACCCCGTCCTGGAGGGTTGCACCGGGGACCCCAGGGACAGGCGCACCGTCCAAGTTTGACATGCCGACATTGGATGTACCTTCGCTCCCAGTGCAGGGAATCATGGCACCCGTGAAAGCTGCCGATGGAGGTATGAGCGCTGTATAGTGAGGTCCACCCACAGCAAACCCGAAATATAGCCCTGGGGGAGGATTGCCGAAAGGCGAGACCGGTTCTGAAAAGACGCCTAATCGCGACGGTATTGCAGCGGAGCCTTCGCAAGTAGCACCCGTCAATACGTCGTATTCATACTCCGTCCCGCTTCCAGTTGCATTGCCACAGATGCTGCTGCCCGCATTCTCACATGCTGAAGACTCTTCCACCGAGAACGTTCCAGTCCACGTCTCTTTGGCGTACCCATCGGCACAAGCAGTTACACCATTGCCTGTGGTGCACTCGTTGAATGTGTAGAGTGTATTTATACTAACCGTGCCTTTCCATTGCATGTTCGGGGGGATGTAAACGACGTCCAGGGTGAAGTTCTTTGAGACGCTGGGAGCGTTGTTGAGGTCGCCTTGATACTTGGCGGTCACATTGACCGATCCCAGCCTTTGACCGGAGATGGTCACATAGCAGCCCTCTCCCCCAGAGATAGAAGTCAGTACACAGGAAGGCGCCGCTGGTGAAACTGAACCTGCGCCAGACGTGATGAAATCCACGGAGCCTGAAGGAGACGAGCCGGTGACGGATGCGGTGCAGGTCGTGCTCGAACCGATCCCCAGTGAAGACGTGTTACAGAAGAGGTAGGTGGTGGTGGAGCTCGTTGAATGGGAGGGAGGGACAAGTTCCACTGTCGTGAGCGCGGACAGGATAAGAACAGCGACGACCAGCAATGGTGCCCTCCACCGGCTTCTGGGAGCAGCTACCAAATCTGAAGCATTCCAACATTTTGGACCTGTTATTTAACCCCGCGTCCTTATTGGCTCCGTAGAAACCCTCTGACCAAAGATAGGCCAGGCTCGCTAATCGTGCAGCGTTGTAGGCCATCACCCTGAACCTCATCTCGTTGTTCTGTCCCCTGATCCTCACCGACCTCACCTCTTCCCCCATAGTCCTCTTGATGACCGAGAAGACTCGCTTCATCTCCCTCCTGTACCGTCCTCTCGTCCTCCACACAGGGACATCCTGGTAAACCGGCCGGCCTTGCGACATCATTACCCGGGCAGCGTCGTCACAAGGCCGGGCTTCAGGTAGCCCAGGTACCCGTACCTCCACGCTCATTCAGCCACCCATGTATCGGTTCGTGCATGGAGCCGTAATCGGAATGAGGCTGGCGGACAGATATCTCGAAGGCTGCCAGCGCGCTTAGAATCTCATAAGGTGGCAGATGACGCCCCAGACTCCTAAACGCCTTGTGGCATCAGAGGTTCCTGCACCATCATCGCGGCGGTAGTGGCGCTCGGTGTCCTGACCTGCTAAACGCCTTCCGGCATCAGAGGTTCCTGCACGCCCCGACAGCGCTCAACGCCTCGACGGACACAACTGCTAAACGCCTTGCGGCATCAGAGGCTCCTGCACTCCCCAGCCCCAAGATGGAAAGGGCGGCGGCACACCACTGCTAAACGCCTTGCGGCATCAGAGGCTCCTGCACCGCAGTAGCGGTGTAAGTCACGCTCAGCGAGGTCTGCTGCTAAACGCCTTGCGGCATCAGAGGCTCCTGCACATCCTCCTCATCTCAGCGCTCGCCTTCGCCTTCGGCTGCTAAACGCCTTGCGGCATCAGAGGCTCCTGCACTTTCCTTTGCAGCTTTCGCCGCCTGAAACTGCTTGCTGCTAAACGCCTTGCGGCATCAGAGGCTCCTGCACCCAAGTCCAAACTGCCTCGCAGGGCGACCCTACTGCTGCTAAACGCCTTGCGGCATCAGAGGCTCCTGCACGAAACGTTGAAGGTTCCCTGCATACATCTTCTGATTCTGCTAAACGCCTTGCGGCATCAGAGGCTCCTGCACCCTCACCATCGCCCTCGACGCTACCCGCAACGCCCTCTGCTAAACGCCTTGCGGCATCAGAGGCTCCTGCACTGCCAAGTGCGGCGTGAAGCTCGAGAATCAAGCACCCGTTAGCCTCCCCTGCGCCCGCCGTGCGTTCTACCGCTCCCGCCCCGACCCACTCAGCGGTGCTTGAATTTCAAACTATCTCGTAGCTCGGGCCCTCCTTGGGCCAGGTAGCGTGCGAGCTGTTCACCCTCAACCTACCGACGCACGCTTTGCACAGGCCCACCACGAGCAGGTCGTCCTCGGTCTCCATCGCCTCCATCAGCTCCCATTTCATCCGCTCCACGTCCCTTTCGCTCAACCGACACCTGAATATGCTGTACTGCAGCCTGTGGCCGTAGCCGAGCATGAGTTTTTGGACCCTTCTGAGCCGAGTCTCGTCTCTGATGTCGTAGCAGACGAGGTACCAGCCTCTCAACTACGCGGGGTCACCTCAACCTCGCCCGCGCGAAGA
>JAJYNM010000003.1 GCA_021786335.1 archaeon
CTCCCCTTTCCGCGTTCCCGCGAAAAGCTCTATCCAGGCGTAGGCGTCAGCTACGATCTTCACCGCGATCCCCTTCGCCGAACGGATGTAGTCTGCCTCGGTCGGCACCGAAGGCCTCCTCTATGAGCTCCCTTCTGTGCTGCGCAACGAGAGTCTGAATGGTTTCGTCGAGGGTGGCCTTGTGTAGCCTGTGTTGTAGGGCAGCGAGCTTCTTCGCCGTGTCTTTCGACACCTTTACCGTCGTCGATTCCATGTTGGTATAGAGTATTCTGGTATATTTAAGTGCCCTTTCGTCGAAGAGTTGTGCCTGCGCGCATCTAACGAAAGTGGCAGCGGCTTCGTCGCGATAACTAGCCCGCGCCCAGGCATCAAGGAATCCTCGGTGAACCTCGGGTCCAACCCAGCCTCTCGAAGCGCCAAAAGCGTCGGTTCCAGTTCGAAGAACCGCATTTTGTGAAGGTCTCTGATGTACGACACTCCCTTTCCCTTCTTTGCTATCAGATACCTCTCGTCCAACACCGAAAGGTTCCCATCTGCGTGCACAAAACTGACCCTGGCTATCTTCAACGAGTCGTTTTCATAGCAATGCATGTGAACGGTTCTGTCTGACCATGCGGATTTCCTCAGCCATGGTTCTATTATCAAGACTCCACCTTCTTTCATGTGCCTAGCAAGATTGGTGACTGCCGTGGTGATTTCCCGCCTGGTCTTCAGGTAGCCGATGCTACTGAAGAGGCATAGGACAACATCGAATCGTCTGCCAACATCGAAATCAAGAATATCCCCTTTTGAGAATCGAACTTCAGGCGCGTTCTTCCTGGCCATCGCCAGCATCTGTTCGCTGGCATCTATCCCCGTGCAGTCAAAGTCACTTCGAAGATAGGAAAGGTGTCTACCTGTTCCACAAGCAACATCGAGGAGGTCTTTGCCAGGGGAGCGCTGGTACTTCCTGATCAATGTCTTTAGCTTCCGGACCTCTTTGGGGTAATCTTTCCAATGGTAAATCTGATCGTAATATTGCGCCAGTTCTTCATACAGGGCCGCGTGCTTTGCCATCTTCGTGTAGATAGTGAGGCAGGCAGAGTTAAGTTTGTACTGAGCAGCCCAACTAGATGTTCTTGAAAGGACGAGTGACGTCCTTCCGCCGAGCATGCTGGGTCTTGGGTCTCAGCGACCCCCACCCGCACCAATGCTCTAGGTGAACTAATGCAGCCTCGTCTAGCGAAGTAGCTACCGTGGGAGGATCGTGCATGCATAGGTCCCTTCGGTGGCGGGACCTGGGGGGATGAGGCTGGCGGCCCAGGTTGGAGCATGTGTTTGGTTGGGTGAGGTGCTCACCTGGGTAGGGGTTCATGCGAGAAGAAGAGGTCGCTGACCCGCTCGCCGAGTGCGGTAGGATTCAGGTCGGAACGATTGCAGAGGATGATGACCGTCAAGTGGTTGCGTGTGAAGCGCTGTATGAAGGTGCGAAAACCAATCGTCTCGCCGTAGTGCCACATGCGAAGATGGCTCTTGTAGGGATTCAGGAACCAGCCGAATCCGTAGGCGGCAGGTTCGTTGCTGACGCCGGTGGGATCGGCCTTCGGGACGGCTACTGGAAGAAGCGCTGGTTGCATTTCTTCCTCGCTCAAGAGCGAGTGGCGCGTGAGCTCGTCGTCCCACTTGGCAAGGTCGGTCAGAGAAGAATAGACGCCGCCGTCGCCCAGGGTTGCTGAAGCGGCGTCCTGATCTGTTTCCAGCCAGACGCCGCCCTGTTTTGAGTGCCCGTAGGCGCGATTCAGAACTGCGTTCGTACCTTTGATGTAGGCGATTGTGTTATCCATGCCGAGGGGGGCGAAGATGTGATTGTGGAGGAAGCGATGAAATGGTTCGTGCGAGACCCTTGCGACGACTTCTCCCAGAAGGACGTAGCCGGAGTTGCTGTAGGCCCATCTTGTGCCTGGCTGAAACTTCGTTGTCGCTTGCCTAAGGAGGGCGAGTACACCGGTATCGCTGATCTGGCCCTTTCGTTCAGGTCGCATTTGTGGAGATAGCTGAGGCAGTAAGTCTTCGTAGTCGGGCAAACCGGAGGTGTGGGTGAGCAGGCTGCGAATGGTGATTGACCTTCCATACCCAGGGAAGTCGGGGAAGACGTCGGTGAGGCGAGTGTCGTAGGAGAGTGAATGGTCACGCACGAGTAGCATGATGGCCATGGCGGTGAACTGTTTGGTGCAGGAGGCTAGGCGGAAATTTGTAGCGGAATCAATCTTTGTGCGGACGCGGAGGTCGCGGAGGCCACTGCCGTGCTCGAGTATGGTGCGGCCGTCCTTGCGGACGAGCAGAGCGAAGCCGGGCGCGTCTGGTTCGGTGACATGAGAGAAGACGGAGTTGATTCCATCGGGCGTCGGTTCGCAATTGGATGGAGCCGGATGAGGTCGCAGAGTCGAGGCCGTGACAGGCAGGCAGAGGACAACGATAATACCGTTTCGAGAAGCTCCCGCGCGGCACTCGGTAGCTCAGCTTGTTTTGTGCGAAGACGCCCAACCATCATGGCTGCAGCCTGGCGTACGCACGCTCGAGTTCCACCCAGAAGCATCCTGGCCAGATTGGGGCCTCGAGACGTCAAGGAAACTGATAAGCATCCCCACCAGACCATTGGACCTTGGGTAAGGGGAGCGGTATGTTGAAACCTGAGTTCCTGGAGAAGAAGTTGGAACTTGTCCGCGTAGTGATGGACGAGCTCGGAATAGACATGTGGATTACGTTCTCAAGGGAGGGGAACGAAGACCCGCTGGCGGAGGATCTCCGCTTCGATCATCTTACTTGGCGCTCCGCAGCCATCATTGAGAGGGATGGCGAGCGCACAGCCATCGTCGGAGGTCTGGAATCAGAGTTGGTGGAGAAGCGCGGGATGTATCACAAGGTGATTGGCTACGGCAGCGAGGGGGTGGCCCCGGCGCTCAGGGAATTCGTCTCCAAGCGACGGCCGAAGAGGATAGCTGTCAACACCAGCCGTGATCTCGGCGCCGCAGATGGCTTGAGCTCCGGGATGGAGAGGTACCTTAAGACTGCGCTGAAAGCCTACGCGAGGAGGTTCGTCTCCGCCGAAGACGTCGCCATCGCCCTGAGGGCGAAGTTGATCCCTGAGGAAATCGAGTTGCTCGTGAAGTCTATCAGGGAATGTGAGAGAATCTATGACGAACTCGAGAAGGAGATAAGGCCAGGGAGGACCGACAAGCAGGTCCATGACGCGGCCCAGGCGCTCATGGAGGAAAGACACATGCCTCCGGCCTGGGCTGCAGACCACTGCCCCTCGGTGGTGGTTGGAGCGAACCCGGCGGGGCATCTCGGGTACCGCGGCGACGAAATCAGGCGAGGGGATATGGTGAAACTGGACTTCGGTGTCAGATATGAAGGATATTGCAGTGACATCCAACGAGTGTACTATGTGGGGGGCGGCGCCGTTCCGACAGAGGTAAAGAAGACGTTCGCCACCGCGAGGCGCGCCAATGACGTGGCGCTGGCCGTCCTCAGACCGGGAGTCCCTGGCTGGAAGGTAGACGCGGCAGCAAGGCGCCTCGTCGTAAGAGAAGGTTTCCCAGAATACAAGCATGCGCTCGGGCATGTGTTGGGCAGGAGCACCCATGAGATAGGGCCTCTTCTCGGACCCAGATGGCCCAATCGTTATGGGAAGCAGGGAGAGAAGGAGGTCGAGAAGGACTTGGTTTTCACTGTCGAGCCTTCGGTGGAGGGGAAGGCAGGGGTCTGCAACCTTGAGCAGGATGTCCTGGTAACTGCGAGTGGGTATAGGGAGCTGTCGAAGAGCCAGAATGAGATAATCGTCCTCGGCTGACCTTGTTTGAGCGGAGGGGAGGTGGCCTTTGTCGCGAGCGACGGCAAGGCTCTGGTCGTGCTGGACCTCCGCAGGGAAGAAGAGATCGCACGTGTCCCCTTGTCTGGAGGGCCCGACATGCTCTGGCTGAACTATGCCAGGGGCCTCATCTATTGTGCGATTGGAGAGCCGGGCGTGATTGATACGGCGAGGCTCTCTGTCATTGAGAATGCCCCTACGGAGTAAGCCCATACGTTGACCTTCGATGGTGAGAGGCAGCGCCTCTACTCGTTCCTCCCGAACGTGAACTGCGTCGCGGTCTACTCCGAAGAGCGAGGTCATCCCGTGTGCGACCGCCGGTGCCTTTCAATGCGTGGAGAGGCTTCGCCAGAGCGACCAGCATCAGCGGCCGTGCTGGTACAAACTCGAACGATCGGTAGAAAGGCTCCAGAATGTCAAACGGGCTTGGGTGCGGCGGCCTGCTGGGGCGGGGTAACCTGAGGAGGCTCCGGGCATGGAAGTCCTGTCATCTTCGATAGTGCAGTCCGGCCCAGCTCGGTCAGACGATACCTCGCGGGGTTCCCGAAGAAGTCGACCTTGAATTCGATGAAGCCGAGGGCTGTGAGCTGTCTCACAATCCAAAGAGTGGTCCACTCTGAACTGCTGCTGATGGCGTCGTCCAGCTCTGCGTTGCTCATCCCCCCCTCGGTAGCGACGAGGGCGACCATGGCTGCCTTCAGGTGAGGCGAAGCGGCGACCTTCTCCAGCGTCTCCTGCTGACCATGGGGGTCGGACGGCCAGACCCACACACCCTTCGGCATCGGCCAACGCGGTCCGGAGTCGATTGATAAATCCTGTGCGACTCGATTTAATTGCGTTAACGACATTATCAACTGTTTTTAGTTTTGTCAGTGAAGTAAACGTGACGCCACCGAAGATTCGGCAGCCATGGAAGTAGTAACTGAATACGCTGACCAGAGGACTGAGCTTGAGGAGAAGATCAGGTCTCTCGACACCGAGAAGGCTTCGCTCCTGGCCGACATCGCCTCCCTGAAGGAGAGGATAGCCACGCTCGAGTTGGAGAAGTCTGCCAATGAGCTGGAAAGCCAGGTGCAGGCCCTCCGGACTGAAAAGGCGGTGCTGGAAGAGAAGGTCGCTTCGTATGAAGCCGAAGCGGGCTACACTCTTCCTCCTAACGTCCCAGATGGGGCCTAAGCTAGCGCATCCTGGAGGCTTTCTGCTCGAGTTCGCCCTTTTCTTTCCGTAGGAACTTGACGAACTCTTCGAGCTCGGAGAGCTTCTCTTTCATCCGCGTCACCTCGTTCTCCCTTGCTGCCTTAGCCATGGAGCTCTCGAGTTCCCGCTGTTGTTGTTCCATCTCCTGAATCCGGGTCTCAAGGCCCTCGTTCCCTTTCTTTAACGAACCTAGCTCGTCCTGGATGGCCTTCAACTGCTCCTCTGCAACAATCAGATATCTCTGTCTGCTTATCACGGTAGGGAACTTCGTCCCGCATCTGGAGCATGTGTACATCCCCACCCGCCTCTCGGTCATACCACGTTCACTTTTGGCCGGTTCGACTATCACGTTGAAGGTCCGGGTAGGTAGAGATTCCTTGTTCCCGCATTTCGGGCAGCTAGGCAATCGCAGCTACGGCGCATGGGAGCATGTTAAAGCTTTGCCGAAGTGGATGTGAGATTTCGGCATCACTCGGCTCTATGATTCTCTGATTGACTCGAGCTCGGAGACCGCCGACCAGAGTGTAACCCTCGCGAACGATGGCATGTTGGGATCCTGGGCCACCTCGTCTAGAAGGCTGATGGCGTTTGCGGCCCTGACCGCAACGCTCTGCTTGACGTCCTGGAGCATGAGCACCGAGTCCTTCACGATTTTCCTGATGTTGCGTGGGGTGATGTTAGAATCTGAAATCTGCTGGAGGCTCAGGACCGCCTTTGCGAGCTTCGCCTCGTTCTCCTGTTGTTTCTTCACTTTGGCGCTCAATGAACGGACTCCGGGAAGGGCGGAGCTCCACGTGGTGGGATTAAGTGCTTTTCGAATCGGCCGTGTTTAATACGAACCATGGAACAGGCGCCGCATTGAGCGATCCGTCAACCAAGGACAGGATGAAACTGGCCGCTAGCCTCATGAGCAGAGGCGGCACGATGCTGGCCGACCCGTGCCCGCAGGACGGTGGAATACAGGTGAAGTACCGTGGCAAGGTCTACTGTACCGTGCATGATGACCTCTCGCTAGTCACGAAGACCACACCTGTGACCTACGACGCGGTGGTCGTCCAGATGCGAGACGTCCTTGTGATGCGCCTGAACGAGGCCACGACGGCGCTAGCCGCCGAGAAGGACTTGGAGAGACAAGAACGACTGGTCTCCTTGGCAGCAAAGTACCTCGAAGTGTTGCAGAAGCTCCCGAAGTAGCCTTAAATCAGAACTTCCCTGTGTTTTGGTGTGGTGCTCAGGCTGGGGAAGAAGGCCCCGGACTTCAGTCTTCCGGACACCGACAGGGCCCCGAGGGCTCTCAGCGAGTTCACCAAGAACGGCGCTGCGATATTGGCGTTCTTCCCGTTTGCTTTCTCGGGGGTCTGCGACAAGGAAATGTGTACGTTCAGGGATGGGTTCGGTGGGTTCCAGAAGGCCGGAGCGCAACTCCTGGGAGTGAGCGTCGACAGCGTCTTCGCTTTGAAGGCGTTCGCGCAGACGTACAACCTGCAGTTCCCGCTCCTAAGCGACTTCAACAAGCGGGTCACTAGGCTCTATGGGGTCCTTCAGGACCCTTGGGGGAGCATCGGATACAAGGGCGTTTCCAAGCGAGCGGTGTTTGTGATAGACAGGAGGGGGATGCTCAGATACAGGTGGGCCACGGACACCCCGTCTGACGAGCCCCCCTACGCAGAGGTGGGTAGGGCAGTACAGAAACTGGCGGCCTGAGGGTTTTGTTTTTATAAGAGGAACCGAACGTCCGTTCTGGACTTATTTGAGCCAAGGCGCAGAGATTAAACCTATAGTGCAGCTTACACCGAAGGCGGCAGAAGAGTTGAAACTCCACCTTGAGAGGGAGGGGAAGCCAGGGGCCGCCCTCAGGATATTCATCACGGCAGGCGGATGTTCAGGACTCTCCTATGGTATGGTGGTCGACGACAAGTTTTCTGATGACGATTACCTTATTGACGTGGGCGGAGCGAGAGTCGTGGTCGATAGGTCCAGTGCCCCGTTCATCGCTGGGTCGATGGTGGATTACAGGTCAGAGAAGCTGATGGGTGGAGGGTTCGTCGTAGACAATCCTAACGCCGTCTCGACCTGTGGGTGCGGCGAGTCGTTCAAGACTGCCTGACATGTGTCGTCAGTCACTCCAGGCGCGCTATATGATTCCAATCTACCAGCCTGCGTCGTTTACCGTAGATTAAGCGCCGGGGGTAGGATTCGAACCCACGCGACCCGAAGGTCACGGGCTGACTGGTCGTTGATCTCGAGTTGCGGACCCGCTTCGAGTTGGGCGGGTTGCCCGCGCATTAACCACTCTGCCACCCCGGCCCATGCGGAGCCTCCCATCGACCACTATTATTTCTTTGAGAGGGATGGCCCTCGTCCCAGTGTGTTGGTCAGGAACCAAGCCGTGAGGTTCCACTCCTCCTCGGCAGCTGCCCGGTTGTACCTGTCCTTCTTCGTCCCGTCGAAGAAGTCGCGCTGGCGCTTGGGATGATTTGACTGTCGGGTCGTTTTCCTCTCCGAGGGCAGCTTCCACGAAGCCAGGGATCAATGGGCTCATTAGCTCGTCAAGGCTGGCGCAGGTTGCGAGCATTGGTGTGCCCGTACCAGACAAGCTCTGATGTCTGCGAGGCTCTCCGCAATAGGAGATGGCCGCGTCTGGGCCCCAAGGCGTCGTCGCAGCCATTAGTGACAGGCCCCCGCCCGAGGAGAAGCCTGGCGTCGCAACCCGCCCGTGCGCCTCCCTCGCAGTCCCAACGGCATTCAACGCTGTTCCTAACATCTTGTCTCTGAAACCTTGTCGTACAGCGCTTAGGACCTCCGCGGTCTCGAAGTCGGCGCCTTGAGCGCCAAGTTCGGCGGCGACCTTCTTCTTGTCGCGACGCTCTTCGAGCGGGAGATCCCCGACCCGCCGCCCCCGCAGCCATCGCCTCCTTCATATTGTTGGGTGTGAATGGGGTGTCGTACCCCTGTAGAGAGACGGGGCGAAGGTTGCAAATCCGAGTTTTCGCGGCCGTTTGCAGACGCTGAAGATGTGTGAATCAACCCCCGCACTTTGTGCAGGAAGACCGAGCAGGGCAGGCTGGCTTGGCCTGGCTCCGTCTTGGTGTTCTTCAATCAATGTGGTTCCTCGGGCGCTTGTTTAAATCGAATGCAGGGTCAGGAGCGCTTCTGTGATGAAGGTCTCCCTCCTGTGGTCAAGTCCCCACCCCGAGCGCACCATCGCGGTAGCCATGAGAAGATGTTACAGCACCAAAACCATAGAAGAGATAGAGTCAGAGCTCGAGCAGAAAGGGGCGGATTATTGGAAGTACCTCCTGACCAAGGCTCTTCAGGACAAGTCTCTCGATGTCTTCGAGCATTTCACCCTGACCCTCTTTGTCGAGGAGGCAGCAGACGAAGCGGTAGGGGCCCTCGTCAGAAATTTCCCATATCTCCGGGCGACGCGTGTCAAAGAGTCGGACTGGTTCGTCTCGATGAACTCGAGGACGCTTGTGGAGCTCTGGCGGAGCGGAAGTGGGAAAGCTTTCGCTGAGCTCGTCGTATCAGAGCTCGCCAGCAAGTCTGTCTGCCCGGTCTTTAATGAAGTGGCTTTTGGAGTGGGCATCCACGCGAGTTAAGCTCCTTTCCGACGCTAAAAGGTGACGTATAGGCCTTGGGAAATTAGCATTTGTTGACCGTGGGAGTCTGGTGTAGATTGGGGCTCAGTGCGGCCCGTCAGCTGATCGAACCGCGGTCTGTCAGGACGACCTTGTAGAGTTAGGGCCCGTAGACCCCGCTGCGGTGGTCTATCTTGTCGACGAGCACGAGCCTTTCGGTTGTCAAGACTTCGTACAGGACGCGATAATCCCCGACCCTGACTCGATGGAC
>JAJYNM010000076.1 GCA_021786335.1 archaeon
CCGGGGGGTCTCAATCGGATAAAACATTACCTGCAGGCCAGTAGAAATCGAAGCCATCTCAACTCCGCCCCGGTTGCCGGGATCGCGGCTGGCGAAAACACCTAGGCTGCCTCCTAACAACCGAGTGAAAGGGTCAGTCGTCCTACCCGTCGTTGAGAAAGAGGAACGGGGACCGAGGACTTTTCCGACGACACGGTTGAAGCACCCTGGCTGTGGGAGTGGTTTGATTGCAAGCTCGACGTCGTATCGTATCTAGTACACACTGCAGACAATGTGCCAATAATCAACTCCGGCGGCAGAACATGCCGCCCCGCCGCTCAAGAAGAAAAGGTCTCGGACGAGGATTCGCCTAGACAAATACGGGGAGCCGCGGAAGGTGGCTCATGTGAAGTAAGATGCCAGAAAACCCCCCAAAGAAGACAGCGCCGAGGCACACATCTTCGAGCTTTCCATGTTCTTGATCACTACGGCGATATGGCGCGTCCATGAGCCGAAGATGTATGGCCCGCCGAGGCTGAGAGAAGCGATAAACAGGCCGGCCGAAGTCTACGACAAGTCAGATAGGCCCAAGTCAGATCCGTTGATGGCGTGGGCAAAAGCGGGGATAGACTCACCCGAACAAATTTCAGGTAACAGCGTCCTACGAGGCATTCACCGTATTCCTCGACAGGATGGTCATCGAATTCATAGACGAGATGGAGCGCTGATACCTGCATCCCACCCCAAGGTACCTAACCCTCTGTCAAGCCTGGCCAGGGAGTTTTCAGGGCCCGTCCAGTTCAACCCTTAAGACAGTCACGCGCGAAATATTGAACGTTGGCCTCTCACCGCGTAGGACGACAGACATTCCACTATAAGTGGGACAGGGCGCACAAACCGGCACTGACTATCCGACCTGGGGACACGGTCACTTTTGACGCCAACGACGTCCTGAGCTGGCAGTTGACGTCGAAGTCCACGTCTTCAGACTTGGAGAAACTCGACAACGAGAAGCTATACCCACTGGCTGGGCCGGTCTATGTGGAAGGGGCGGAGCCTGGCGACGCCCTGGTCCTTGACATATTGGATGTGAAGGTAGATGACTTCGGTTGGACAGCCATACTCCCTGGCCTAGGTCTGCTGGAGGAGTTCAAGAGGCCGTTCCTCTACAAATGGAACCTAGGCGGCGAAAGGTACGCCCGCTTCGAGAGGGGGATCAGGATTCCAATCAGGCCTTTCTGTGGCGTCCTGGGAGTGGCCCCTGCAGAGGCGGGCTCTTTCGAAGTCATGCCTCCCGGAAGGCACGGCGGGAACATGGACATCAGGCACACAACCGCAGGGAGCAGGGTGAGACTACCGGTCCAAGTGGAGGGGGCCTTGTTCTCGGCTGGTGACCTCCATGCGGCCATGGGGGATGGGGAGATTTGCGTATGCGCGATCGAATGCGCAGGCTCGGCGAAGATACGCTTCGGCCTAGAGAAAGAGGCGGGTCTGAACTATCCTGACTTCCAATCGAGGAGGGAGCCTACGTCGAGTGCGGGGTGGTACACGACTACAGGGATTGCGAGCGACCTTATGGCGGCGGCCAAGGAGTCGGCCAGAGGCATGATTGACCACCTAACCAGAACCTACAAGCTCTCGAAAGAAGAGGCTTATGTCCTCTGCAGCGTGGCGGCCGATCTCAGAATCCACGAAGTCGTAGACTCACCCAACTGGGTGGTTGGAACAATGATTCCTCTCGATATCTTTCCTAGTCTTCACGGCAAGGGTCTATGATTACAAAAGGAGACATCGAAGCGTCTGGTCGCGCATACGCCAGACCTGCCGCGTCATCGTTTCACGCGTAGAAATCGCCGTTGGCGTCGGCACCTGCGGCTACGCGTCCAACGCAAACAGCGCAGTGGACGCGCCGAATGCGGCTGGACAGGTCTGAATGGACGCGAGTTGGGGGATGTCGCATGCCATCTTGCAGCGGTGCGCCAGGCGGGTTGTGCGAGCGTTCCACGGGGGTTCGCAGAATCTTAGCGTATCAGAAGCAAACGGTTCGCGGAAAACGTCGCCCCGCGGCTTTGGTTATATAATCACGTCATGGGCTTCGGTGGGAAAGCAATGAAGACCCGTGGAATCGCGTTCCAAGGAGAGCACGGGGCTTACAGCGAGGAAGCGGTCCACCAGCACTTCGGAACCGAGACAGACACAGTGCCCTGCAAGACCATCTCGGAAGTGTTCAACCTGACTGAGACAGGCGAAGTGCAGCACGGGGTGGTCCCGGTGGAGAATTCAATCGAGGGGAGCGTCCACGAGACCTACGACTCCTTGATAACGAGCAACACGAAGATAACCGGCGAGATAGTGCTAAGGGTGGTTCACTGCCTCATCGCCCTGCCTTCAACCACAATAAGCGACGTAAAAGTGATCTATTCGCACCCTCAAGCCCTCGCTCAATGCAGGGGGTATCTCGCCACCCTCGGCGTGGAAGTGAAGGTATCCTACGACACTGCAGGGAGCGTCAAGATGATCAGAGACGGCCGCATGAAAGATGCAGCGGCTGTCGCGAGCATGGGCGCGGCTCAAATCTATGAGATGAACGTGTTGAGACAGGGTATAGAAGACTACGGACACAACTACACCAGATTCTTGGTGATGTCGGCCAAAGAAAGCGAAAGGGCACCTATGTGCAAGACATCCGTCATCTTCTCAGTACCGCACGTGCCCGGCTCTCTGTACGCTTCACTCGAGACTTTCGCGACTCACGGGGTCAACCTGACCAAGATAGAGTCCAGACCCACCAGACAGCGCCCATGGGAATACTACTTCTTTCTAGATTCCGAAGGGCACAGGGACGAGGCGGCCCAGAAGGAAGCGCTGCGGGAATTGGTAAAGAGGACGACGTTCCTGAAAGTACTGGGTTCGTACCCTCGAGCACGGCCCGAACCGCCGCAATGACAGCCTGGTAGCCCTTGTAGGCATTCCGCGGTGCACCGGAACTTGTAGGTGCAGGCTTGTGGGCCCGCTACGGTCCATGCCTGGACTGGCGCTGGCGAGACGTGCTATGCGAATTTGCTCAGAGGTCATAGACGACCCCAGGAACCTTGGGGAACGGCTGCACCTCGCCGATATGTTTCGCCCCTACTATCCAGCCGACGATTCGTTCGATACCGATGCCAGCTCCAGCAGACGGTTTGATTCTTCCTTCTTCGGAGAGCCTGAGGAGGAGTGAGAAGTTTTTCTGGTCGATTCCATCCCTCTCCATCTTCGACACTATCCTGTCGTGCTCCCACTCGCGTCTGGCACCTGAGAGTATCTCCCCGTAATAGGGGACGAAGAGGTCGTAGTTGTCCCACCTTCCGGTGGCGGGGTCCTCGTAGTCGTAGAACTCTCTGGGGATGTTTGTGACCCAAACGGGGCGACTTGTCTGCTGAGGCAGGACCAGCTCCCACTCTTGTCCATGCCTGGCTATCAGGTCCCGTCTATCGAGGACTTCGAACGGGGTCTTCATCGCTTCGCGCCCGAAGGAGACAGGAAGATCCGAAGTCGTCTTCAGGTGAGCGACCAGGCCCGCGACGACGGCCTCCACCAACTCCCGGACATCCTCGGAGCCGGCACCGCGCAACTCGAAATCAAACTGAGTGAACTCATAGGCATGCCGTCCGGTGTCCTTCCTTTCTCTCCTCTCAATCCTGACGTTCGGAGATAGGACGAAGAGCTTCGGGTACGCCGTCGAGGAGGCGACCAGCTTGTGGATGATCATGCTGTGCGTAGTCCTGACGGGCTCTCCATAGATTTCCGTCTCCACCCTCTTCTCGATGGAAGCCCCCGGGTCCGGCCAGAGGGGGTCTGTGGACTTCGAGAAGACCACAGGCAATAGCCAATCGAAACCTCGGCTCTCAAATTCACCAGTAAGGTATCTGAGAACCCTCGTGGTGACCTTCGCAACCTGCTCTTTCCTCTCCAACTCGTGGTCAGTAAGCAGATGGAGCGGCTTCGGGATTACAGTGGCGCCGGGCTCAAACGTTTCACTCACAAAGTTACATAGCTGCGATGAAATATAATCATTAAGCTAAATTTTCTGGCATCTTGCCGGAAAACAAATGGTTTAATTCCAATTCCACGGCATACTGACAGTATGATGGACGCTAAGGACTCGAAGATACTCGCTGAGTTGGTATGCGACGGCCGGAGACCCATCGTTGATATTGCTAGCCACTTAGGGTTGCCTCGGGCCACAGTCCAGGATAGGTTGAGGAGGATGATGGAGTCAGGGGTGATAAGGAAATTCGTCGCAATCCCGGACTACTCCAAAATCGGGAAGCGGGTGATGGCCTACGTCTTCGTCGCCTTCGGAGGCGAAGGGAGGCTCTCACAGAGGACGCTCGCAGAGGCGATATCGAAGATGCCGGGGGTCTACGAGGTGTCAGTGATTTCGGGGGAGTGGGACATTCTACTGAAGGTCAGGGCAAACACGTTAGAGGAGATTGGAAACCTCGTCGTTGACAGGTTGAGGTCCATGAGCGGGGTCGAAAAGACAGAGACCTGCGTCTCATTCCAAACTATCAAGGAGAGCTTCTAGTCTAGGATTCTGTAGTCTTGTGTTTTGGATCCCAGGAAGCTCCTTCCAGGCCCAAGACCGAATTACGCCGGCCGGCCCGAAGAGGCACGTTCGTCGAGCAGGGCAAGGGGCGATGTACATCTTCGTGCACCAATTCATAAATAGGTCACGGGTAGCCATCTGGTTCGCGAGAAACTTGGATGCCATGACACGGGCTGACCGTCCCGACCACTGGACCGTGTTTGGCTTTTTCGGCTATAGCTGGTAAGAATCCCTTCCAGCTTTCAACTTGGGGGATTCTAGTTCAATGAGCAAGAGCAGGTTTCATGAAATCGTCATAATCAAGTTCGGAGGGTCTGTGCTGGACGACGGACAAGCCATCGTTCAGGCTGTCGAGCTCATCGCCCGCACTCTCAGGAAGGGGGTGGGGGTTGTCGTCGTGGTCTCGGCGATGAAGGGGGTCACCGACGGCCTCCTCACCCTTTCCAAGGGAGTAAATCCCAACATGGAGGCATCTCTCGTAGACGAGCTCCTCTCGTCAGGGGAGAAGACTAGCGCCAGGCTTGTGGCTGCGTCCATGGCGCACCATGGGCTCAAGCCTGTTGTGATAGACACAGACACCCCTGGCTGGCCAATCATCACCGACGACAGGCATCAGGACGCCAACCCTATCATGGATGTCACACGACAGCGGAGCAGGGAGACCCTGCTCCCTATAATCGAGCGCGGCGAAGTCCCCATTGTGTGCGGTTTCCTGGGGCGGACCGAGACAGGGAAGGTGACCACCCTGGGGCGCGGTGGGAGCGACACCACTGCGGTCCTCCTGGGGAGCTGCCTCGGGTCAAAGGAGGTCGTGCTCATAAAGGACGTCGACGGAGTCTTCTCGAGCGATCCTGGGAGAGTGAAGAACCCCCAGCTGATCGAGAGTCTGAACGGCGAAGAGGCCGAGCTGCTCGCAGCGGGCGGGGCCAAGTTCCTGCATCTGAAGGCCCTCAGCTATCAGGCGCAGGGGCTTAAGATTAGGGTGACCAGTCTGGAGAAACTCGACGCAGGGACGGTCATAGAAGGGGACATACCAGAGACCAAGGTAGAGGTGACCAACGTGGAGACCTCAATGATGACCATCGTCGGAATAGACCCTGCGCGCTTCGAGTCCGTTCAGGCGGTCGCCGACGCGATAAGTGGGTGCGACGCCAAGATTCTGGCCCTCTCCCTGGAGTCGACCTCAGCTATCTTCTACATCTCAGGGGGCCGAGAGGTACTCGACCGAGTCCATCATGTCCTAGTCGGGGAGAGGATCGGCAAGGCGGTGTCGTCCTACGACGGCCTGGCCATGATTTCGATTCGAGGGAGGGCCCTCGAGACCCAGCCAGGCATAGTCCAGCGGGTGACCCAGCCGCTGGCGAGTTCTGGAATCAACCTATTCGGGATCGTAACAATCCAGTCGTCTGTCCGGGTGTTCGTATCCGCGGACCAGGCGCAGCGGGCGTCTAAGCTGGTCAAGGAATCGATGATGGTGGGGGTGCAGTGAGCAAGCTCCGGGCTGCGCTGCTGGGCGCGACGGGAGCGGTGGGCCAGAGATACCTCATGATGCTGAGCCGCCACCCTACCATCGAGCTCGAAGTGCTCATGGGAGGAGACTCAGCTGGCAGAGCTTACGGCGAAGCTGCCCGCTGGCTCGTCTCTGAGGACATCCCGGATAGATTCGCGGATAGGAAGGTACTCCCAACCGACCCGCGCAACGCGGAAGGGTGCGACGTTGTCTTCTCAGCGCTCCCCGCCGAGGCGGCTTCCACAGTCGAACCGGAGTTCGTCAAGGCTGGCCTCACGGTGATAAGCGAAGCTAGCGCTCATAGGCTCGAGGAGGACGTCCCCCTAGTGATTCCGGAGGTCAACCCTGACCACCTCGGGCTCTTGGACTTGCAAAGGAAGAGGAGGGGATGGAGCGGTTCCCTGGTCGCCACCCCCAACTGTACTGTCACAGGACTAGCCATGGTCCTCAAGCCTCTATCGGACAGCTTCGCGCTAAGGCGCGCCATCGTAACGACAATGCAGGCGGTGTCAGGGGCGGGCTTCCCCGGCGTCCCTTCCATGTTGATCATGGAGAACGTCGTGCCATACATCAAGGGCGAGGAGGAGAAAGTCTCTGATGAGTCCCGGAAGATCCTTGGGACCCAATCGGAAATCGGGATTCGCAGCGCCAATCTGCAGATTGCTATTTCGTGCAACAGGGTCCCGGTCATAGACGGCCACGTCGAGACGCTGTACGCTGAGCTTGGGAAGGACATCGAGCCGGAGGAGGCGGTGGACTGCCTGAATAGGTTCCGGGGTGCGCCTCAGGAACTGGGTCTCCCTTCGGCGCCCATGCAGCCAATCATCGTCAGGCCTGAGCCAGACAGGCCTCAGCCCCGCCTGGACCGCCTCTCTGGCTCGGTCCCAGGCATGAGCGTAGCGGTGGGGAGGGTACGGAGGGGGCTAGGCCGCGACTCGATTCAGCTAACACTCGTTTCTCACAACACAATCAGGGGCGCCGCAGGCACAGCGATACTCACGGCCGAACTTATGGATAACAAGGGGCAGCTCGGGAGATAGGGTTTGGTCTCAGGCAAGACGTTCAGGATTTCAAGAATCGTCGACCGCGGCAGGATGCTCTGCGTCCCAATGGATCACTCCATCACCAACGGCCCTATCAGAGGCCTCGAGGAGCCTGAGTTGATGATAAAATCTGTCGCCGAGGGCGGCGCGACTGCTTTCCTAGCCCACAAAGGCGTCCTGAAAGCCCTCAAGGAGGCGCCCCCGATCGGCATGATACTCCAACTCTCGGCGAGCACCGTCCTCGGACCAGCTCCCAACCGGAAGGTCCTGATATCGTCAGTCGAGGAGGGGGTCAGGCTCGGAGCCGACGCCGTCTCCGTCCACATCAACATAGGCGCCAGGGAGGAGTCCGAGATGCTGGGCCAGCTTGGTATGGTTGCAGACGAGTGCGACAGCCTGCAGGTCCCGCTTATAGCCATGATGTACCCTCGCGGAGAAGGAATCAAGGACCCGAACGACCCAGACACCATCGCCCACGTGGCCCGCATCGGCGCCGAAGCTGGGGCTGACATTGTCAAGACGGTCTACACCGGAAGCATCGAGACGTTCAGGGAGGTCGTGAGGAAATGCCCCGCCCCCGTGGTGCTTGCGGGGGGCTCTAAGGTCGACTCCGACAGGGCCCTGCTCGAAATGGCAGGCTCCGTCATGAGAGCGGGGGCGATGGGAGTGACCTTCGGGAGAAACGTCTTCGGGCACAGCGATCCTGTTGGCATTGTCAGGGCGCTGCGCAGCGTGGTGGTGGAAGGACAGTCCGCCGACAGAGCCATGGAGTCCCTCAGCCATGCTGACTGAAGACAAGGCGCTGCTCCTCCATATTTCAGGGCCCGAGATGTCCGAGGTCATCCTTAACGACGCCGTAGCAGCCGGGGTGAGAGGGCTGGTCGTAGACCGGCCACTTTCGACATCAGTCCCACTGAACGGGCTCGATGTCTTCGAGGTCTCCGAAGGCGAAGGGGAGAACAAGGCTAGGTGGATTAAGGTAGCCGGGGCAGGCGACGTCGAAAGGGCGTTGACCGCAAGCACGTTGAGCCTGGCCTTCGTTGTCGTCGAGTGCTCCGACTGGCGCATCATCCCACTGGAGAACCTCATCGCGGAGTTCAGGCGCCGTGGACGCAAACTCTACGCCTACGCCGAATCGAAGGAACAGATTGAGACGGCTTTCTCCGTCCTTGAGCTAGGGGTCGACGGCGTCGTAATCCCATACTCTTCTATCGTCGAGGCCAAGAGGCTCTCCGTCAGAAGGGCAGAGCTCCCCCTCGAACCTGCCGAGGTGACAAGAGTAATGGATGCAGGGGTCGGAGACCGCGCATGCGTCGACACAACGTCGCTGCTGGAGGTAGGGGAAGGAATGCTCGTCGGGAGCAGGGGTGGGTTCTTCTTCCTCGTGCACGGAGAGACGATACCGTCGGAGTACATCGCCACCCGGCCCTTCAGGGTGAACGCAGGCGCGGTGCACAGCTATACTCTAGCCTCGGACGGGAAGACGAGGTACCTGTCGGAGCTCAAGCCCCCAGACACGGTCACCATCGTGAGCAGCGGTGGAGGCAGCCGGGAGGCGTCGGTGGGAAGGGTCAAGATAGAGCGGCGGCCACTGGTGCTTGTGGATGCTAGGTCGAAGGCCGGTTCTGGGACGGTGATACTCCAGAAAGCCGAGACTATCCGTCTGGTGCGCCCCGGCGGGGGTGCGGTCTCAGTGACAGAACTAAAGACGGGAGACGCGGTCTTGGTTCACGTCGAGACAGCCAAAGCTAGGCACTTCGGGTTAGAGGTGGATGAGCATATCAACGAAAAGTAGCGCGGTAGAGCTCGTCGCTCCCCCTATGGAGGGCCAGAAGACATTGGTGTGCACGTCCGTGTCGGCAAGAACACCAGCCGAACTGAGGGCCAAGGCGCAGAGGGCGTTCAACTCGGGGACAGATCTAGTCGAGTTCAGGCTGGACTCACTCAGGCCGTTCAGGTCTAAGGCGCAGGAAATCACAGAATTCTTGAGCAGGGCGATACTTACCGTAAGATCTCAGGGCGAGGGGGGAGACTTCGAGGGGAGGGAGCCAGACCGCCTGAACGCCATCAGGGCCTCCTGCGAACTGGGACCCGCCTATGTAGACGTCGAGCTCCGGACCCTCAGGGCTAATCACGACTTGGTCTCCGAACTGGCCGGCCAGAAACTCATCGTCTCTTGGCACGACAGTCTCCAGACTCCTCCCAAGGCCCGCCTAGCTTCTATCCTAGCGGCCGCAAAGGCCTTCGGGGGCCTCGCGAAGCTGGTCCCCACCGCCAGAGAGGCATCAGACAACCTCGCTGTCCTGTCCCTGTATGGCTGTCGGGCCCCGGCGCCGATAGCATTCTGCATGGGTGAAGCGGGCGTGCTTTCAAGGGTCATGGCGATCGAACTGCGGACCCCCATCGTCTACGCTTCTCTCCCCGGGGAGCAGACCGCCCCCGGACAGCTCACCTTGTCCAAACTCCTGGCGCTGCGGAGGAAGCTGGGATGTGACTGACCGGTACCTACTGCTGGGCGAGGACGTCAACGCCTCGCCTTCTCCCACAATGATGAACGCGGCCTTTGTTGCCATTGGCGTGGACGCGACATACGACGCCATCAGCGTTCCGCCCTCAGGCCTGGACGACGCCTTCGGCAGGGTCAAGGATGACGGAGTCCAGGGCCTGAACGTCACCATGCCCCACAAGGCAGCAGTGATGCATCTGCTCGATTCGCTAGACGAAGTCTCGGCTAGCGTGGGCGCGGTGAATACGGTGAACGCCGAGCGAGGGGAGTATCGTGGGTACAACACTGATGTCGACGGAATCATCGAGCCGCTCGTGGCCCGCAATCTCCCGCCATTCCGCCACGCAGTCGCCCTAGGGACAGGTGGGGCGGCCAGGGCTTTCTGTGCTGCTGTGCACCAGACTGGGTCCCGCTCGCTGACGTTCTTGTCGAGAGACCCCAAGAAACGACAAATCTTCTTGGAGAGCCTGACGGCGGCTTTTCCTAGCATGAACCTGCGCGTCCTTTCGTACCACGACGCCAAGTCCCAGCGCCCCGACCTGCTCTTCAACGCGTCGCCAGCCGGCTCAGGAGGGAGGCCCCTCCCGGGCGAAGTCTCGCTTCTGATGGATTCGAGACCTGTCGTGTTCGACGCGGTCTACTCCCCGGTGGAGACCGAGCTGATGCGACTAGCTTCGGCCAGGGGCTGCACAGCAATTCACGGGTACGAGATGCTCCTTGCCCAGGCCATCAAGGCGCTGAAGATATGGACGGGGAGACAATGTCCAGCAGAACCTGTTAGGGAAGCGCTTCTTGCCTCCTTGGGGGTGGCGGCGATCTGATCGGAAGAGCCACCGCCATGGGTGCGGTCAGCATCGTCAACGCGATAGCGAGCGGCCGCGGAGCCTCATTCGCAGTGGACCTCCCCACGACAGCCACGGTCGCGGTCCGCGAAGGGCGCGGCAGGTGGACGGGTTTGACGAACGGCAGGCCTGCTACCTCCACTCTGCTTCAGCAGACTGTGAGGAAGGCAATCGGGACTCTGGGAAAGGACCCCAACAGATACTCCGGCCGGATAGAGACTGAGACATCAGCCCCAGTGGGCGTAGGCCTCAAGACCTCCTCCTCTTCATCCGTCGCGGCCGCCCTAGCAACCTTCTCCGCGTTCGGAAGGCATAACTATGAACCTGAACAAATCCTCGAATGCAGCGTTTCGGCTTCCCTCGCCAGCGGGACAAGCGTCACCGGGGCGATGGACGACGCAGCGGCATGCCTCCTCGGCGGCGGGGTTCTCACTGACAACCGTTCGAACAGCGTCGTAGCCAGGGTAAGACTGGGAAGACCACTTGTTGTCATCATCAGAATCCCAGACGACGGGAGCAGGAGGGCCTCCGTCCCCACGTCCGAGGTAAGACGCTTCGCAAAACTAGCGGACTCCATCTTCGACCAGGCCAGACGGGGGAGAATTTGGAAGGCCATGATTTTGAACGGGTCACTTTACAGCGCAATCTACGGCTATCCGAACTCTGATGCCCTCGAAGCACTTGAGAACGGAGCACTAGGCGCCGGCCTCTCGGGGACCGGCCCCGCCGTGGCTTGCGTGTTCGACGACGTCGCCGCGGCAGAGAACCTCGAAAGCAACTGGAAGGAGATCGGGGGCATGACGGTCAGGACGAAGACCTCCGATGGAGGGGCCACGATTGGTCGCTAGGGCGACTCTGGTGTCACGCGGGCCGCTCGACGGGAGCGTCAGGGTCCCTCCCAGCAAGAGCTATACTCACAGGTCAGTGCTCATGGCCAGCCTTTCGCCTGGGGTGAGCAGGGTCAAGAACCCCCTCCGCTCCAGGGACACTATCGCCACCGTCGAGGCGTGCAGGGCTATGGGCGCTGATGTAGCAGACTCGGGGTCCGATCTCGCCATAACCGGAGCAGAACCCAGGGCGGCGGTGAAGGATGTGAATGTCGAGAACTCAGGGACAACACTCAGGTTCATGACCTCAGCCTTCGCCCTCCCACTTCGAGGGAGGACAGTGCTCACGGGGGATGCGAGCGTTCGCATGAGGCCGATGCAAGGCCTCCTAGACGCGCTAGCTCAGCTCGGGGCAGAGGCGCACTCTGTCGCTGGGAACGGCTGCGCCCCCGTCGTCGTCGGAGAGGGAGGCATGCGAGGAGGGCAGGCCACCCTCCGTGGGGACGTTTCGTCGCAGTTCGTCTCCTCGATTCTCATATCCGCGCCGCTAGCGAGAGAGGACTCCTATCTGACGGTCGTCGACGCAGTCTCAAGGCCCTACATCGATGCGACCCTAAATCTCTCTGAGCTGCACGGCATACGCATCGAACGAAACGGCTATGAGCGCTTTGTAATCCAGGCGGCCCAACAGTACCGCCTCGCCGACTTCGCCGTCCCCGCTGACTTCAGTTCCGCAGCCTTCGTCATGGCTGCGACCGCTCTGGCAGGGGGCAGAGTCGAACTCTTGGGCCTCGGGGGTGGGCTCCCCCAGGCAGACTCTGCGATTCTGAAGATACTCGGGGACCTGGGTGCAAGGATTGAACTCAGGTCTGACTCGGTGATGGTGTGCGCACAAGGCGATGGGCTCAAGGGAGGGTCTTTCTACCTTGGCGACTGTCCCGATCTACTGCCCGTGCTTGCCGCCTTGGCCCTGAAGTGCGAAGAGCCGCTGCGGATGTACGGTGTCGCCCACGCTCGGCTGAAAGAGACTGACAGGCTCAGTGTCCTAGCGCGGGAGCTCTCCAAGATAGGGGCGAGGGTCGAAGAACACTCCGATGGGTTGACGGTAACGAGGCCTCGCGAGTTCACCCATTCTAATCTGGACGCCCACGGCGACCACAGGATGTTCATGGCTTTCGCTCTGGCCTCGCTCCTCGTACCGGGGGGAGTCCCAGTGATAGGTGTGGAGAGCCTCGATGTGTCATATCCGGGTTTCCTCTCCGACATGGAGCAGATCGGAGTCGGGGTCGCTGTGGGTTGAGCGGGAACATCATAGGCGAAAGGTTCCTGCTGGTCACCTTCGGCGAAAGCCATGGGAAGGTAGTCGGCGCGGTCTTGGACGGATGCCCTGCGGGCCTGGCTCTGAGGGAAGAAGACATCCAGGCGGAACTCGACCTGAGAAGGCCGGGCCAGTCGATAGTCACTTCCCAGAGGAAGGAGGAGGACAGAGTGGAGATAATGTCCGGGGTCTTCAACGGCCGCACCACCGGCGCTCCGATAATGATGCTCATCAGGAACGGGGACAAGGACTCAAGGCCCTACGACGCGATGGTGAACTCCCCCCGCCCAGGCCATGCAGACCTAGTCGCGAGGCTGAAGTACGGAGGATTCAACGACTATCGGGGGGGAGGCAGGTTCTCCGGAAGGATCACGGCGTCCTTCGTGATGGGCGGAGCCGTGGCGAAGAAGCTCCTGCACGAGGTGCTGGGGGTGGAGGTCATCGCCTATTCGCTGGAGATCGGCGGGGTTCGCGCCGAGAGGTTTGACGTGGACACAGCCAGGAAGAACCGATATGAGAACGATGCCCGAGCTCCCACGACCGAAGCCGCGGTCCTGATGAAGAAGAAGATAATCGAGGCCCGCGGGAGAGGGAACAGCCTCGGCGGCATCGTCGAATGCGTGGCGCTTAACGTTCCGCCCGGCTTAGGCGAACCTGTCTTCGCATCCTTGGACTCTGACCTCGCACGGATGGCCCTCTCAATCCCCGCCGTCAAGGGCGTGGAGTTTGGCTCCGGGTTCGCTTCGGTCAGACTCAGGGGGACTGAGAACAACGACGAGTATTACTTCCAAGGCGACAGGGTCGTGACGAAAACGAACAACTCCGGGGGAATCCTCGGGGGGCTTTCGAATGGGATGCCCGTCGTGTACAGGGTCGCCTTCAAACCGGCATCGTCCGTTGCATCCAAGCAGACGACGGTCGACCTAGCCTCCAGGAAGGAGGTGGAGCTCATAGTGCCGGGGCGCCACGATCCGACGGTGGTCCCCAGGGCTGTCCCGGTGGTTGAAAATGCGACTGCACTCGTGCTCGCAGACCATGCAATCAGAGCGGGGAAGATTCCCCCGGTGCTCAGGGGACCATGACAGAGACGAAGCCGGAGCCTGGAATAGACGACCTCCGCGCCAAGATATCCGAGACCACCAGAGAGGTCATCAGGCTTGTCGGCCGCAGGAACAGCCTGGCCCGCGAAGTAGGGAGGCTGAAGGCCATGGGGTCCATCCCCATCGAGGACGACGCCGTCGAGGACTCCCTGCTCAGGGATGTGACAGAGGAGTGCGACCGCGCCGGAGTGGAAAGGAGCGCAGGCCTGAAGATGCTCGCCCTTCTCCTCGCCGAGTCCAAGAAGGCCCAGGGGGTACAGGCACGGCAATCTGGGCCGAGCCCCATGTCGGTCTTCGCCAAAGCCATCGAGCTGCAGAGAGGAGGGGCGAGACTGATACGCCTCGACGTGGGCGAGCCTGACTTCAAGCCGCCCCCGGCTGTCATCGAAGCGTGTTCAGAGGCCCTGTTCGGCTTCAAGACGCACTACACCGAAGCGAAGGGTATCCCGGAGCTCCTATCCGCACTCAGGGGTTACCTGCGAAGGAAGAGCGGCTTCACAGCAGATGAGGACGAGGTCGCGGTGACCCCTAGCGGAAGGTTCGCCGTATACGCAAGCCTCTCCGCGTTAGTTTCTGAAGGGGACAGCGCCATCGTCCCAGAGCCCAACTGGCCCGCCTACCGCGAAGCCCTTCAGCACCTGGGAGTGAAGCCCATCATAGTCCGAAGCAGGCTTGAGAACGGCTGGTCGCTCTCACCCAGCGAAGTGGAGGGGGCAATCCGCCCCAACACCAAGGCGATAATCCTGAGCTACCCCAACAACCCGACTGGCAAGGTGTTATCCCCAGAGGCCTTCAGGGAGGTGGTCCAGATCGCTGACGATCGCGGCCTCACGGTGGTAAGCGACGAGATATACAACGAGTACTCGTCAAAGCCCTGTCCAAGCGTCCTCCGTACGGTCCCTAGGAAATTCGTGATGACCTCGTCCTTCTCGAAGACCTGGGCGATGACCGGGTTCAGGATAGGCTACGTCGTCTCCAGCAAAGACATCGTCGCCAGGGTAACAAGCATGATCTCGTTGATGTTTTCTTCGGTCCCCGAGTTCATTCAATACGGGGCCATCAGGGCTCTCGACTCGGACGCCGAAGTCAAGACGAACGTGACGGAGATGAAGGAAAGGATTGAAGCCGTCTCAAAGGAGCTGGACAGGATTGAATCATTGGAGTACTTCAAGCCCGACGGCGCCATGTACTTCTTCCCGCGGCTAAGGAAACGGGGACTGACGGGAAGGAAGTTCGTCGAACGCCTCCTCCAGAAGGGGGTCACCGTAACCCCTGGCGCCGCCTTCGGGGCCTATGAAGACTTCTTCCGAATCTCCTTAGGCCAACCCAAGGAGACTATCATCGAAGGAGTGAGGAGGATGGGTGACCTACTCGCTTGAGGGTCGCCGTCCTAGGCTCCGCCGGAGCCATGGGCTCATATTTCGTAGAATACTTCCGACGCCTAGGTCACACGGTCGCGGGATCTGATGTACAACGAACAGGCTCCCTGCTTCAGGCCGGTACTGTCTCTTCCAACCTAGGTGCCGTCAGACAGGCCGACCTCGTCCTCCTCGCCGTCCCTCTCTGGGACACCCTCAAAGTAGCCAGGGAGATTAAACCTGCCCTGAAGCGCGGCTGCACGCTCGTCGAAATCACGTCAATCAAAGGGACGACGCTGGCCCAGCTCGAGAAGATCGCGTCTTCCTGCGATGCCTCCCTGCTCTCTCTCCACCCAATGTTCGGACCATCATCGAGGTCGAAGGCACCTAGGATACTGGTGGTGGGAAAGGGCAGAGACCTGGAGACCGCAAGGGGGATTTTCAAGGGGGCGGAACTTACCTTGGTCGGGGCAGAAGATCACGACCGGCTTGTGGCATACGCACTCTCGCTAGTGCACCTTACCAACCTGGCCTTCGCCATGGCGGTGGCGAATGGTCCAGGTCTGAAAAAGCTCCAGAAGTCCGCCCCGCCTTTCGCCTCAGCCCAGCTGGACCTCGTTAAGGCAGTCCTCCTGCAGGGCCCTGAACTCTACTTCTACATCGATACCATGAACAGGTCAGTCACGGACGCCCTCTCCTCGACCATCAACGAGCTCTCTACACTGAGGGCCATCATCGCGAAGAAAGACTCGAAGGCCTTCGTCAGCGAATTCTCAAGGCTCCTGCGCCAGTTCAGGAAGTCGGAGTTGGAGGCTTCCCTCGCCAAGGTCTATGCGAAATCCTAGGCGGACCTTGCAGCGAGTTTCATGGATCTGACGTAGGCTTCAATCCTGCCAAGAGCCTCATCCTCGCCGCTGTCGACTGAGGCCACCATGTCAACTATCGCGCTTCCTACTATGGCCGCGTCAGCACCGGCTCCTATCACAGCTCTGACGTGCTCAGGCTTGGAGATGCCAAAACCGACCCCCAAGGGGACCTTCCCTCGCGTAAACCCGTTCGCGAACTTGACAAGCCTGATCGCGTTGTCCTTCAGTTGCTCTCTCGCCCCTGTGACTCCGAGCACCGAAACCAGATATAGGAATCCGGACGTGTTCGCGACTATCTCCTTCATGCGCTCCTCACCGGTGGTGGGGGCAGCGAGCAGGACAGAGTCAATCCCTCTAGCGCGCGCCACATCGCCGAACTTTTTGGCCTCGTCTAGGGGGAGGTCGGGCACAATCACCCCGTCGACCCCACTTCTTCTGGCAGCATCGAGGAAGGCGGCTGGGCCCTTAGCGAGTATCGGGTTGAAGTATGTCATCACCACCACTGGGACGTCGCGAGTCTTCTTCACATATGACGCAATACGAAGCACATCCGCTGGCTTCGTACCAGATTTGAGCGCTCGAACCCCTGCAGCCTGAATCGACCTGCCATCGGCTATGGGATCAGAGAACGGGATGCCTAGCTCGATGATGTCCGCCCCGCCCCTCAGGACCGCTTCCGCGACCCCCACCGAAGCCTCCAGGTCTGGATCTCCGCCCATTACATAGGCCACAAGGGCTCCACCATCGATCGAGTCGAACATCTCTCGTATTCTGCTCATGACTCGAATCCCTTTCTCTCCCCGATAATCTGCACGTCCTTGTCTCCTCTCCCCGATAAGGTGACCACCACGCATTCGTCGGGCTTCATCGAGGCTGCCAGCTTCATCGCATACGCGACCGCGTGGGCGGACTCGAGGGCCGGAAGTATCCCCTCTTCTTTCGCCAGCAGGTGGAAAGCCTCGACCGCCTCCTCGTCGTTGGCTGTTACATAGGCGACCCGTTTGGTATCTTTCAGATAGGCGTGCTCAGGGCCGACCCCCGGGTAGTCCAACCCAGCAGCTATGCTGTGCGTCTGGCCTATCTGCCCATACTCATCCTGCAGGATATACGTCATCATTCCGTGGACCACGCCTATCCTCCCATAGGATAGGGTGGCCGCGTTGTGGTCCTCCCCAGTTCCGCCAGCCTCGACCCCATACAAGTCCACGTCCCTCTTCCGCAGGAAGGGATAGAATGTCCCAATCGAGTTGCTCCCTCCACCGACGCAGGCGACCAGGGCGTCGGGGAAGGCTCCCTGGGCTGACAGTGCCTGCCTCGCAATCTCTCTCCCTATGACACTCTGGAAATCCCTGACTATCACCGGGTAAGGATGTGGCCCGACGACGGAGCCGATGAGGTAGTAAGTGTCTGCGAGGTTGGTGACCCAATCCCTAAGCGCTTCGTTGATGGCGTCTTTGAGTGTCCGCGAGCCAGCATCCACAGGATGGACTTCGGTTCCGAGCAACTCCATCCTGAACACATTGAGCTTCTGCCTTTCCACGTCTTCTGCCCCCATATAGACCTCTGACTTCAGGCCGAGGGCAGCACAGGCCATCGCCGTCGCGACTCCATGTTGCCCCGCCCCCGTCTCGGCGATGACCCTTCTCTTCCCCATCCTCTTCGCCAGCAACCCCTGTCCCAACGTGTTGTTGATTTTGTGCGCCCCCCCGTGCAACAGGTCTTCGCGCTTCAGGTAAATCTTCGCGCCTCCTGCTTTCTTCGTCATGTTGCCCGCGAAATAGAGTGAGGTAGGTCTCCCGGCGTAGTTCTTCAGGAGCCCGGCCAAATCTGATTTGAACTCATCGTCCGCTCTGAATCGTCGGTAAGCCTCCTCTAGCTCTTTCACGGCGGCCACGAGCGCCTCAGGGACATACTGCCCGCCGTACCTCCCGAACCTCCCTCCCTCAGGCAACTTGATGACTCCTCACCGTGGCGACGAACGCTTTCACCCTGGATGGATCCTTTACACCTGGGGCTACCTCAACTCCGGACGACACGTCGACGGCGTAAGGATTCACCATTGAAATCGCCTCCGCGATATTCTCAGGCTTCAGGCCCCCAGAAAGGATGAAAGGCAGAGGGAAGACAAGATCCCTTAGTTTCCTGCATTCGTCCCAATCTGAAGCCCGGCCTGTCCCACCAGCGGCTCCTTCCACAAAGGTATCTGCAAGCAGGGCGTCATAACCGACGGCGCTTCCGGCTCCAATCTCATGATTGTCTATCAGGTGTGGTAGTATCAGCTTCACTTTCAGTTTCTCCTTCAAAGCTATGGAATCTGGGATACGACCGTAGAGTTGGATGGCCGAAGGCCCAATCCGAAAGATTTTCTCAATGTTTGACTCCACCACCTCGGCCCGCGCGACCAAGACGGAGTCGACGAACGGGGGCACCCTCCTGATGAGGTCTCCTGCCCGCTCGATGGAAATATTCCGAGGGGACTCGGCGAAGCCGCTGACGAACCCCACTGCATCGGCGCCAGCCTCAACCGCAATGTCGACGTCCTCTTCCCTAGTCAGCCCGCATATCTTGACTCTGGTCACGGTTTCGCCCTCGACAGGGCCCTGAGGGACCCTGCAGGGTCCCTGGACCTCATCAATTCCGAACCAATCAGGAAGCCGCCAGCACCTAGGGCCGCCAGAGACTCGACTTGGTCTCTGGTCCTAATACCACTCTCGCAGATTATGGGCTTCACGAAAGGCCCCTTGCGGAGGAGCTCTCTGGAGACGTCGAGGGAGACTGAAAGATTGCCCAGATTTCTGTTGTTTATCCCGACAATGTCTGCAGCGCTCGAAAGGGCGATGGCAAGCTCGCTTTCGTCATGCACCTCGACCAATGCCTCCATCCCACTGGCATGAACGCTGGCGAGCATTCTATCCAGTCCGGCTGCGGCGTCTCCATTCTCGAAGATGCCTACAATCAGCAGGACTGCGTCAGCACCCAGGCGGTCGGCTGCTTCCACCTGTGCTTCGTCCACAAAGATGTCCTTCATCAAGACCGGGATCCCTACAGCCTGCTTGACAATCGGGATGTAGTCAAGGCGTCCATCGAAGTGCTCAGGCTCGGTCAAGACGGATATCCCTGACGCCCCGCCCTCTTCGTAGGCTTCGGCCACTTCTCTGACGCTTCTCGGTTCAGCGAGCCTCCCATCAACCGGGGAACGAAATTTTACCTCGGCGATGATCGGCGTCCTGCCTTCCCTCCTGAGTGACCTCCTAAGGCTGAGTCGCTGGCGTCTCTCTTCTGCCCTGACATCGTAATAGCCATTGGCGACCCGAGCCCTGGCCGACACGGCTAGCTGCTCGAGAAAGTTCTCATCTGCTTGCTGCATGGGCCTCAATCCTCGAAACGTCTCCGCCGCTCCCTTCGACGAGCCTCTTCAACTTAGTAAGCGCGGCGCCGCTTGCCAGCGACTTCCTGGCCAACTCGACCCCTCCGGGGAAGTCGTCCGCTCTTCCTGCAACCACCAGCGCCGCGGCGGAGTTCAACAGCACCATGTCAATCAGGGGGGCCATTCTGCCATCGCCTCCGAGTATAGAGAGCACCGCCCCTGCAGCCTCCTCTGCCCCGCCTACCGCACGGATTTGCGTCCTCGTCTCTCCGACTCCGAAGTCCGATGGAGACAGCTCGAGGGTCTCGATCTCGCCTTCCTTGAGCCATGCTGCCAACGTCTTCCCGGACGTCGAAATCTCGTCCATACCCTCCCGCGCATGGACGACCATCGCCTCCTCGCACCCCAGCATCCTAAGCACGACTGCCACCCTCTCCACCAGATCCGGCGAATACACGCCTACGAGTTGGGTGCTGGCCCCGGCGGGGTTGATGAGTGGGCCCATCAGGTTGAACACAGTCTTCATCCCAAGTTCCCTCCTGACTGGAGCGACGTATCTCATAGCAGGATGGAACGTCGGCGCGAACATAAAGCCGATTCCAAATCTCTCTATGCTCTCCTTCACCGCTGCGGGAGATGCGTCCACGTTGAACCCCAAGCGTTCAAGGACGTCGGCACTGCCGCAACTGCTTGTGACAGACCTATTACCATGCTTGGCTACCGACACCCCTGCCCCAGCCGCGACGAGAGCAGCGACTGTGCTGACGTTGAAGGTCTTGGCCCTGTCCCCGCCTGTCCCGCAGGTGTCCACCAGTCTGCCGCTGACTTTGGGGTCTATCCTGACGCTATACTCTCTGAGCGTAGACGCGAACAAGGCGATCTCTTCGGTGGTCTCTCCTTTCTTCCCAAGCGCCACGAGGAATCCCCCCATCTGCGCTTGGGTCGCCCTCCCCTCGGCGATTTCTCTGACTGTTCCTTCTATCTCGTCCCTGGTCAGCGGGGCCCCATCAACAATCTTCTGTATGGCCAGCTGAATCACTTTTCGACCCCTTTCTGGACAAAGTTCCTTACAATCTTCATGCCCTCGGGGGTCATTATCGACTCAGGATGGAACTGCACTCCCTCGATTGGGTACTGTGAATGCCTCAGGCCCATGATCTCCGCATCGTCTAGGGCCAGGGCGGTAACCTTCAGCTCAGGAGGGAGCCCCTCCTTCTGTACGACCAGCGAATGATACCTAGTCGCCTGGAGGGGGCTGGCGACCCCCTGCAGCACCCCTTTGCCATCGTGCACTATTCTGCTGGTCTTCCCATGCATGATTCTCGACGCCCGGCCGACCTTGGCGCCGAACGCATACCCGATTCCCTGATGCCCCAGACAGACCCCGAGGGTGGGTACATCCTTGCTGATCCCTCTCAGCACGCTGGTACAGACGCCGAATGATCGTTCGTCCGCAGGACTCCCAGGTCCAGGCGAGACTATGATTCTCTCGGGAGAGAGCTCCTCGACCTCGTCTATGGTGACCCCGTCGTTCCTTAGGACGAGGGGCTCGGCTCCCAGGGCCCCGACATACTGGGCCAGATTGTAGACGAAGGAGTCGTAGTTGTCCAATATCAGTACCTTCATGCTTTCTTCTCCGCCAGCTCTAGAGCCTCCAGCAGACCTCTCGCCTTCGCCTCGGTTTCATCCCATTCTTTCTCCGGGGACGAGTCTGCAACGATGCCCGCGCCGGCTTGTATAGAACATGTCCTCCCGCGGGAGACCAGGGTCCGTATAGTTATCGCGAAGTCGGCGTTTCCATTGAATGAGAAATACCCGACCGCTCCAGCGTAGGGGCCTCTCGTAGACGGTTCGAGCTGCTCGATTATTTCCATGGTCCTGACTTTTGGTGCGCCAGACACGGTGCCTGCGGGAAAGACCGCTCTCAGGGCGTCATACGAGTCGAGGCCTTCCCTCAACTCGCCGACCACGTGGGAGACCATGTGCTGAACATGGCTGAACCGTTCGACCGCCATGAACTCGGGGACTTTGACCGACCCGTACTTTGCAATCTTCCCAATGTCGTTCCTAGCCAGGTCTACGAGCATCACATGTTCGGCTTTCTCTTTTGGGTCGTCGACGAGCTCTCTCGCGAGCCTCGAGTTCTCTTTGCTGTCAGCCCGCGCAGGACGCGTCCCGGCAATCGGATATGTCTCCACCCTCCGGTCTTCTACCCTGACCAGCATCTCTGGGCTTGATCCGACGACCTTCGTACCTCCGAACTTGAGGAAGTACATATACGGCGACGGGTTGACTCGGCTCAGAGACTCGTAGAACGTTGAAAGCTCCCCTTCTACCTCCACATCGATACGCTTGGAGAGCACAGCCTGGAATATGTCGCCGGCCGAAATGTACTCCTTCACTCGAAGGACTCGGTCCTCGAACTCTTGTCTGTTCATGGACAGTCTCGGCTCAGAGGCCCTGACCGCGGTGTCTCCCTCTCCTCTCCCAGCCGTGGCGAGCACTTCGTTCACCCTATTCTCTCCGAGGGTGTAGTAGTAGGTCTCCCCTCTCACATGGTCGTAGACAACCCCGTCTCTGTAAATCCCAAACTGCAGGTCTGGAAATTGCGCCTGGACTCCGTCCCTGTGAGGCAGTCTTTCCCAGTATCTCACGGCGTCGTATGATATGTACCCGACTGCGCCTCCAATGAACCTGAAGAGTCCACTGACGGAGTCCGGGGGGACGATGCGCCTCAACTCCTTTAACGGGTCCGTAGTCTTGACCCGCTCCTTCGACCCTGTTGCTGCGTGGGTTACTTCCAGCACGCCTGACTTGGCTTCTACAAGTATCGAAGGCTCAAACCCGATGAATGAATACTCAGCCAGTTTCGAATGGTCGCTGGCAGACTCTAACAGGAATGCGTTCTCATATCTGTCCAGAAATCTCGCGAAGAGCTCTCTTGGTCGTTGTGTGAGGTCCAGCTTCTTGGCTGACAGTTCAAGCTCCGAGGCTACGACAGCAGGGCCAAAGGTGACCACCCAATTTCCCTTCCGACTCAGTTTCAAAGCGCTTATAGTGATTCGTGCTCAGAAAAGTACACAACCAGAGCTAGCAGGGAGCCCATGGCCGAGATGGACTAGGCGCCTTCAAACTCCTAGAGGAGCTTTCTAGAGCTGATTATGCCGAGAACCTCCTTAAGCCACTCGAGCATCACTGGTCGAGAAAGGCACGCAGCTGTTCGACAGCTGACCCACCTGACTGGGCTCACCTTTGGGGGCGTACGTGGACTATGAGCTCAACCAATCGCTTTCTTAGTGACGGCGTGGACTTTTCAAAGGATGGAGTAGCAACGGTGCTTCCCATGGCGCCTGAGCTAGGCTTGGCCCTCCGGGGCGGCCAGCCTCTCCAACGCGTGCACGGTCCCCGACCTGAAATGGCCCTCGTTCCAGTTCGAAACGATGCGGAAGGCCCCCTTGAACTTCACGTCCCACACGGCGACCACCTGTCCGCCGTCCACCATTACAGTCTGCTTCCCAGTGAACGGACCCGACGTGTAGTTGATTGTCAGCCGTCGTTTGGCGTCGTCCTTAGAGATGTCCGCCTCTCCCGACCCACCGAATGCGAACTTTATCTTCACGTGGGCCACGCCGTTGTCTTCTTTCACGACCTCGAGGGTTCTGGTTCCGTGCCAGTATTTCGGAATCTCATTGATGGCTGACGCTCTCTTCCAGACCTCAGAGGCGTCGACCTCGAACTTCTTCGTCTCCTCGAAACGCATGTCGAAGGCAGAGGCGCCCGGATAGAAAAAGTGAACGCAAACCCACCGAAACAACATTCAGCACTTACAGGTTCCGAGATTGCATTACATCCTGGAACCTGGGTTCTTTTTGGATGTGCTTGGCCGTTGAGGACCTGCGAGCAAGAGATCCCGTGAGAAACTCATTTCACCATGTTATCCGTGGACTAATTCAAAAGACTGGTTTGCGGTGAAAGACCGAGTCTCGAATCGCGGTCTGAGGTGCCCTCGAAGAGAACACACCTCGCTTCGACACCCGCAGGAAACTCGAAGCTCTCCTTGCATCCACAGGCATGCGCAAGGGACACCTAGACGCCATGGCCAAAGGACACCGAGTTCAAGGAGGTGAGAGGGGTGGACTCAGATTGGACCAGCAGGCTTCGCGACCGACCCTGATGGGAACGACATGATGTTCGATTAGCACGTCTAGCCTGACCGCACTCGGGGCAAGGGCGTGCCGACAGCGGCACTCGACACAGACTGGTTCTTCCAGACTATGGCAGGGCATAGTCCTCCCTCCTTCTCCGTCCCCCTATGGCATACCCAAGGGCGAGGCCGAGCAGTGCCCCTCCCACATGGGCCAACCAATCCACGGAGGCGAACAGAAAGCTGCTGACCACGAAGACGACAACGAACCAGGCGACCAGGGTGAAATCGACCCTCCTACTTGTCGCCACGTCGAACGATATGACCCCAGCGAGGAGGCCGAAGATCCCCCCAGACGCTCCGAAGCTCGCTGCATCCGGCCCGGCAGCTAGGCTCATGATGTTGCCTGCGATGGCGGTAAGAACGAAGACCAGGTAATACTGGTTCCTACTGTACGCAAGGGTGAAGAAACTATCGAGCCAGACCAATGCCATGGCGTTGAACCCAACGTCGAACACACCCGACAGCGTCGGAGGGGCGACGACCACCGAGGTGGCAAGCTGCCACACCCATCCCATCGCAACCAGACTGTTGAACTGGAGGAGCAGGTAGGTCAGAGGTACACCGTCCACTCTCACCGATGCGAGGGCTGTCCCGGCTACCAGGCCCCCGACGACGACGAGGGTCAGGTTTCTTCCCTGTTTGGAGAGTTCCAAGGATGGCAACCCTGCTTGGGCCAGTGTTGAAAATCTGTTTCTTCAGGCAGCGAGGTTGGGCTACAGGCGTCAGTAATATGATTCGGGTCATCCCAAGGGGAGGATGGTACTACGCCGAGGCACGTCACAGTCTCTCGAACTTTCCGATTACATCGGAGACCACTTCCTGCACGCGCTCCGTCGTTTCCGCGTGCTCTGCATGCGTCATGCTCACATGGTCTTGGACTCCATAGGGCAACAGCGTCCTGCACTTCTTGAGGTATGAAGGAACGTGCTCCGTTTCACCGAGATAGACGATTAGGTCTGCTCGCCTGACCATCTCCTCGGTCAACCGCTTCGACACTGCATCGGAAACGTCTATGCCGACGTCTCTAGTCATGACGACTTCGGGACGCACTTCCACAAGTCGGCGTCCTTCGATGCCCGCATATCTTGCGGCGACGCCCGCGCTCGAAGCTCTATGTGGGGTTCCACGCCGGTTGAATATTGCTTCGGCCATCCGGTTCCCACAGACGTTCCACACGGGACGAAGAGCATTTCCAAATTCAGGCATCAGTAGTCCCGGTGTAAGATCTCACCTGAACATATCAGAGTGGTCGGGGGCGGCGGAGGACGCACGGCCCGAGTCAACAGACACATCTCAACGACAAAAGAACTGGGCGGCAAGCAGCACGAGGTGCGGCCTGACGCTGACGCTCCGAGCGGGCAGGCTTAGGCGGGTTCGAAGGAATCGGCTCTGCCCACAAAAAGAGGAAGCGAATCGTCTGACCAAGGATAAGAAATGATGGAGGGTCCGGCTCGAGACTTGCTACGAGGGGTGCGCTCGCCACTCCGTCGTCGGGCCGCGCGATTACATGCTAATGTTCTGCAGGATGAGCCGACCGCAGGCGAGAGACTAGCCTAGGTGAAACCCACGACCGGCTGCGGGATGTAGGGCTCCTCCAGTCGCTTCGCCTCTTCGTCCGACAGCTTCACGTCTATCGCACCTACCATCTCCACGAGATGCTCGACTTTTGAGGTGCCGATGATAGGGGCAGTCACTCCTTTCTTTAGCAGCCACGCGAGAGAAACCTGGTTGGGAGTCGCCCCTTTTTGCTTCGCGAGCTCGACCAACCTCCTACCTATCTCATCATTCTGGGGCTTCCCGACATAGCGCGTGTGCCCCATGGAGCCGGGGCTGACCCGCTTGCTGTCCCCTTCCCTGGTCACCAGTTTCCCATTCTCGAGATACTTTCCTGAGAGTATGCCTCCAGCCGTAGGGCTCCAAGGGATGAGACCGATCCCCTCAGCCTTGCAGAGTGGAATCATCTCCCTCTCTTCCTCACGGTAGAGGAGGTTGTAGAGGTCTTGCATGGTTGCGAACCGCGCGAACCCCTTCAAATCACTGGTGTAGAGGGCCTTGGCGAACTGCCACGCCCACATGCTGGACGCGCCGATATAGTGCACTCTCCCCTGTCTGATCAGGTCGGTCATCGCCGAGAGCGTCTCCTCGATGGGCGTCTCGTAGTCCCACCTGTGAATCTGATAGAGGTCGATGTGGTCGGTCTTCAGCCTCCGAAGCGACTGGCTCACTTGCCACATGATGTGCACCCTCGACAGACCCTGCTGGTTCGGCCCCGGGCCCATCTCTCCGCGGACCTTGGTGGCCAGCACAGCGTCGTTCCGGCGCCCCTCGAGGAATTCCCCGACTATCTCCTCCGACTTGCCACTCGAGTACACATTTGCGGTGTCGTAGAAGTTAATCCCAAGGTCCCATGCGCGCGCGAGCACTCGTTTCGCATCCTCGCCTTCGACCTTCCAATCGTCCTCTGTCCCGAAAGACATGCACCCCAGGCAGATCCGCGACACCTTGAGGCCCGTCTGGCCAAGTCTGACGTACTCCATGGTCAGAATCAGGGATTCGAGTTTATAGACGTTCTCCGATGTGACGAATCCCAGCCATTTGCTATCTGAAGAGGTTGGTCCGTGCCAGGTCGAGGACCTCGTCCCCGCGACCGTTGAGGACGGCCTTGACCATGTAGAGGGTCATCCCCCTGACCTCTTCGAGCTTCAGGCTCGGAGGGAGAGAGAGCTCCTGTCTGTTGACCACGACATCGAGGAGGGCGGGGCCTGGGTGCTGCAGCACCTGCCTTAACATAGGCTCCACCTGCTCCGGAAGTTCGGCCCGTAGGCCAAGAAGGCCGACTGCGTCGGCGAGCCTCGAAAAGTCTGGGTTGAGGAGGTCTGTGCCGTGCTCCAGTATGCCTGCCGCCTTCATTTCGAGCTCGACGAAAGCTAGGGCACCATTGTTGAAGACCACCACCTTCACTGGTAGATCCTGTTGCCTGAGGGTGAGCATGTCGCCCAAGAGCATCGTAAGCCCCCCGTCACCAGAGAAGGAGATCACCTGCCTCTCGGGGAACACCTTCTGGGCGCCGATTGCCAGGGGAAGCGCCCCGGCCATAGAACCATGTGAAAAAGATCCCAGCAGCCTGCGCTTCCCGTTCATCTTCAGGTACCGCGCCGCCCAGATTGTGGGGGTACCCACATCGCAGGTGAATATGGCGTCATCTGTTGCGACGTCGTTTGTCACTTTTGCTACAAACTGCGGGTGTATCGGGATCTTCCCCGGCGTACCCATCGCCAGCGAATCAAGCTCGGCCCTGGTCTTCCGGTAGTGGTCCACACTCGCTTTCAGGTGGCCGCCTCCACGTTTGTTCGGGGACAGCAGCGGCATCAACGCCGCAAGGGTCGTCCTGACATCCCCTACCATGCCGAGGTCGACCTTCGTCCTCCTGCCGATCTGCCCTCCCCTCACGTCGATCTGAATCACCTTCGCATCTGGAGGGTAGAACTGCTGGTATGGGAAATCAGTCCCCAGCATGAGGAGGACGTCGGAGTCCATCATAGCGTAGTATCCGGACGAGAACCCCAGGAGCCCAGTCATCCCTACATCGTACGGATTATCATACTCGATAAACTCCTTCCCTCTCATGGCATGCACTATCGGGGCTTTCAGGATCCCAGCGATGCCGATCAGTTCAGAATGGGCTCCTTCGCACCCGGCCCCACCAAGGATTGTGATCTTCGTGCCAGAATTGAGGATTTTCACTGCTCTCTGGAGCTCCGCTTCAGATGGGCACACCGACGGAGACGGCCTCTCGAAGGAAGGGACAGGGCGCTGGGTGGTCGAGTCGAGGAGGGCCACATCACCAGGAATCACCAGCACCGAGACGCCCCCTTCGGCGACTGCCTTCCGCATCGCAATCTCGAGCACCCTGCAGATTTGCTCGGGGTGGGAAACCAGTTCACAGTACAGAGAACACTCCTTGAACAGCAACTCCGGGTGGGTTTCCTGGAAGTAACCACTGCCAATCTCCCTGCTCGGGATGTGGGATGCTATGGCAAGGACGGGCACCCTGTTCCTGTAGCAGTCGTAGAGACCGTTGATTAGATGCATGTTCCCCGGCCCGCAGCTCCCCGCGCAGACCGCGAGCTTCCTTGTCAGGTGTGCCTCTGCGCCGGCTGCGAAGGCGGCGCACTCCTCGTGGCGGACGCCGACCCACTCAATCTCGTCGCCCCTTGACCGGATTGCACTGACTATTCCGTTGAGGGAATCGCCTACGACACCGTACACCCGCTCCACCCCTTGAGAAACAAACGAGTCAACTATGATGTCAGCCACCCTCTTTGCCATACCATCTTTTGCCTGTATGGGGGCATTTATGCCATTTGGCTCGCTGCGCGGTCTTGGTCCGAGCCCTTACGGAAACATCGAGCCGCTTTTTCCCAAGCCGAACACAGGGTTGGTTCCATACCTGTTGGGTCCTCGACGTGGGCGTGGGTCCGCCGCAAAGGCGTCAGCTCCAGCAGATGGGCGAGCAGAGATAACATGGCGACGCAGCCCATAAGCTGCGAGCGGCCCCAAGGCGCTTTCTTATAGTGACGTGACCTTTGACAAGAGGGATGAGCTCCGGACCGCAGCATCCCCTGTCCTTCTTTCAGCCACTCGCAGGGAAGACCTCCACGTTCCTGATGGGGAGCAGGCAGGACAACCTCGCGTTCGCGCGGGCCGTCATAGGGCTGCTGAGAGCTTCAGGGAGAACATGTACTTTCATGGATTTAGACGCTCTCTACTCCTCCTACGCCGACGTGGTCTTCGCCCCCACGTCAGTCGGGGACGACTCGTGGACTCTGAGGGTCCCCTACCCTGGCTCTGACATCGAAGCTGAGATGTCTCAACTCTTCGAAGCCCCCCAACGCACCATAGTTTTAGACAGCCTCAACACACTCTATCACCTGTTCTCCCTTGAGGACGGCAGCTCCCGCGGCAGAAGGATGGGATTCGCGCTGGCGAGCCTTTCATATCTGGCAAGGACGAATTCCAAGGCAGTAATCCTGTGTATGTACAAACGTGAGGGCTTCGGAAGGCTTGGAACCGCCAGGTCGATTTCTGGGCTTTCAGACATAACGGCGTCCGTGGAAGTGAGGGAATCCGAACTGACTGTTAGAGCGGAGAGAGGCTCAGCCTGGCCGGGAGGAGTGTTCTCTACCCGAATCCCTTGAGGATCGCGAGGTTGAATCCTATGAACAGCGAAACTATGAGCAGCAACAGGGCGATGCCGAGATAGAAGTTTACGGCCCTAGACCTGACCGTCTGCCTTCCGCTCATGTAGGTCAGGTAAATGCCCGCCCCCCCCATGACGATCACCATGGCGTCGACCACGGCTTCGGGCACCGTCTCGTTCGAGCCGCTGGGGTAAGGAATCAGTGTCTCGTTGGCTACAGGGTAGGTAATTGCACTAACAAACCCTGCCATGAGGCCGATTATGACTATGACGTAGAGCAGCTGGATGAGGCCCCCCCCTCTGGTCGCGGAGGATACGGTGCCCACTAGCCAGTCTTTCAGGGCACCTACGCTCTTCTTGTAGGCCGACTGGATTGCTTGTCTGATCATCTAACTACCACGCAGGGCTTCTGCTACCTCTTTTGCCCAGGGGCCCGTCTGGGCGTTGCGTATAACGTTATCCAAGAAGTCTTCCCAACTAATCCCTCCATAGGCCATGACCCACCGAGGAAATGCCGCCTCCAGCCTCTCTTTCGCACTTTCGTGGCGCCTACAGAGGCTTTCCTGCCCCTGCCTGCCACAGATGGCACACCTCATGGTTTCTTCCGTCCGGGGCAGTCAGGGTTGACGCAGAGCGTCCATGGTCGCTTCCCCACTGAGATGTACACCAAAGGCCAAGAGCACTTCCCACAAGCCTTCGCGGTCGGCCTGAGGGTCCCTTTCTGAGGTAGAGGAGCGGACGCCCTACACCCATTAGAGTAATTCGAGCAGCCCACGAACCTCTTCTTCGTGGCCTTCGAGCGTACGACACTAAGGTGTCCGCTCTTGCAGATTGGGCACTTCCCTAGAATGCCAGACCTGGCCGCCTCAGCAGCCAGTGTCCCATCTATCTCCTTCCCCACCTCCTCCTCGTTAGCGATGAGCTTCATGAGTTGCTCGGAGGCCGCGCGTATCGTCTCTCTGACGATGCCCGACTCTCCTTCTGTCCCATCCTCGATGCACTCGAGCCTCTCTTCGACTTTCCGGGTGAGGTCGGTGCTCACCACCGAGGGGGAGTACTTCTCCATCGTCTCGATCACCGCGAACCCGAGGTCCGTCACCTCCAAGCTTTCCCCCGACACGTAACCCCTCGACAGCAGGGTCGAGATTATGTCTGCCCTGGTCGCCTTCGTTCCAATCCCCTCGCTCTCCATCTTCCCAAGCAGGCTGCCCTGGTTGTACCTCTGAGGCCTCTGTTCGAACTTCTCTGCGACGGTCACCCCGGCGACCTCTACTATGTCACTTTCCGCGGCTGGGAAAGGCTCCGTGTCCCTGCGTCCTGCATAACTGCCATAGTACTCCATCCATCCATGGAATGAGGTCCTGCTCCCCATCGCCCTGAACTGGTATCCCTCCACCTCGAGCAAGGTGTCGACCAGCTCACTTCTTGCCGGTGGCCCGAATCCAGCGAGGAACCTCCGGACGATGAGTTCGAACAGCGAGTGTGTCAGCGCGCCGAGAGAGGTCCGGGGCCTCTCGCCGGTGGGGTGGATGGCGGGGTGAGCAGGGTCAGACTTCGTCCCCTGTGTGGTTCTGGTCCCGTGCTTCAATATCTTTTGAACCGCGTCGGAGTACGCTGGCATCTTCCCAATGCCGTCGAGTATTCTCCGGAAATCCAGAGAGGCAGGCAGCATCTGGCTGCTGGTTCGAGGATAGGAGATCAGGGCAGTCAGGTATAGGCTCTCGGCTATCTGGAGTGTCCTGCTCGGAGGGATTCTGAGCGCTCTGTATGCCTCCCTCTGGAGGTCTCCGAGATTGAATGGTGTGGGCGGGCTCACTTGGACCGTGCTCCTCCGCACCGCTGCGACCACTGCCATGCCACCTCTGCACGCGAGACGAATCCCCTCAGCCTTCACTCTAGTCTTAACCTTCTCTTCGATGTACCCAGCCGAGAACTCTTTGCCGTCTTTCCGAAAGAGCCCGGTCACCTTCCAATAGGGGATGGGGACGAACTCGCGTATCTCTCGTTCCCTCTTTGCCAAGAATCCTAAGGTGGGCCCTTGGACCCTGCCTACGCTCATCGTCCTGTATCTGCGCCCTGAGGCGAGCGGGGACTGCGATAGTGCTCTTGACAGGTTGATCCCCCACAAGAAATCAATCGCGTGTCTCGTCCGCCCGACCCTCGCAAGGCCGTCGGTTTCCTGAGGTTTCAAATCGCCGAAGGACCTCCTCAGATCATCCTTTGTCAGCGTCGAGAACCTGGCCCTGAGCGCTCCCTTCTCCTTCCCTCCGCAGGCATATCTCAATAGATTGAATCCAATGGTTTCCCCTTCGACGTCGAGGTCGCAGGCGTTGACGAATTTGGCAGCCCCAGCTGCTAGCTTCCTTATGGCCGCAATTCGACTCCTCGCCGTCGTGCTCCCCTTGTCCACTTCGTTCAAGGGGTACCACTCCACATCGAAGACAGGATAGACTGTCCTTTCCCGTGATGGGTCTGACACGCCGTATAGGTGCCCCAGGGCGGAGCAGACAACGAACTCCTCTCCTTCCCTCATGAACCTGAACACGGGGGCACCCTCCACCTGCGAGACAGCGCACTTCCCATCCGAAAGGGCGTCGGATACCCTCCTTGCCGCATCCGGCTTCTCGCAGATGACTAGGGTGTAACCGTCGGCTGCCATGGGTACTTCCAGGTGCGCGGACCTATGACCTCCCTATCCGCCAACTCTAGTCGAAAGAGCCGTCAATCTTCCTGACTTCGACCTGGAACCTGCTCAGAGCGAGCTTGACACCGCACTTCCTGCACCGGTAGTCTGCTGCCTTCAACACGTCGCCCGGAGACCGTAGGTCAAACCCAGAATACAACGGGGCGCCACAGGAGTTGCAAACAATCTCATAGGTCAACATCGAAGCCAGCTCGGCGCGGGCATTTAGGCCTATACGCCACCAGCAAATCCGAGGCTCCTGAGGTAGACATCTTCCTCTATCCTTACTGCGAACCTCCTTGGACCGTACTCCAATCCATCCCGAAGAGCTCTCTTCAGCCCCCTGACCAACACGATGGGCGTGGACTCGTCCGACTCGCCCATCAGCACCTCTGCCGCCGAGCTAAGGTCATCGGCTATCGCCTGAGAGGTGACCTTGAGCACGTTGCCGAAGAGGTCCCTCCTGCCTCTCATATCCCGTACTGCGTCTATCCCCGACGCCCCTATCGCCACCCCCGTGGTCCCCTTCCGAGTGGGAGAGAGCCTGCTGTCGCAAACCACAACACCCACGGAGACGCCCCTGGAAAACATCAGGGCCTCTCTGATCATATGGGCGGCGACATCGGCTTTCCTGGGGTAGAGGATTACTGCCCCATGTCTGACGTTCGACTTGTCTATGCCCGCGTTGGGCGTCAGGAGCCCTTCCTTGCTGGCTAGCAGGAACCCTGGTATCCCGCCTATCACATGGTCGGACTCGCGGAGGACAAGCTCGCAGAGCTTCGAGTCCATGTGGTACTCCACCCCCAGCGCCTTCGCCTTGGCCGTCGCCTTCACACTCCCGAGTCTTATCACTCTCCCTTCTGACATGGCGATGAACTTGCTCGAAACTACGAGCACGTCACCGTCTCTCAGTCCGGCGCCAATCTTCTTTTCGATGGCCGCGACGATGTCGAACCTCGTGACCTTCACAGGGACTCGCACTGGGCGCAGGATGAGCAACGATTTCCGCCAGTGCGTCGTCCACTTAAATAATATCGGGGCCAGTTCTACGTCGTGCTCAAGACCACCCAGCTCTTCGGCTACCATTCTACGCACGCAAAGCTCACGGAGTTCGCGGGTTACGAGATGCCGCTCTGGTATACCACCACCATGGCAGAGCACATGGCAGTCAGGAACGCATCGGGGGTCTTCGACGTCTCGCACATGGGGAGGTTCGGTGTAGAGGGTCCGAATGCCACAGACTTCTTGGAGAGCCTGGTCCCGACTGCGGTAAAGACTCAGCCCCCGGGGAAGGTATTCTACACTCTCCTCCTCAACTCGAATGGCGGGATAATTGACGACGTGATAATTGAGAAGCTCAGGGAGGACGCGTATATGGTCGTAGTCAACGCGGCCAACACCAAGGCCGACATGGACCACATGCTCGCCCATTCTCCTGAGGGCTTGAGTGTCGACGATAGGACTGCCTCTACTGCCATGATTGCAGTGCAGGGTCCAGGTGCTATCACCTCCCTCCAAAGCCTGACCGACCTAGACCTGGGCCAGCTCAAGCGGTTCAGGTGCGCCGAGGCCAGGGTGGCAGGCGGGAATGCCTTGATTTCAAGGACTGGGTATACAGGCGAAGACGGTTTTGAAGTGACCGTCTACGATGCGACCAACGAGCATCCAGGTGGGGCGGTGAATGTTTGGGAGAAGCTGGCAGAGACATCGACGCCCTGCGGCCTAGGCGCCAGGGATTCCCTGAGGCTTGAAGCGGGTTTCCCGCTCCACGGCGCCGACATAGACCAAACCACGAACCCGTTCGAGGCGGACCTCGCATGGGTAGTTGCCGCAGGAAAACGGGACTTTGTAGGTTCGGATGCGATGGAAGCGTTGGCGGCCCAACCTCCGTCTAGAATCAGACGAGGGTTGGTGCTGGACTCGGGAATACCCCGGCACGGCTTCGAAGTAATAGGTGACGCTGGGCCGATTGGCGTAGTAACCAGTGGCACCTTCTCTCCCATCCTTCGGAAGGGAATCGCTCTCTGCTACTTGGCGTACTCCAGTTCCGAACCAGGCTCAAGGGTCGGCGTGACTATCAGGGGTGACAACCAGCCGGGAGCGGTCACGAGACCCCCGTTCTATGAAGAGCGGTCATACGGGTGGAAGAGACAGAAGGGTAATTAGCCACACAGTGCGGCGTGGGCCCAATGGAGATTCAAGGATATCAGATTCCAGACGACTTGATGTACACGGAGGAGCACGAGTGGGCCAAACAGGAGGGGAAGACGATAAGGATCGGGATCACAGACTACGCGGCCAAAACCCTCAACGACGTGGTCTACGTCAGTGCACCAAAGGTGAGCGTCACGGTTGAGCAGTCGAAGCCAATGGGTACGGTGGAATCCATCAAAGCAGTCTCAGAGGTCTACGCACCCCTTTCAGGCAGAGTGGTGGAAACCAACGGCGCCCTTGACTTTCACCCTGAGCTAATCAACAAATCGCCCTATGTGGAAGGATGGCTCATAGTGGTCGAGCCGTTGAACCTGTCCACCGAGCGGAAGTCCCTCCTCGATGCGAAGGCCTACACTGCGTACCTGGAAACCCTGCTCCAGAAGTAGCCTAAAAGAGCACGGTTAAAATAGGCCGCAGAAAGTCGAAGTCAAGACTTGGGCGCGCTCGACACCCTACGGTCTTCCATCAGGCGGCCAACCCTTTCACGCCGTTCCGTAATGCTGACGATGGCGCTGGCGATAATCTTCTCCATCGCGGTCTTGATGAGATCCTATGCCGCGAAGTATGGTTTCTACCTCAATGAGTTCGACCCCTATTATGACTACTATGCGGCCCAGCACATCGTGAACCTCGCTCACGAAGAGGGTTTGTACGCGGCCTTCTTCGCTAACCCAGCAGGGTGCGGCCCGACCATCCTCACAAGTTGTCACAACCTGCAGGGCTATTTCTTCTGGCATGACATCCAGACATGGTTCCCAGTTGGGCGGAACGTAGCCGCGACTTCCCAGGACGGCCTCCAGATTGGCGGGGCGATGATTTACCTGCTGGTCCACGATATCTTCGGCGTTCAGATAACCCTCTATGACCTCCTGATTGTACTGCCTGTGTTCTTCGGAGCGTTGACTTCAGTCCTATTCTACTTCGTAGTGAGGAAGATAGCCGGCGACGCGGCTGGTCTGTTCGCTGCGCTCGTCTTCGCGGTCTCTCCCCCCCTCATTGAAAGAGGGAACCTGGGATGGTACAAGTCAGAGCCCTTCACCATACTCCTCTTCGTAGCTGCGAGCTACATGTTGCTCACCGTCTTCGACAAAGAGAGGCCCGCGAGAGGACGGGTCCTCCGAGCCCTCGCAGGTGGGATTATGATGGGGTATGGCAACACCGCGTGGGGCGGTGGGAACTACTTCACCGCGGCGTTCGGCGTAGTCTTCCTTATCCTTCCATTCTTGAACATCGACCTCAGCGGTTACTCGCCTGCGATTGTCACATTCACCTCGGCCACCCTCTTCATGAGCGCTGTCTTCCCCTTCCCCGGCGTCCACTTGATCACCGACCCTGTGGGTCTTGCGCTGATCGGAGGGACCGTGTTCTTCCTTATCGCACAATGGGTTAAGGGCTGGGCGAAGCCGACCGAGTTCAGGCCTACTCTCTTCAAACTCCTTTTCGGCTTCGGTCTCGGCGGGCTCGCCCTACTGAGCTTCGGCCTGGTCGGAGGGCTGTCACTGAGATACCTCACCGTCTTGGACCCAGGGATAGTCGCATCAGGTACAACCGCTTCTGACGAACTCGTGAAGTCTGTCGCAGAGCAGGTGGTGCCTACGGGAGCTGACTATTTCACTTCCTATGCGATTCTCATGTCCTTTGGGATAGTGGGGGCTCTGGTGGCCTTCAAACGCAGAGGTATTCCGATGATCTACGCCCTTGTGTTCGGCCTGACGGGCCTATACTTCTCAGCTTCGTTCTCTCGCCTGCTGGTCTATTCCTCTCTCGCGCTAGGAATCTTGGGAGGGATTGGTTTCGCCGAGCTCGTCTTTGCCCTGGTAAAGCCGAACGCTACCGCTCTGGTCAAGAAAAAACAGGTGCCGACTTCACGCAACGAGATGAAAGTCGTCTTCTCGATAGCTGTCATAGCCCTGCTCGTACTACCGGCAGGTACCTACTGGATTCCCAATCCTGTCCAGTGCACCTCCAGCGGGCAGCTCTTCTGCGACAACAGTCCTGCCGACTCTGGGGTGAGCATCACCAACGGGGCGACCATCTACTCTCGGGGCGGGTTCCCTGACTGGATAGACACACTCCAGTGGATGAGACAAAACACGCCGACTAACTCCGTAATCATCGCCTGGTGGGATTACGGCTACTGGATTGCGGTCATGGGAAACAGGACCACTTTGATAGATAACGCCACCATCAACAGCTCCAGGATTGCGCAGGTGGGTCGGCTTTTAATGTCCAACTCCACGCAGGCAGCGGCCATGGCTCAGAGCATGACAGACGGCAGGCCGACCTATGTCGCCATATTCATCACGGGCAGCATAATGCCCGTCTCCTCGTCTACAACTGGCACGTCCTACTACTACATATTGCAGGTCCCGAGCGGGGGCGGGTTCACCGCAGGCGGCGGGGACGAGAGCAAGAAGCAGTGGTTTATACGCATCGGCGGGCTGAACGAGTCAACTTACTTAGAGTGCCCCACAGCCGGCGCTCCACCATGCACCGGCGTCGATGACTTCAACCTGACCCCCTACGGAGCAGATAGCTCACTCTTCGGCCAGCTCCTCCCATTCCGTTACGCAGGATGGCTCGTCCCCTCGTCGTCGAACACCGGCACCGTCTGTGCCAACTTATTCTACTGCTCCTTCTCTTCGACCTACCAGCAAGCGAGTAACGGTGCTCCGCCCTACCAGGCGTTCGCCTATCCGGGCACCCTCACCTATCCGTCTAACAGCACCGGTCCGTTCAGGCTCGCGTACATATCTCCCAGTTTCTCCCTGGCACAGCAGGGCATCTCGGGGACTTCTGCAGGCAACCCATGCCCAGGTGACACGTCTCTCCAGTGCTTCAACACAATTCTGGTCTATCAATTGGTCCCAGGCAACTACACCGCCTGAGTCCTCTCAGCCTTATTTCAGTTAGGCTCTGCGGACAGGTCATGGTCAAGTGGCGTATGTTCAGGTGCGGGTTCGGAGATTCAGGCGCTCGCGGCATCTGTCGGCTTTTCCGACCGTCCTTCTTCGTAAGCCAGCGGGCTCCGATACCTCGCGTATCTGTCGTCAGGCGAGTAGCGAGCGGGATGGACCGTGACGGCCTTTGCCCCACAGATGGGGCAGCTATCAGCCAGCGTGTATCTGCCACACTGGGTGCACTTCAACATCAGGCCCCTCAAGACGACCCGCCATACTTCCTCGATATCTCTCGTTTGAAGCTGAAGGCGTCATGCTTACCCACGCCGTCCTTGATCTTCTCGAGTACTGCGTCCATCGCCTTTTCGGCCTGTTTGTAATCGTCGGCTGTTATCCTCACCCTGTAGTGCGGAGCCCCTGCATAGGTGATGCGGACATCCGCAGACGGAGTGGATGCAGCCGCCAGGAGGGTCTTCTTCACTTGCTCTATCCCCTCAGGGGACCTTGAAGACACCTCCACCAGCGCTCCAACCTCGTACCTGGGGGGTATGATTTTCTCTGATGCGATTTCGGCTATGGCCTTTGTCTCCCTATCCATGAGCCCAGCCCCCGAGAGCCCTTCGGCGCCTCTCCTAGCAGCTGTCTCCAGAGAGGCGTACAATGTTCCGAACTCCCCCTCGAGTTTCTGTTTCAGTTCCCTTACATGGACTTCATCAATCCCAATCTTCTTGCTCACGGCGTCGATGATAGTCAGCGCCCTCTCCTCACGCTTCCACTCAATCACCTTCTGGCGCCTCTCCTCATTGGTCACCTGTCTAAGTGAAAGGTCGATCTCCCTGCGCACCCTGTTCACCCTGATTACCTTCAGGATGAGTTTCTGTGAGACTTTGGCCACCCTGTCGATGTTCCTGACCCAGCCGGTGGAAATCTCAGAGACGTGCAAGAACCCGTTAGTCCCATCGTATTGGTCCAGGTTGACATAGATGCCGTGTGACGTAATCTCTCTGACTGTGCAGACTACAATCTCGCCCGGGTCGGGGAGTGACCTATCTTCGCCCACGTCTTCATCGGCCTTTCAGGTGGTATTTCTCGGTTTAGCCAAGCCGCTTGACCACAGTGGCCAGGACCACCGACTTGCCGCCCTTGCTCTCGGCGAGCTTCCTCCCACACCCTCTGCATCCGATGTCCTTGGCCGAGTTCGTGAAGAGTATCCTCTCCTCGCCGCAATCGGGGCACTTGACGAGCAGAAATGAACTCCTTGTCTTGGGTATCGGCTCCCGGTCGCGTTTCATGCAGCTATCTCCGCTTTCCGCAGTCTGATGCCGTCGCGCATGCTTTCACGATTGCATTCTTTGCACTTCAAACGTAGGGTCGCCTTCTTGGTAGTCTTTGCTGTTCGAATCAGTTCGGGGAACTTTTGGCCGCCATACCCGCGCTTCCTTCCCGCCTGTCTTCTGGCTCCCCACGACCCCGCGCGTTCTTTCCCTCTCTTGTAAAGCCCGACAGAGTGGCTGGTATGATGTTTACACCAACGGCAGTAGGTGCTCATTTCCTTTGGGAATTTCATATTCTCACCGAAGCGGATTGGCCCCGGTCTCGCTCATGCATTTAAGTTTGGCTCGTTCTCCGTTCTCTGGTCATTCGCCTCAGATTATGCCATGAGGCTGTTGATGGGTCTTCAGTTTCAGGCGGTGTATGTTCGCTTCGAAGTATTCCTGCCAACGCTTATTATCCAATCCCAGTTGACTAAGACGAAGGAACCCGACACACCTTGTTTCTAGCAAGGACATCCAGCTCTGTTGAATGGCGGGCGGTAGCTGCAGCAGTCAAGACACTGGTCGAGGAAGCGACTTTTGACGCGAATTCAGAGGGGATCACCTTCCGGGCCATGGACCCCTCACACGTCGCACTAGTCGATCTCGCATGGCCGGTCTCTGCATGGGCTGCCTATGAGTGTGACAAGCCGTTCCGGTTCTCCATACGCGTCGAAGACTTGGTCCGGACCATCGGGCGGGCTGAGAACAAGGACAGCGTAGAGATTTCATCAGGAGAGGACGACAGCATCATGATAAAATTCACCAACGGTTACAAGCGTGAGTTCAACATACACCTGATAGAGAGCACCGCAGCCTCCGCCCCGCTCCCCAAGCTCGAGTTTGACACAAAGATGACACTGACAAAGAGCATATTGGAGAAAGTTCTCGGAGACGTGTCAGTCGTCTCCGACCAGATTACACTCACAGCGACGAAGGACAAGCTGACGTTTTCAGGCAAGAGCGACATCGGAAAGGCCGAAATCTCGCTCGCGAAGAACGACGCAGATGTCCTCGAACTGCAGTCCAATGCCGAAAGCAAGGCTACTTACTCCACTGACTACATCTCGGGGATTCTAAAGGCCCTGGGCGGGGTCGTAGACACGGTCGAACTGGAGTATTCTACCAAGAAGCCAGTCCGCCTGATGCTGAAGTTGAACGATCAGGGTGCTAAGATGGCGTACTTCCTCGCGCCTAGGGTCTCATCCGACTGAGGTCGCTGCCGACCCTGTATACTTGGACTCGCATGATGCTTGTGGCTCCGCATCATGGGGGTTTCGCGAAAACTAGCCCGGTCGCCCGCGCATATTCGACAATATGGCATCCTTCTGCAAACGGTTTTACCTTTCACAATCGTACCTTCACAGGTCGTTGATCAGCCGCCTCGAAGAAGCGACGATACTAGAACTGCAAGCAGCCATGGAGGCTGGGAAACTCACTTCGAGAGCCTTGGTCCAAGAATATCTCGACCGGATTGCCAAACTAGACAAGGCTGGACCTAGGCTGAACTCGATTGCCGAAGTAAACCCTGACGCTCTAGTGATAGCCCGACGCTTGGACGAAGAGAGGGTGAAGACAGGCCCGCGAGGGCCGCTGCATGGTATCCCTGTGCTTCTGAAGGACAATATCGCCACTACTGACAAGATGGAGACCACCGCAGGTTCACTAGCCCTGATAGGCTCCAGGCCTAGTCGGGAAGCATATGTCGTGAAGAAGCTCCGTGAGGCGGGAGCAGTGATACTCGGGAAGACCAACCTCAGCGAGTGGGCCAACTTCCGCTCCAGCAACTCTTCCAGCGGATGGAGTGCCCGCGGAGGACAGGTACGCAACCCATATGCCCTGGATCGGTCCCCCTGTGGTTCAAGCTCAGGCTCGGCAGTGGCCGCGGCTGCCAACCTAGCTGCGGCTGCCGTCGGCACGGAGACCGACGGCTCGGTGCTCTGCCCTTCCTCGGTCAATGGTATCGTAGGCATCAAGACCACCTTGGGACTCATTTCGCGCGCAGGGGTGGTACCAATAGCCCACAGTCAGGACACAGTTGGCCCGATGGCGAGGACGGTCGAAGACGCCGCCGTCCTTCTGGGTGCGATGGCGGGCGAAGACAGAATGGACCCGTCAACCCGGTCAGGCATCGGAAAGTCGCATCGCGACTATACCAAGTTCCTCGATTGCGATGGGATGAGGGGGGTGCGGCTTGGAGTCCCACGTGAGGTATATTTTGGGTACAGTGACAAAGCCGACGCCATAGCGGAAGCTGCGATAGGTGTGATGCGGAGGATGGGTGCCACAATCGTTGACCCAGCCGACATCCCTTCGGCGAAGCATATGGACGAAGGCGAGATGACCGTCCTCTTGCACGAGTTCAAGGCCGATCTGAACCGATATCTTTCACGGCTCGCGTCCTCGAAGGTGCGGTCGCTGAAAGATGTCATTGCGTTCAACGAGAAGCACAAGGAGAAGGAATTGAAATATTTCGGCCAGGATTTGTTCCTCAAGGCGGAGGCGACCATCGGCCTGAAGGACAGAGTGTATCAGACTGCGCTGAAAAAGAACCACAGATTGTCAAGGAAGGAGGGGATTGATTATGTCATGGACAAGCACCACCTGGACGCCCTGGTGGCCCTGACAGGGGCGCCTGCATGGGTGATAGATCACGTCGACGGTGACCACGGCATAGGGGGTTCGTCCCAGCCCACCGCCCTGGCAGGCTACCCCGCAATCACCGTTCCTGCTGGGTTCGTGTTCGGTCTCCCTGTGGGTATCACTTTTATGGGTCGGGCTTACAGCGAGCCTATCCTGATCAGGCTCGCTTATGCATTCGAGCAGGCGAGCCGCCACCGGACCCCTCCAAAGTACCCTCCAACAACGGCTTCTGAGTAGAGATGCCGTACCACCTGCTGTCCCCCCATGGTCTTCGCTGCGGCACCAAATCCTCCACGAAGCCTTGCGACAAAATTAAGCTCCCCTGATTCTTCTTGACCGGCCGACGATATCTGTCCGTTGATGCGGTCCCTGTTACAAGCCTGTTCAGGCGCCGACACGCTCGGGGTTAAATGAAGCGTGACGCACCGCTCCTCTCTGTTGACCGAGAGGCACACCACCGACGAG
>JAJYNM010000029.1 GCA_021786335.1 archaeon
CCCCCTGTCACCAATACCATGTTTATGACGAGTATTAATCCTTGCGCCAGCTTCGCCGAGTTCTAGCGCAGCGACCAAGCCGCGAAGGGTTGCATGACCGAGGCTGTGGCGCGCAGGAGGTCTTCTGACAGTTTAACCCTCCTTTCGGACCGAGCCCGTCGCGTCTTGTGGTCGCTCAGACTAGGCGGCCAGGACCGTGTGTGTCATCGGGGCCAGCCTCATCGGCAGCACCGACACCACCTTAAGTGACCCCGAGCAAGCCACGAATTGAGTTCGCATGCTAGGAGTGTTCGCCCTCGAGATGGGACAGGATGACCCAACCAAGTGCACCGCCAGGAAGATGGTCAACATGGACCTGGCAAAGGGAGTGAGCAGGAAGTTCCATGCCTCTGACAAGGTGGTAGTCCTGAATCCATGGGCGCACAGAATCCTCTCCCCGCCAGACAAGGGGGCGAAGGCAGTCCTTGTCGTCGACGCTTCGTGGAACCAGGCGCAAGAAGTGTTCTTCAGGAAGCTGGGGGGGAAGCATAGGAGGCTCCCTGTCTTATTGGCGGCTAACCCCACCAACTACTCCAGAGCAGGGGTACTCAGCTCTTTGGAGGCAGTCTCGGCTACGATGTACATACTCGGTGAAGTCGAAGAGGCAGAGAGATACCTCAGCTTATACAAGTGGGGTCCGACCTTCCTCACTCTCAACCATGAACCTCTAGAAGCCTATCGCCGGGCGAGAACGGAAGGGAAAGTGCGGCAGGCTGAGAGAGAGTATTTTCCTCACCTGTTCGCCCCCGACTCGCTCCAGCACGAGCAGTGACGCACGCCACCATGATAGTGGTTCATGTGAGCACCTTCCACCAGGAGCCCAAGAGCGCGTGGTCTTCAGGGCCGTAGGGACGCCCTTCAATCAACTCCCCGCGTCTCAGGGTGGACGGTCCTTGTCTTTCCGGCCATGGAGAGCTGCCCCCGGGTAGTCATGGTCATTCACTAGAGAGCGGGTTGGGTAGCTGCCGCCTCTCCTAAGCTCGTGCTCCCCGGGAGAGGTTGGTTCCATGAACTTGTATAGGCGTCCTCCTGCAATGAACGGCGTGAACGGGCGGATTCTGGTTGACGCCCTCTCTCACCGTGCCGAGATATATCCCATTCCCGGCGGTGCGCTCGGCGCCGGATTGGGCGACCTCATGGGCGGACTCCTTCCGGTTGAGCGATACGGCGCGGCCGCTGCCCATGCTGAACCACATTTCGCCTTTCAGTAACGGTTAACTGGGTGTGGTCCATAATGCATGACCGACGCGAGCCGGTGGACGGGCCACGGGGATCTCCTGGGGAAGTTCCTCCCTCGCTGCAGGACGCATGGCGCCAGGAGGCGCGATCGGAGACGGTCGGCTCCAGAACAGAAACGAGACCCGCCCCACCTCGAGCAGTGATAGGGCGACCTTGAGGTCGGTGGGACGCGGGATGAAACGGCTGACCCGTGCGGAGCAAGGCCAAACGTGGCCGATGAAGTGCCTGCGACAGGCCAGGGTAGGCCGCTGAGCGGAATCCCGTCTAGAACAGAAGGAGGACTACGGCCGGCACGAGTCGATTCCTCGGCGGAGGGGAGACCTCCGCCGGGGGCATTTCACTCGCTTCCGGTCGCCGGCTTTCCGGCGTGCCCGCGAAGTGATGAGTACCAGACAGATGTTGAGAGAGGCATGGGTCGACGTCCACAAGGGTGATGAGCGGTCAGGGCAGCAGGCGCAGCGAGGAGAGAGTCAGACCAGACGCTGAATGGCTCGACGAGTTCTCGGAGGCGGATTCATGCCTGGTGATTGTGCGGTCATTTCGGATCCCCTGGGGGCCGGGAAATCCACACCCTGCTTGTAGTTTCCTCTTCTACAGTCACACAAAGCACCGAGAGGGCAAGATTTGGGCCATGTATACCACGAATCTGGAAAGTCGAGAACGACTGTAGGGGACTTGATGGGGCTTTGATGGCTCCATCCAACGGAGAGTCACCGATGCGTAGCCGATTGTAGGCACATAATCAGAGCTGATCACCAGCGGCTAAACCGTTTTCCTGCGCGAGGAAGCCATCCGGCTGGATGAATTCGTGGCCAATTGGGGCCTGCTCAGGCTGGTCCAGAGGCTCTCGCACGAGAAACATGTCAGTCTATTGATAGTCGAATCGATAGGACTCCATGAATCGATCTGATGAGGTGGGCACGTTAGCACAGAGCTACTTGGCTGAACTACGCTGACGAAGGCCAAGTCGCAGGGTCAATGCAGGGGGAACACTGGGACCGCAGATTGTAGGAAAGACAATCTATGGAATGGGTAATCTGGTGGGAGTCATATGCATCGGCGTCCGAGCAAGAGGCTAACAGAATCTGGCTATCATGAACAGCACTTTCTTCCCGGTCCTGGCACGTGTTAAGGCGCCTAGCCTCACGAGCTGATTGAGATAGATTGCCTCAACACTCCTGCTCCTCTCTGTCTTCTTGCTTATTGCAGTGGCGTCTCCCTCCCCGAGGGCATGCATGGCTCGTAAAGTCCTGGCGAGCGATGTGGGGAGGTCGTCGAACCGGTAATCAGGTGCTCCGGTCGTTGGTGAGCCTGAAAATGTGTCTGCGCCTAGCTTCAAAGACACTTCGAGGTCACTGATGCGCTTCTCGAGCATCATCAGCCTCCGCACTATCTCTTCGTGGCCAATCATGTCAGACAAGTCGTCTTCTTCTGTGGGAACTGTTCAACAATTAAATCCTTCTGAGGTTCGTGCTCCCCTAGCAGTCAAGCCCGAATCGGGTGCCACGAGCAAGGCGTGTGTTTGGATGGAGGAATCCCGACCATCGCCTGAAGTGTGAGTGCCTGAAAAGACGACCGATAGCCTGCGAAACTTCCTTCTGGCCGTTCTATTCTTGACAAAATCATGAACGTCTGCGAGGGGACCTTGGCGCTGTTGGTGGACCAATAAGCGAGGCCAGGGGCGCGACCAGCTTATAGTAGAGCAATACAGATAGGAGCAGAGGTTCAGAAAGTAACAGTCAAAGCGTCTCTCACTAAAGCAGAATATGTGGGGGGCGGACTTGCGAGTCGCTTAACGTGAGTGGCTAGGATGAACGCGACTCAGAGAAAGTGCGTAGGCTAAGCGATCATCCACCTACCTGCTTCTTTCCGAATCAGCCAGTGTCAGAAGACATCGTGGAGCGAACTGACTCCTATAGGAACACCGGAAGGACCGGGCCCGCAGAGGTCTACGTAATGCCATCTGACTCGCCAAGGAGGCGAAATGGGAAATGGTCGCCGAACTAGATTGCAGGATTGAATTCAGCGTCCCCAGGAGAGAATCGACTGGTCAAGAACTTTGGCGACCAGTCGCTGCAGGCCGGGGATTTGCTTCAAGGCGAACTGCGAAGAGGCCAAGTTCCGAGCGACAGGAGACAACGACTGTGAGTTCAGGCTCAAGCTTCCCTGACTCCAAAAGGCGCTTAAACTGATGTCGGCCCATGGTCGTGGGTTGCACAAGTTCGCCCACCTGGCAGACGCTCACCTCGGAGCTCACAGGGAACCTAGCCTCCAGAGGCTCGAGCTGGAGACCTTTGACGCGACGATGAAGAAATGCGTTGAACTCGGCGTTGACTTCGTCCTCGTGTCTGGCGACCTGTTCCATGTGGGCATCCCAGACTTACGGGTCGTAGACACCGCGTTAAGGAGCATGGTCGAGGTACGGCGACATGGGATTCCTATCTATGCCATCTATGGGAGCCACGACTATACCCCCAACGGGACTTCTGTCATTGACATCCTCAACACCGCTGGAGTACTCACCAATGTGTTCAAACCAACCTTCGACGGAGACAGCCTCAGACTGGGGGTTACTGTCGACGAGAAAACAGGAGCGAAGATAGCCGGCATCTCGGCGCGGAAGATAGGGCTCGAAAGCACGTACTTTCAGGCGCTTGACAGACCGGCGTTGGAGGGAGAGCGTGGGTTCAAAATATTCGTGTTCCACAGCGGACTGACCGAGCTGAAACCAAGCCACCTCGGCTCTATGGAAACGGTGGACGTGTCCATGCTCCCGAAAGGATTCGACTATTATGCAGGGGGGCACATCCATGAAAGAGGTGAATACAGTCTAGCGGGGATGGAGAATGTCGTATTCCCCGGCCCGTTGTTCACCGGCTACGGGCATGACCTCGAAGCCACGGCAAAAGGTGAGAAACGCGGATTCTACATCGTCGAGTTCGACGAGCGCGTGAGGAACAAGACGTTCATATCAATGAATTCGTTCGAAGGCGTCTTCAGGGAATATGACTTGACGGGGCGAAACGCCCCCGATGCAGGGTCTATGATTGAGGATGACTTTACGACGGTAGACGTAGCTGGCAAGCTCGTGGTCATCAAGGCATTCGGTGAGATTGCTGGAGGGAAAGTCTCTGAGTTGGGATTGGCAAGCCTGCGCTCTAGTCTTTTCGAGCGAGGTGCCATCCATGTCTACCTTAACAGGAACGGGTTGAAGTCTAAGGAGACCACAGACCCTATCTTCTCCGGAGAAGAGCCCTCGTCCATCGAGAGGAAACTGTTCGAAGGCGAAGTTGCGAAGGTCGAGGTGACTGAAGAGCACTTGAAGGGGGAGAAGGGCGCGGAAGTTGCGGTCGAACTCCTCAGGTTCTGGAGGCAGCCACCCAAGCTTGGAGAGGCAAAGAAAGACTACATAACGAGGATGGTAAGAGACGGGACACATGTGCTGGAGAAAAAAGAGTCGACTTGATAGTCAAAGAGCTTGAGCTCACGAACATCAGGAGCCACATCCACTCGCTGATCAAGTTCCCGCTCGGCAGGACTTTGTTGGAGGGCGATATAGGCTCGGGAAAATCCAGCGTTTTGATAGGAATCGAGTTTGCCCTTTTCGGCTTAGGGTCGGATTCTGGTAGTTCGCTCCTGAAGATAGGGACGGACAGTGGTGAAGTGAGGATGACCTTCGAGGTCAACGGGTCAGAATACCAGGTCACGAGGAGACTTCAGAGGAAGGGGGGGAGAATCCAGCAGACCGATGGGGAACTGAAAACCCCCAGCGAGGCGCTCCTGTTGTCGCCAAGCGAACTGAAGGAGAAAGTGCTCGAGGCACTGGAGTTCAACGAGGCCCCTGACCCCAAGGCCCAGAGCTGGATCTATCGTTATGCGGTCTACACCCCCCAGGAGGAAATGAAGAGCATATTGGCGCTCGTCCCGGAACAGAGGCTCCAGATACTAAGACGGGCATTCAGGGTCGAGGACTACAAAATCGCCGCAACCAACGCGGATGAAGCCGTGAGGAGCATCAGAGGAGAAGCACAGAAACAAGATGGCATCGCCACGGGCATGGAGGAACTTCGCTCGAATGTGCAGAAGCTTCAGGCAGATGAGGAAAAGCACAAGACCGAGCTGACCAGGCTGGAGGACGCTGGGACAGCTGAGGAAGAGCAGGTACGCCTCCTGAAGGCAGAGAAGGAAGATCTGCAGAAACGTGAAGTCAGTCTTCAGAGCATCAAGGCGGAGACGGAATACTACGACCGGCTCATGGCGGATGCCACAAAGGACGCGAACGAGTTAGGCGACGAAATCGCTGCGCTGAACGTGAGTCTCAGAGACTTAGAAGCCGCTATGGCTCGGGCCGATTTCGAGCGACCCTCCTCAATCGATTCCCTTGCCGAACTGGAGCGGCGAGAGAGAGCCCTCGAGGCGAAGGTGAAGAAGATCATCGAGCTCAAAGCTGCCACCGAAGCCAAGCTCGTGGATTACGAGTCCATAATCAAGAACGGGGTCTGTCCCGTATGCGATCGGGCGGCGGAGGCCCACGACTTCGAGAGCAAAAGAGAGAGGAAGGATGCTGAGCGGAACCACCTGGCCGAGGCGCTGGCTTCTCTCGATGAAGAGGTCGAATCTCTGAAGGTGAAGATTGAGCTTGGGGAATCGTACAAGGATGCGGTAAAAGAAGCGGCCCGGCAGCGGGCCGAAAGGTCGAAGTTGAAAGCCGAAATCGAGAAGAAGGAACAATCGAAACGCAAGTTCGAGAAGAGGGCAGCGTTCGCAAATAACGCCCTCCAGCAGCTCGGAAAGCAGCTAGATGAGCTGAGCGGACTGGCAAAAGAGAAGGGGGAGACTGACAAGAGGCTGGCTAGAGCGGAGGAGACTCTGAGGGCAAGTAGAGAGAGGCTTGCCAGGACCAGGGGTCTCCTCGAATCGGTCCAGAAGAGGCAGACGGAGATTGCCATAGAGATAATCGCCAAAGAAGAAGCGTCCAACAAAGGCAAGAGGCTCAGAGAGCATGAGATTTGGCTGGAGGACTACTTCGTCCCCACCGTCAGGGTCATCGAGAAGTCTGTACTGGCCACCATCAATCAGGAGTTCGATTCGTTGTTCAAGAGGTGGTTTGGCATTCTAGTGAACGACCCGGATAAGGAGGTCGGCGTGGATGAAGGCTTCACTCCGGTGGTCACTCAGGGGGGGTACGAACAGGATGTGAGATACCTGAGTGGGGGTGAGAGGACAAGCGTTGCGTTCGCCTATCGCCTCGCGTTGAATGTTCTCGCCCAGAGAGTATCGGTCGGAATGAAGCCCAACCTCTTGATACTTGATGAACCAACTGACGGTTTCAGCAAGGAGCAACTGGGAATGGTGAGAGAGGTCCTCGACGATGTGGGTTGCCCACAGACCATAATCGTGTCGCACGACAAGGAACTCGAGAGCCTTGCCGACCAGATCTTCATAGTGGAAAAGGCCGGAAGCGAGTCAGCGGTCAGGGTCTCATAGCCGTCCACTGAGACTGCGCCGAGTTTAAGAGGAGAATATCTCTGGTCAAACTGTGCCCCGGCGTATCACCTGGCTTTCTAACGTGATGGCCGTCTCGGTCACCGGGCTCGAGGAGGAGATGGCCAGGTCCATCGAAGTGGTGGAGAGCCCTCCAGCCTGGATGTGTCTGGCGTGTCGAGGGGCCAAGCTCCTGTGCGGCAAGCCGAGGTGTCCCATCATAGTGAAAGCCCAGGCGATGGCGAAACTGAGCCCGTCAGTGTCGACGAATGAAATCGCAGGATCCTCCCCTCCCGGGGTGTTTGTTGGGAGGCTCGGATACCCAAAGGTGTCCATAGGGCCCATGGTCCCACAAAGTTTCGGAGACACTTCCATCTTGGACACACCGGAGGAGTGGTTGGGCAGACCGATCGACCAGATAGTCGACTATAGGTACTCCCTGGTCAGGGGGAACTCCAAGGCGAGCGTCGAAGACGCACGCGATCCTGGGCGGATTCTCTCTTCCCTGCAGGAGCTTGCGATGGCAGCGAAACCAGTGGACGCAGAGCTGAAACTCACGAAGGCGCCGAGGCGGATTTTGACCCTGAACGAAGATACACAGCCCTACGGGCCTTCTGGCCCTCTCGACAAGTTCAGGATTGACAACCCATCTGTAGACAGGAGGATACAGACAGCGTACTACGATAGAGACCTGGGAGCGGCCAGTGCAATAGGTGAGCTGTACAGGAAGGGGGTGCTGGTCACCAAGATTCAGAAGGCGTTCTCTCTGGGCATGTTCGGTGTCGGTGGGCGGAGGAGGATTGTGCCCACCCGATGGAGCATCACGGCGGTCGACGACGCCATCAGCGTCGGGCTCATCGAGAAGCTAAAGCGGTATCCGACCATCGACGAGTACCGGGTGTACGACTTCGCGGTCTACGACAACCAGTACGTCGCCGTGCTGATGCCAGAGCCCTGGAGATTCGAATGGATCGAAGCCTGGTTCCCAAACACCACGTGGAACCAGTACACTAGTGAGCCATACATGATAGGCGACTATGAAGAGCACTTCGGGAGGACGAAATACGCCCGAGTGGGAGGCTGCTACTACTCCACCAGGCTGGCCGTGGGGGAAGCGCTGGAGAGGGAGAGGCGACAGGCGGCGGCCATCGTCCTGCGGGAGACGTACCCAGGGTTTATCATGCCGCTGGGGGTATGGAACGTTAGAGAGAGCATACGGAGTCTCTTCAGGCAGCAGTTCCAGAAGTACGGCACGTTTGCGGATGCGATGGACTCCGCCCTGTCGAAAATGCGGATCTCAAAGGCTAGATGGAAGAGGGAGAGCGTACTGATTTCGAGGGAACTGACTCAGATGAAAATCAGCGCATATTGATGCCCGTAGAATGTTAAATCCGAGAGCTGTGGAGGAGGATGGGGTTGACAAAGCGGATTTTCTGGGATGACGCCTACGTGAGAGAATTCGATGCAGAAGTTGTGGCCGCAGACGGGAACAGGGTTGTGCTGGACCAGACGGCGTTCAACCCCCGGGGAGGAGGACTGGTGTCTGATACCGGGACTCTTGGGGGGTCGAAGGTAGTCGAAGTAATGAAGGAAGGCGAAGAGATATTCCATGTCATGGACACGGCGTCCGGGGTTGCCCCCGGGGACCGAATCCACGGAGTCCTGGACTGGGAGAGGCGCCTCCGAATCATGAGGATGCATACAACCGCCCACATACTCAGTTCGGTGGTCAACCGAGAGACAGGCGCGCTCATCACAGGTAACCAGATTAGCCCGGACGGCTCGCGGGTCGACTTCAATCTGGAGAACTTTGACAAGGAAAAGATGTCCTACTACATCGACAAGGTGAATGAGGCGGCGGAGCGTGGACTTGAGGTCAAATCGTTTTTCATGAAGATCGG
>JAJYNM010000030.1 GCA_021786335.1 archaeon
GACAAGCTCCTGGCCCAGTTTACAACTAAAAGTTAGTCTTGGAACAGAAAGCCAACGGCGTGAGCCTGATGAGCGCTATTCTGAACAATATCCCAGCGGAGGCTCAGATCACAAGGATAGAGTATGAGGGCCCCAGGATAGCCCTCTATACAAAGAACCCAGCCTACCTCCACAAGAACAGCTATGTCATTTCAGAGATAGTGAACTCCCTGAAGAGGAGGGTCGTCACCAGGACTGAGAAGTCAATAAGGAAACAGGAGAGCGATGCGAGGCAGGTCCTCGAGAGGACCGTCCCTCCGGACGCGGGGGCGTCCAACTACTTCTTCGACGACGCGCTGGGCGAGATAACCATCGAAGCGGAGAATCCCAGGCTGCTCTCTCAGGACGCTGGTTTCGACCTTGGCAGCGCCATGGAGAATACGGGATGGAAGATCAAGGTCCGCAAGGCCCCGCACATAAAATCCACCGCCATCCAGAACGTATACTTCGCGCTGAAAGCAGGGTCCGAGATAAGAGAGAAGTTTTACCGGGAGCTGGGCGAAGCGATATTCAGACCACGGATCGCCGCAGAGGAGCACGTCACCATCAAGACCCTCGGCGCGTTTCAACAGGTGGGAAGGTCGTGCGTGCTCGTCGAGACGGCGGAGAGCAAGGTGCTACTTGACTGCGGCATACATCCTGGCTCGAGGAACCCTTGGGACGCCTATCCGCGCCTCGACTGGGCCGACATATCGCCAGGAGAGATAGATGCCATAGTGGTGAGCCATGCGCATCTCGACCACCAGGGCTTCGTCCCTGCCATGTACAAGTATGGCTACGACGGACCTGTGTACTGCACGGAGCCGACCCTCCCTCTGATGACCATGCTGCAGAACGACTTCGTCAAAATCGCCCAGATCGAAGGAGGTAGGCTGATTTACGACCAGAAGGACATCAGAGACGAGATTCAGCACACTATCACCCTCCCCTACGGCATGGTGACGGACATATCGCCCGACATCAAGCTCGTGTTCAACAACGCCGGGCACATCTTAGGGTCCGCGACTGTCCACCTCCACATCGGGGAAGGCGCGCACAACATAGTCTACACCGGGGACTACAAGTATGGGAGAACCCAACTCTTCGACTCGGCTACCTGGAACTATCCCAGGGTAGAGACTCTAATCACCGAGAGCACCTACGGTGCAAAGGAGGACATCATGCCGGTACGTGAAGAGGTGGAGATGAACTTCGTCAACGCCATCAACGGCACCCTCAGAAACGGAGGGAAGGTGCTGATCCCAATCCCAGCCGTGGGGAGGGCACAGGAGATACTTCTGGTGATAGATCAGTACATGAAGAACAAGGTGCTCGTGGAGGCGCCGGTCTTCACGGAAGGGATGATCTCGGAAGCCACGGCGATTCACGTCTCCTATGCCGACTATCTTTCCAGGGAGCTGAGAGCCAAGATACTCGAAGAAGGGGTGAATCCGTTCAAGTCTGAGTACTTTACCGAAGTAGAGCACCCGAGCGACAGAGAAGAGGCGTACAGAGAAGGGCCTGCCATCATCATGGCGACATCGGGGATGCTAGAGGGAGGGCCTGTCCTCGACTACTTCGAACACCTCGCCCCCTCAGAGAAGAACAAGATCATCTTTGTCTCATACCAGGTGCAGGGGACCATAGGAAGGAGGATCCTCGACGGGGGGAGCCAGGCGAGCCTGATGGGTCAGGACGGCAAGATAAAGATCGTAGACGTCAGGGCTTCGGTCCAGAAGGTGGACGGCTTCAGCGGCCACAGCGACTACAACCAGATAATCCGCTTCGTAGGCAAGGTGAGACCGAAGCTGCAGCTGGTGCTCGTGAACCACGGAGAGAAGAGGAAGACGGAGAACCTCGCATACGCCATACAGAGGATTTACCGGGTCCCCGCGATTCACCCCGCAGTCCAGGAAGCAATCAGGGTCTACTGACACTGGCTCGGATCCGACAACGCCCCTGGGTCTGAAGTCCGTCCCCGCGACTGGTTCAGATTCGTGACGGGGAGGCCCGGAGGACGTGGCTCGCAATCTGTTCGTGCCGTTGCCCGCCTTTGTTGGAGCTTACGGCGGAGGGCCGCGTAGCCGCACGTGCTTGTATGAAAGCGGCTCAGGTATTCATGATACGAGGGGCCTACTGGAGGCCGCGCCAGATCCTCACGCCCGGAGGGGTGATCACGACCCTTTCGTCCCCAAGCCTGGCGATGTCCCCACCGACCGAGGTGGCGAACTCGTATAGCTGCTCGACCGAGGACTTTAGCTCTTCGAGGCTCTTCTGGGCCAGCGGGGTCACTTTGAGTATCACTATGGTCTTGTTGGAGACGTCTTCCTGAATCTTGGGCAGCTCCTCGATGCTCTTGAGCGCCAGCGCCTTCAGAAGAATCTCCTTGCTCTTCCCTTCGAGCTTCCTCTCCTGCATCACACCGGACATTTGAAGTGGTTCTCCGTGACTCATGGTCATTATTAAGGGTAGGGCGGCGCCAGCAATTCTATCGCAGCCCTGAATTAGTTAGACACCGTTGTAGAGAATAGTTCTCTGGGCGGGGATTTCCTTCTCAGCTTAAAAGGAGAGGGGAGCGCGAAAGTAAAACCGATCAGAGGGATTTGTGGGCGTTCCAGTACCGGTCTCCCACATAGTGCATGTTCTTCACGCACTCGCCCTTGGACATTGACTGAGCTTCAGCGCCTGGGACGGTCGCGCGGCCGACCACTATGACGCGCCCCTTCTTCTCCTCCCTGACGACAACAAGTTTCCCTGGCGCCCCCCAATCATCCATCTTCCTTATGCCAGGCCGCATCACGTCGGCCCCGTTGATGAGGAACCTGATGGCACCCTCGTCGACCACGACGGACGGGAAGAGGGCGAGGGCAGGCTGAGACCCCAGGAACGGGAAGAACACCTCTCCAGACTGCACCAGCTCGTAATCTTCGAGCTTAACGAAGACGATTCCTTCTTCTGGTTCCGCACACTCCGCCTGGGCAGACTTTGGCAGGCTGAAGGAGACGCCCATGGACCCCTCCAGCTTCGCGATCATCCCTACCGAGTCTCGGTGTGACAGGACCCATTTTTTCAACTGGGGGAGCGTTCATGACTGCTTTAAATAAATGAATCCAGACGGCAGGTTCAAGGGAACAACTTGTCCGTAGACATGGCAGTCAAGGTCCTTGACGAGAGCTTCGGGAAGGTCGTCTTGATCAAGCTGAAGGGAGGGAAAGTCATCAGAGGGAGTCTTCAAGGATTCGACCAGCACATGAACCTGGCCCTCGAGAAAGCGGAAGAGGTGTCCGACGACGGACAGTCGAGTTCACTGGGTACACTGATCGTGCGTGGGGACAACATAATCATGATATCCCCCCCGCCGACCTAGAGTAACAACACAGCACAACGTCCCGATGAGAGTGCAGTGGCACGCGCGAATCTGCTTTTATACCAAAGCGCCTAAGCGCGGGCAAGGATAGGCGCGCATGGTCGATGCTCTGACGGTGGTGGTCGCCGGTATTGTCGGCCTCGGCCTAGGCGGACTGGCATCGTACGTTGTGTTCTACACGAGGCCGAAGCGGGCGAAGGTGTCCCTGAGGCGGGTCGACGCAGAAGCTAGGACCGTCGAGTCCACCGTGACCACTGCTGACCTGGAGCGCTCTCGGAGAGAGATGAGGACGATTATGGTCGAGAGAGACCTCCTCTCCTCCGCTATGATGAAACTCTACGAAGCGGAGAGCGAAGGGAGGATAACCCGCGAAGAGAGGGAGATGATATCCAAGCGGTACAGCGACCAGATCAAAGACCTCCAGGCTAAGTTGAAGGACGTCGAGCTGGTCGTCGAAGTGGGAGAACTCGAAGGGCTCCGAAACGAACTGGTGACCCTCTTTGAGAGCAAGATACGAAACATCGAGTCCAGGCTGGACGTGGCGAAGCAGAGGCTCGGACCAGCAGCTCCTCAGCCTGTTAAGAAGGAGGCCGCCCCCAAGGTCGAGAAGGCCACCGACCTCGAGCGGGTCGTGGAGAGGAGGGCCAAACCCGAGATGAGCGAGTCAGAGAAGAGGGTCAAGGTGATCAGGGACGAAGTGATGGATGCCCTCACTAAGCTAGAGCAGATAGACATCGAAAAGAAGCAGCAGGAAGGCTGATGGACAAGTCAAGGGACGCCCTGAAGGGAGTGGCCAAGGAGCTTGCCGAGCGGATCTCCCCGGGCATGACTCTCGGCCTTGGCAGCGGTTCGACCGTGGCGGCGCTCCTCGAGGAACTGTCTCCCCTAGTGATGGCGAGGTCGAAGACGATCAGGGGTGTAGCGACCTCGACCCAGATCGAGATGGCGGCGGCAAAGTGCGGCGTCGAGGTCGTACCGTTCAAGGGCTCGGTCGACCTCGTAATAGACGGCGCCGACCAGGTGGACGCTGGACTTAACCTGGTCAAGGGAGGAGGCGGGGCCCTGCTGAAAGAAAAGATCGTCATGGGAGGCGCGAGGTCCGCCGTGATTGTTGCGGGGGAAGCCAAGTTCGCGAGGAAACTCTGCGAAAACGGCGTGAGGGTCCCAGTCGAGGTCGTCCCGATGGCCAGGGAGAGCGCAAAGCTGAAGCTTTCGACGCTCGGCGGCACCCCAGAAGAGAGGCTCCTCCCCAAGGGGTATCCGTACTTCACTGAGAGCGGGAACGTGATCCTAGACACACTGTTCGATCCCATTGACGACCCGAGGGACCTTGAAATGAGAGCGAAGTCCATCCCCGGGGTGGCCGAAGTGGGGATCTTCACGATAAAACCAATCGCCGTCTACAGGCTCGGAGACGACGGAGGCTTCGAGCTCATGTCTAACTCTGGATAGGTCTCAACGAAGTCGTCCTGGGACGAGAGGCGACGTTTGGGCGCGCCTGATGAAGGGAGAGGCGACTGTCACGTCTAGACTCCGTATCACTTATAACTACCTGACGGTGGCGATGTTTGACAGTCATGACACGTGATGTAGGTTACAAGTCTGCACCGATCGACCCGAACTTCCTGTCGAAACCCGACCAGTTCCCAGAAACAGGGGAACACAACGGGCACAAGGTAAGGGCAGCAGGAGTCACGAGGAACGACGGTGAAGGAAAGCCGTATCCGACCACCAATGGGGTCCATGGCACCCAGGTGGCGATCGACTGGGAGTCGTGCGTCGCGGACGGAGTCTGCATGGATGTCTGTCCAGTGTTTGTGTTCGAATGGTTGCTCAACCCTGGTCAGGCGGGCACCGGGAAGGACAAAGTCGTCGAACAGGGGACCCCCGAGTGGAACCAGTACAGGAGCGACAAATGCGACCCCGTGAGAGAGATGGACTGCATCTTCTGCATGGCCTGCGAAACCAGTTGTCCAACCCAGAGTATCAAGATTACCCAACCATAGTGCCTGCTCGGCGTAGTAGGCGGCCCATCCCCGCAGAACAGGGGGTGAGGGCCACGGATTCCGTCCCATTCTGGGTACCAATTGCGTTGGTGTCACCCTCGAACAGAGCCTGACGATATGCGGTAGGGCCTCCACGCCTGGTGCCGCCGGTCAGCAAGTGTTTTATTGCGACAGAAGCCAGCGACCTGAACGCAATGGCTGAAGACACCGACCTGAAGCTCCTAGAGCAGCGGAAGCTCGAGGAGCTTAGGAAGAGACTGAAAGCAGCGGAGCATGCTCCCAAAAAGGAGAAGACCGACAGGGAAGTGGTAGAGGGGATACTCTACGACAGAGGGGCCGAGGTTCTTGAGACGGCGTACTCGTTCTATCCCGCCGAGACGGAGAGGCTGGTCAAAGAGCTCGCGGGGATGGTTCGTGCCGGCCGGCTGAACGGAACGATTGGAGGGGGCGAACTGCTATCCATATTCCGGCAGCTCGGGCTGAGGTTCCGGATGAAGACATCGATCAAGGTGATGGACCAGGGGAAGCTTGTTGACCTGAGCGAGAAGCTCGGGAAGAGGGAGGAATGAGCGCCGCGACGGTCGTCAAAGAGAGGGTTCTCTCGGTCCCAAGGGGCCGGCAGCCTGTCCTTGTCTGCGGGCTCCCCGGGAGCGGCTACGTGGGGAAGCTCGCGGCGGACCACCTGGTGACCTCGCTCAGGCTGAAAAAGATCGCTGAGTACACCAGCGCCGCATTCCCGCCTCAGGTGAGTGTGAAGGAAGACGGGATAGCTGAGCCTCCCAAGGGCGAGCTCTTCTTCGCGTCCATGAAGGGGAAGAGGAGCATCATGGTATTCACCGCCGACACCCAGCCGACGACCTCCGAAGGAGAGTATGAGCTTTCGGACAAGGTGGTAAAGTTCGCGAAGAAGTGCGGGGTGAAGAGAGTCTATACGCTGGCGGCCTACATAACAGGCTCCTTCACAAAGTCTCCAAAGGTGTACGGTGCAGGAACATGCAAGGAGATGGCAGACGTACTGTCTGCCAGCGGAGTCACGCTGATGAAGGACGGCGGGATCAGCGGAATGAACGGGCTGCTCATAGGGGTGGGGGCGCTCAGGGGATTGGAAGGCGCGTGCCTCCTCGGGGAGACGTCAGGCTATGTCGTCGACGCTGCGGCCTCCAAGGCCGTCCTCGAGCTGCTGTCGAGGGTGCTAGACATCCCGATGGACACGTCCAGGCTGAACGAGAGGGCCGAAGAGACGCAGAAGGTGATCAGCCAGCTCCAGGCGATGGCGGAACAGTCTCGTGAGGCAGCTCCACAGTCGTCGCGCGAACAGAGACCAGGCTACATCGGATAGAGTTAGAAGGCGGGGAGGCTGACCCCGAAGACGCCTGTCAGAGCCACGTCCAAGACCATCAGTATGAGCCACGCCAGGACTACGACTGCGACGGCGCCGAGCAAGGAGGTGTGGAATGCCCGCCTGAAGACAGCCAACCAGCCCAGGAGGCCGAGGGCGAGAGCCACCGCTAGCGCCGGTGAGTCCATGACCGCGCCCAGAGCGAAAGCGACCACGAGGTACACGACGTAGTAGACCACAACCCCACCCAAGTTAGCGCCCATCGCGCCGCCGAAGGTGGCCCTGTCTCCCCTTGACCAACTTTTCCGCGAAGTTCACCGGGACTGACACCACCGCCCAAAGAACGGCCAGCCCGACTGAGACAAGCAGCATCACGCCTCCGGTGGGTAGGTGCAGCGTGAGCATCCTAGCTCACCCCTTGATGTTGCCAATGGGCCGGAGCGCCACGACCTTCTTGGAAATCCCTGCCCTGTCCATGGTCTCCACCACCTCGGAGATGTCTTTGTAGGCCATCCCGGCCTCCTCTGCGAGGCCGTCCATGGTGGCAGCCTTCACATAGATGCCTCGGTCCAGCATTCTACGCTGCAGCTCCGCACCGTGCACTTCGCGCCTCGCGGCTGTCCTGGACATGGTCCTCCCTGACCCATGCGCAGTTGAACCGAAGGTCTCCTCCATGGCCTTCTGGGACCCGACTAGCAGGTAGGACCCGGTCTCCATGGACCCTCCTATAATCACGGGCTGTCCTATTCCCCGGTATGGAGCGGGGATGTCCGGGTGCCCCGGGCCGAAGCTGCGCGTCGCCCCCTTCCTGTGCACGAGGACATCAGCACTCTTGCCTTCGTAGGAATGCCTCTCCACCTTCGCTACGTTGTGGCATACGTCGTAGATGAGGTGCATGTCGAGGGCCTCGGCTTCCCTGTGGAATGTCCTGGAGAAGGCCTCCCTGACCCTCTGCACTATGATCTGCCTGTTTGTGAAGGCCATGTTGGCCGCGCAGACCATTGCCCCGTAGTAGTCCTTACCCTCCTTCGACGCGAAGGGGGCGCAAGCTAGCTCTCTGTCCTTGACCTGGATTCCATGTCTCTTCATAGCACCGTCGAAGACGCGGAGGTAGTCGCTCCCTATCTGGTGGCCGAACCCGCGGCTTCCACAGTGTATCATGACCAGGACCTGGTCATCCTGGACGATTCCGAAGTGCCTTGCAAGTTCTTGGTCGAAGTACCTGGCAGGGTCGACCACCTGAACTTCGAGGTAATGGTTGCCTGAACCCAGCGTCCCGAGCTGGTCGATCCCTCTGGTCCGGGCCTGGCGACTGACCTTGGACGGGTCAGCCCCCTTGATGTAACCCCCCTCTTCTACGTGGGCCGGGTCGTCCTCCCACGCCTGGCCATTCTCGGCGCACCACTTCACCCCGTACTTCATGATCTCGTCGAACTGAGGCTCGCTGACCCTCAGGAACCCCTTCACGCCTACTCCTGCGGGGACGAGTTTGAAGATGAGGTCGACTAGCTCCTTTATCTTTGGTTTGACTTCTGAGTACGTAAGATTCGTCCGTATCAAACGCATCCCACAGTTAATGTCGAAACCAATCCCTCCAGGCGAGATTATCCCGTCCTCGATGTCGAACGCTGCCACTCCTCCTATCGGGAACCCATACCCCCAATGAGCGTCGGCCATGGCATAGGCCTGCCTGACGATCCCCGGGAGGCAGGCGACGTTGGTCACCTGCTCGATCACGCCGGTGTCCATCGCTTCGAGGAGCTTGCGCGTGGCATAGATCTTCGCGGGGACATTCATCCCCGGCTTGTAGGACTGTGGAATCTCCCACGAGTAATCTGAAAGCTGCTTGAAAGAGCTTGTCTGTGCCACCCAGAGCCCCTGCCCTTTTCCTTGCCTGCGAGTTGAGCCTTTAAGGGTTTGGAGGTCTC
>JAJYNM010000062.1 GCA_021786335.1 archaeon
GGACAGTGGCGACCTTCGTGGCCAACAGGGCTGTCCAGAAGGGGAAGCCCATCTACTCTGTGTTGGCGCTCGACACCTGGAAGGGGTATGTCCTCTTCGAGGCGCCAAACAGCCAGGTGGTCGACGAGAGCATACAGGGGTTCAAGCACGTCAGGAGCAAGATTCCAGGGATGATGCAGTACTCCGACATCGAAAAGTTCCTGGTCACGAAGTCGATGGTGGCGGAGCTGAACAACGAGGACACCATCGAAATTGTCGCAGGGCCGTTCAAGGGGATGAGAGCGAAGATTTCGAGGGTGGAGAAGGAAAAGCAGGAAATCACCGTCGCTCTGCTGGATACGGCCTTCGCGATGCCCATCACGATCGACGCAGCTTATGCCAAGCTCGTCGCTAGGGCCAAGCCGGAGCAGAAGTGAGTCTGATGAGTGAAAAACAGGTCATCAACGTCCTGGTAACTGGAGGGGAGGCGAGCGCCGGCCCCCCGCTCGGCCCCGCGCTGGGTCCTCTGGGGGTAAACGTCCTGGGCATAGTCAACGAGATCAACAAGCAGACAGGAGACTTCAAGGGGATGAGGGTCCCAGTGAAGGTGGAGGTAGACAAGGAGACCAAGCAGTTCACCATATCCGTAGGGACGCCTACAACATCTGCCCTCGTGGCCAAAGAGTCAGGGATCCCAAAGGGGTCAGGCAAGCCCAACCTGGAGTTCGTCGGGGAGCTCACCATCGACAAGGTCGTCACAATCGCCCGGAGCAAGATTGCCGGGTCCTACGCGGCGACGGTCAGGTCAGCGGCGAAGGAGGTGGTGGGGAGTTGCGTAAGCATGGGGGTCAAGATAGAAGGGAAGGACCCTAGGGAGTTCATGAAAGAGATTGACGATGGCAAGTGGGACTCAAAGTTCCTGTGACGGGCAGAAGGCTTTTATCCGGTGTTCGGAGGCTCGGCAAGGAATTCGTGAATAGTGCGTGCTCTCGAACCAGCAGCTCGCGGAACTGGTCAAGAAGGGTAAAGGCCAGTCCAAGGAGACGAAGTTCACCCAGTCTGTCGAAGTACTGATTTCGCTGAAGGAAGTAGACCCGAAGAAGACCGACCTGAACATAAACGAGATTGTCTACCTCCCACACCCGACCACGAAGCAGGCCAGAGTCTGTTTCATAGGCTCGGGGGACCTGGCGGTCAGGGCCAAGAACTCCAAAGCGAACCTCGTGATGGACGCGGCTCAGCTGGAAAACTACGGAGGGAGCAAGAGGGACGCCAAGAAGCTCGCCAGGTCCTATGACTTCTTCCTAGCGGACACGGCCCTCATGCCGAGGGTCGGCAAGGTCCTGGGGCAGGCGCTAGGCCCCAAGGGGAAGATACCGTCGCCGGTCCCCCCGAACTCCCCGATCGAGGACATGATCAAGAGGATGAGGACGGCGATAAGGGTCAGGAGCAGAGGCTCGCTGGGGGTGATGGCCAAGGTAGGGGACAGCCAGCTCTCGGAGGCAGACCTGGCGGAGAACATACTTGCTGTAGTCAACGTGGTGTCCAAGAAGCTCCCCAACGGCGATAGGAACATCAAGACGGTCATGGTAAAGACGACCATGGGGAAGCCAGCGAAACAGGCGGTGGACTAGTTGAGCGAGACGGTTCAGGTCCATCGACCCAACCCCAAGAAGGTGGAGGCCGTCGAACACGTGGCCACGCTCGCCAGGAAGTACCCTGTCTTGGCTGTGACAAGCCTTTCGAAGGTGAGGGCTAGCCAGCTCATGGCCGTGCGCAAGGCTCTGAGGCAGAACGCCGAGGTCTTCGTCGTCAAGAACAAGCTGGCCATACGAGGCCTCCAGAAGGCAGGGATCAAGAACGCGGACCAACTCCTGTCTCACCTCACGGGGCAGAACGCGCTCATCTTTTCGACCCACGACCCCTTCAAGCTCTTCCTCGTCCTCGACAAGAACAAGGTCTACCTCGCGGCAAGGGCCGGCGACAAGGCCCCCGACGACATCATCGTCCCCGCGGGGAACACCAGCCTCCCCGCAGGCCCTGTCCTGAGCGAGTTCCGAGAAGCGGGCATCCAGACCAAGATCGAAGGGGGGAGCATCTGGGTCAACAAGGACTCTGTCGCGGTGAAGAAGGGGGCTGAGATCACCCCCAAACTCGCCAGCCTCCTCTCCAAGCTGAACATCAAACCGATACGTGCAGGCCTTGCCATCGCACTCGCGTATGAGAACGGGCTGATATACGAGGGGGACGTGGTCGCAATCAACCTAGACGAGTACAGGAAAAGCATCCTAGACGCCTACGCCTCCTCCAAGGGCTTGGCAATCGCCATCGGCTACGTCACCAAGGAGACCGCGCCGGACATACTCACGAAGGCCTACAGAGAGGCCCTGAGCGTCCAGGTAGAGGCAGGTCTCCTCGACAAGGAGACCGCCCCGATGATATTCGGGCGGGCGGAGGCGGAAGCTGCGGCCTTGGAAGCCATGGCCAAGGAAAAGGGGCTGAAGTAGGTCTACCCTTCCCTGTGGCAGGGCGCCCTTCGTTCTCGGACCAAACATCCTCCGCGGACAGTTGCTTCACCTGGCAGCGTTACCCAAAGACGCTGTCACGTATCCTCCCATCGCGCAGGCTGGGACAGGCCTCAGACCGACGTGTCGCGTCCGTGCCGTGGTACAGCTAACGCTGAGACAGATAGGACAGGAATGGTATCCGACTCACCCGAAGAGTGAAGCGAGACCCTGTAGAGCCTCTTCTTCCTTCTTCTCCTCTTCCTTCGGCTTCTCTTCCGCCTTCGCTGCTGGTGTGCCCGACGCTGGGGCGGCCACAGGGGCTGCAGCCATCGTCGAAGCGTTCTTCAGCGCCTCGTCGATGTTCACCTCGCCGAGGGCAGAAGTCAGTGCCTTGATCTTCACTTCGTCGGGGGTCGCACCGGTCGCCTTTACCACGCTTGTCAGGTTCTCTTCGTTGACCGGCTTCCCCAGCTTGTGAAGCAGGAGAGCTGCGTAAACGTACTCCATCTTTAGTTCGCGAACAGGCGACCTTGGTTCCGTATTTAAGAGTTTGAATCTGTAAGGGGCCCCGGCTCTTCTCCGGTCATCACCACGTACTCTGGGCAGAACCCGAGCTTCTCGCAGAGCGAATGCGCCGCCCTGTTCTTCGACCTCACCATGAGCCCCGCGAGCCTGGACCCCCTCCTCCTGCTCGCTTCGAGGGCCTGCCTCAGGTGCGCCCCCCGCCCCTTCCTCCTGTGCGAAGGGATGACTTTGTCGTAGATCAAGCCGACCTTCATCTGGCTGAACGGCCTGTCGGACCCTTCGAACCAGACGTACCCGGCGACACCCTGCTCCCCCGCGACCTCTGCTACGTACGCCGCGTTCCCATCCCTCCTGAGGCGCCCTTCCATAGACCTGGCGAACGCCTCCTCGTCCTCCTCCGCCCCGGCCCACCCGTACTCCTTCAGCTCGTCGGGGAGCTCTTCCACTGAAAGCCGCTCCGCCAGGGCCATCTCGTCTCTCCTAACCTCCCTCACGGTGACCTCAGCGCCCATGGAAGGAAGCCCCCCGCCTCTTCGTCAAGCCTTCTCCCGATTCCGCGTCCATAGTTTATCTACTCAGGGATGGGGACTTGTGAAAAGGCAGTGGAGCACCACCCTTGAACGACAAGAAGCAGGCCTTGAAGGCCAAGTTCTCCTCAGACTACAAGAAGTACTATGTCGTAGACCTGTTCAAGAGGGAAGGGTTCGTCAGGAAGAAGTGCGAGAGCTGCGGCAAGCACTTCTGGACCCTGCGCCCGGAAAGGACCAGGTGCGACGACCAGCCCTGCTCCCCCTACTCCTTCATCGGGCGCCCTCCCACCAGGAGGAAGCTGAGCTACGTCGATGCTTGGAAGGCCGTCGAGTCGTTCTTCAAGAAGAACGGGCACGCCATAGTGAAGCGCTATCCTGTCGTCAGCCGCTGGCGCCCCGACCTCTACTTCACCGTCGCCTCGATCATCGACTTCCAGAGGGTGGAGGGAGGCAAGGTCGTCTTTTCCCTCCCTGCCAACCCCCTGGTGGTCCCCCAGATGTGCCTGAGGTTCAACGACATCCCGATAGTGGGGCTCAGCGGCAGGCACGGGACCTCCTTCTGCATGGTAGGCCAGACAGCCATAGCGAACAAGCAGGGCTACTGGAAGGACAGGACCATCGACCTCGACTTCGAACTCCTGACCGAAGTCTTCGGCATCCCAAGGGAAGAGATTTCATTCAACGAACAGGTCTGGCTGGGCTATGGGGCCTTCGGGTACTCCTTGGAGTACCAAGTCCGAGGCCTGGAGACAGGGAACGCCGTCTTCACAGCCTTCGAAGGGAGCCCCGAGAAGTACGTCCCACTGAAGGAGCCCATAGTAGACATGGGGGCGGGCCTGGAGCGGTTCACCTGGCTGACACAGGGGACTCCGACGGCCTACGACGCGTACCTCTCGCCTGTGCTCAAGAGGATGAAGGAGGAGAACAGGGTCGACTATGACGAAGAGCTGTTCAGGCGTTATGCTCCACTGGCAGGGGAGATCAACCTAGACGACTACCGCAACCTGGGCGAAGCGAAGTCGAAGATCGCCCGGACCTTGGGGGTGGAGTCTTCGACCCTTTCCGGGCAGTTCGGCGCCCTGGAGGCCATGTATGCGATCGCAGACCACACGAGGACACTCCTCTTCGCAGTGGCAGATGGGATGCTCCCGAGCAACTCGGGGGGCGGCTACAACCTGAGGATGATCTACAGGCGCGCGAGGAACTTCATCAACTACTACGGGTTCAAGCTCCAGATTCCAGACCTGATAGACTGGCACATCGCCCAGCTCAAGGGGATGTACCCGGAGCTCGAGGGCCACGGCCCCGACGTCAAGGAGGTCCTCGAGGTCGAAGAGTCCAGGTTCGTCTCTTCGTCGGAGAGGGTCTCCAAAATCGTCTCCTCGCTGTCCGCCGATGCCAGGGAGCTCACCACTGACGACCTGGTGAAGCTCTACGACTCGGACGGCGTCACCCCCGAGCAGCTGCTGGAGGCGGGCGCCAAGGTCACCCCCCCTGAGGGGTTCTATGAGAAGGTGCAGGCCAGGCACCTCGCCAGGCAGCTCGAGCAGCCTGAGATGCAGTTCGACACCGGGGGGCTGAAGGCGACCAAGCTCTGGTACTATGAGGACGACGTTCCATTCCACTTCACAGCAAAGGTGGTCAGGGTGTTCGAGGCGAAGTACGTGGTCCTGGACCGGACCGCATTCTATCCCCGGGGCGGAGGCCAGGAGCCCGACCGCGGGACCATCGCGGGGGCGAAGGTGGTCGACATCGAGAAGTACGGAGACGTCGTCATCCACAGGGTCGAAGGGAAGGCGCCCCGCGCCGGGTCCAGGGTAGATTGCCACGTCGACCAGAGGCGCAGGAGGCGGGTCACCCAGATCCACACCGCCACCCACATACTGAACGGCTCCTCGAGGGAGGTCCTTGGTCCCTGGGTGTGGCAGCACTCGGCGTTCAAAGAGGAGGACTACGGCAGGATCGACATTACCCACTTCGCGCACCTGACGGACGCCCAGGTGCAGAAAATCGAAGACCTCGCCAACGACATAGTGAGGAAGGACCTGAAGGTGACCAACACCTTCATGCCAAGGCAGGAAGCGGAGTCGAAGTATGGCTTCAGGCTATACCAGGGTGGCGTGGTCCCAGGCAAGCTCGTCAGGGTGGTCGACATAGGAGGCTGGGACATAGAGGCGTGCGGCGGGACGCACGTAAGCTCCACCGGCGAGGTGGGGCTCATCAAGGTCACAAAGGCCGAGAGGGTCCAGGACGGGGTGGAGCGGCTCGAGTTCGTCGCCGGGGAGGCAGCCATCGAGTACATGCACAGGATGGACTCGGAGCTGAGTGAACTCTCTGCGGTGCTGAACACCCAGAGGGAAAACCTCCCCAAGGCGGCGAGGGGCATCCTGCGGGACCTCGAAGAGTCCCGGGCCCGAGAGAAGGCCCTCGGACGGACCATAGTCGACATGTCCTCCGCCGGGGTGGCAGACAAAGCGAAGGAAGTGGCGGGGACAAAGCTTTACGTCTCCAAGAACCCGCCCATGGGAGAGGAACAGATAATTGCGCAGGGACAAAGGAGCGTCTCGACCGAGCCATCTCTGATCTACGTGGCAGTCTTCTCCACAGGAAAGTCCGCCCGGATCGTCTGCTTCGCCGGCCAGGCGGCCATAAAGGCGGGTTTCTCAGCCGTTGAGATAGTGAAGCGCCTGGCCCCGACCCTCGGAGGCTCTGGAGGGGGCACCCAGTCGTTCGCCCAGGGTGGTGGCCCCCTCGTAGGCAAGGTGGACGAGGCAGCTTCACTGGCTCAGGGGCTGCTTCCGCCCACGACGAGTTGAGTGGCATGTCGGTGCGAGAGAAGCACTGGCTGAAGGTATGGGAGGAGAAGCACGCCTTCGAGCCGGACCCCGTGGCGGGGAAGAAGAAGGTCTTCGTGACCTTCCCGTTCCCATACATGAACGCCGCAGTCCACGTGGGGACCGCTTTCACGGCGAGCCACCTGGAGTTCTACTCGCGGTTCAAGCGGCTCCAAGGGTACAACGTCCTCTTCCCCTGGGCCTGGCACTGGACAGGGCAGCCCATAGTCGGGATGAGCAAGAGGCTCAGGGAGGGAGACCCTGCTGTCAAGAGGGCGTTCTTGGAGCTCGACCGCGTCCCAGAAAAGGAGGTCGCGAAGTTCGTCGACCCGGAGTATCTGGCCTCCTACTACACGAAGCAGAGCCGAAGGGTGATGAAGGAGACAGGCTTCTCGATCGACTGGAGGAGAGAGTTCAGGACCGTCGACCCGGCCTTCAGGAAGTTCGTAGAGTGGCAATACTTCCATCTGAGGGAGCTGGGCTATGTCGTCCAGGGGACCCATCCGGTGGTCTGGTGCCCCTTCGACAAGAGCCCTACCGGGGATCACGACAGGATGGAGGGAGAGGGGGTCTCCCCCGCAGAGTTCATCCTGATCAAGTTCCACCTCGGCGAGTTCGCCCTGGTCGCCGCGACGTTGCGGCCGGAGACAATCTACGGGGCGACCAACGTCTGGGTCAACCCTGACGCCGATTACAGCGAGGCCCGCGTCGACGGGGAGCTCTGGATAGTCAGCTCCGCGTCTCTGTCCACGCTCTCCGAGCAGAAGCACAGCGTCGTCCCAATCCGCGAGTTCAAGGGCTCCGACCTGGTGGGGAGATACGCGATGGCTCCGCTCACCGGGAAGTCGCTCCCAGTCTTCCCGAGCAGGTTCGTCGACCCGTCGCTGGCCACCGGGGTGGTCTACAGCGTCCCGGCCCACGCCCCCTACGACCTGATGGCGCTCAGGGACATCCAAGAAGGGAGGGTCCACGTGGGGCGACAGATCAAAGAAGAAGCCGACAAGATCACCCCTATACCTATCCTCTCCCTGTCGGGATACTCTAGGATTCCCGCTGAAGACGTGATCAGGAAACTGAACATAAGGGACTCGATGGATCCGAATCTGGACGCTGCAACCCAGGAGATTTACAGCGCCGAGTTCCACAGGGGGGTGCTCAGCCAGAGCTCGGGCCCCCTCGCCCACCTGACGGTCCCCGAGGCGAAGGACAAGGCCGTGGAACTCATCGCCAAGACAGAGAGGCTCGCAAAGATGTTCGAGCTCCCTGAGAAGGTCGTCTGCCGCTGCGGTACCAGGTGCTATGTCAAAATCCTCGAGAACCAGTGGTTCCTGAACTACTCCAACCCGGAGTGGAAGGCCAAGGCGAAGCTGGTCATAGACCGGGCGGACGTCTACCCAGAAGAAGCCAGGCAGCTGTTCTACTCCACCATCGAGTGGCTGAAGGATTGGCCGTGTGCAAGGCGCTCCGGGATGGGGACGAGGCTCCCCTGGGACAAGGACTGGCTGGTCGAGACCTTGAGCGACTCCACCATCTATATGGCCTACTACTGCATAAGCAAGTTTGTCAACCTGGAGAAGGTCGCGCCCGACAGCCTCACCCCCGAGGTACTTGACTACGTCCTCCTGGGCAAGGGGAACCCCGCTAGCCTTGCCAAGGCTGCCCGTGTCTCGGAGAGGGTCCTGAGGGATATGAGGGCCGAGTTCGTCTACTGGTACCCGGTCGACCTGCGCAACTCAGGGAAGGACCTCATCCCGAACCATCTGACTTTCTTCGCCTTCCACCACGCCGCCCTCTTCCCAGAGAAGGACTGGCCCAGGGGGTTCGGCATCAACGGGATGATAACAATCGAAGGCAAGAGGATGAGCAAGACGAAGGGGAACTTCGTCACATGGGAAGGTGCCAAGGAGAAGTA
>JAJYNM010000078.1 GCA_021786335.1 archaeon
TACACGTTCAATCTTCAGGTCCTTTACTTGTTCGAACTCGACGTCGCTGCCTGTTACGAGCGTGCCCTTGTGCAGGAGTGCTGTCGAGGCTGCGAAGGCATCGGCAAGCGAGAGGGCGTTTCCGGCCTTAATGGCCGCAGCTTTCTTCCACAGTGGAGAATTGTGAATCACAGGTACCGTCCTCACTCCGAAGCACAGCAGATTCCTCTCCTCCTCAGCTACGCTTCCACTCCTTCTCCGCAGAATGTGGTGTAATTCAGTGAGGCTGATGATGTTCAGGTAGCCCCTCACCTTCAGTTCTGAGACACGTTCCAGATAGGCTTCGACCTCCCGAGATCCTGTTTCTCCCAGATACAGGACTAACAGGGCTTGAATGTAGAATACAATACTGCGCAAGCGCTACTTCGCTCGTCTTCGCGAGTCATTCTCTTCGTACATGGATTCCTCCCCCCTGACTTCGTCCATGATTTCTCCAGACCGCCTCCCCTTGAAAGGGGTCCGTTGGGAGTTAGTTGGTTCCCGGCGAAGTCGCTTCATCTTTCCTTTCTTGGGCCGGCGGGTTCAATTCGTCAGGTGGCCCTGGAAGACTCAGGCCCTTGGCAGCCTGGCTTCGAGTTCAGTAACCTTGGCCTGTAGGACTCCCAAGTCCCTGGCGAAATCAAGCCGCTTTTCAATGCCGTCAAACCTGGTGATAGTCTCGTTCCTGAGCGAATCAATCTTCTCGTCGAGCCGCCTGGCCTCTGAGTGGACGGCCTTGAACTCGCCCCCCATCTCTCCCCTGACGCCATTTAGTTCGCTCCTGAGGCCATTTAGTTCGCCCTTGAGCCCTTTCAACTCACCCTCTATGGAACTCAACCTAGGAAGAAGAAGCCTTTCTATCCAGCCAGGAACCTTCTCGGCCATCTATGACCTAATAGCTGCGACTCCTATTTAATTCCCCACCCGAGGGAGCCCGAGGCTTCGGGAAACTGGCGCCGAGATTTGCGGCCGTCGGAACTTCCGCCCGTCTTCCCGTCCCAGCTGATAGCATGATTCTGGCTCCTTCGGTTAAACTGAGCTCGTGCTGAGCTCTGCAGCCCGACCGGAATCGCATCCCGGGGCATTCGATTCCGGGGCTCTTCTGATGCTCCGGCCTCCAATGTAGCGCGTTAATCTGCAAAACGGAACCAGAATTCCACGGACAGGCTTTGACCCCAGCCACAGAGGCTAGCACAAGACGTACCTCTCAAGGAAGGAGGCCAACCGTTCGAGCCAGAAGATATTCGAAGCTTTTTCATTGCCGGAAGCGCCCCAAGACCAAGTCCAATGGCCGCGGGTCTATCAGTCGAAAGGGATCATCGAAAGGAGTAGTCATGGAGCCCAATGACGGAAGACTTGATACCCGCGATAACAAGGAGGGCGAGGGCCTCGACAGTTACAAGCAGCCACTTATACGCTGAACCGGATGCTCCCTGGCAACGATATCTCGCATACGCCTTCCAGGTTTTCCCGCCGTCACTAGAGGACTCCCCACGCCACATAAAAGATGAACCTTTCTTGATGTCGTAGAATACCCGGTGATCAAGTCGCCCCTGCTTGTTGACAGCTTCGAGGACTATCTCGTTTCCAATCCCCCCGCCAGTGCAAGTCAAAGTGGTGGTCTGGCGGGGCGAAACCCAGGTGCTTTGCCAGTTGTCCTTTTCCGGGTCGTAAAAACGGAGCGTAGTCCCTCCGGCACGCTTCTCTTTGGACTTTGGGTCTTCGGCCATCCGCACGTCCCGGATTGCCATTCCGCTGAGGATGCATGCGAAGTGCACCTCCCCCCTTGCCGCCGGGGCCTTCGCTTCAGTCATCTTTGATGAACGTCGCTTCCTCTGTCCAGTCTCCTACGAACTGCCCGAACAACGAGAGTTTGGTCTCTCGGTCCTGAAAAGGCCCGTCGGCTCCAAGTCCCCTTGGTCCAGCGTTCATTTGAATCCGTCACTGCCAGAATCATTACGGGGACGACTACCTAAAGGCTTTCGCACGAGGCTGGAGCGAAATTGGGAGGGAAAGTGAAAATAATCGCATCCAAAAGCGCATGCTCACGGCCTCCCGCTTGGGTCATAGGTTTGAGCCGGGAAACCAGCAGTAGAAAGTCAAGTAGCAGGAAGGGACTCTCGGCAAACTCGCAGCTAAGGGTGCTCTTGAAACGTACTAGATGGATTGCAGAGCACAGGTGTCCTTTTAAGGTCGTTCAGTACATCTAGATGTGTAGATGCCCAAACGAACGACCCTGGTTCTGAAGGACGAGGTATACGTGAAGCTGGTTGGTGAGAGCATGAAGAAGTACGGCTCGGCCAGGAACATTTCGAAGGTCGTCAATGACATGGTAGAAGAGAACGCTAAGGGCAAACCGGACATAATGGAGCTCATCTATTCCGAGAAGCTGGCTAAAACGTCCGAACGTGAGTTCGAACAGTCTCGGCGTAAGCTGTCAGCCAGGTTCGAGCATTGATCATAGATACGACTTACCTGCTCCCCCTGGCAAAGATAGGGGTCGACGCCGACCTCCTCCTCGCCATCGCGGAGAAGAGGACGAAGTTGAGACTGGAGGACATCGATGTCAGCCTGATTTCTCTCTTTGAGCTTCAGGCGAAGGCCGCAAAGCTTCGCATCCCCGCCGACGTGGTAAGCATCTCCACCAAGGCGGTACTGAGGACGTTCGACGTAATCCCGTTCTCGGAGTCGGCCGTTATTGAAACGAGTTTCCGCCTGAGGGAAAGCATGACGGACTATATCGACTGTGTGATAGTCGGGACTGCCGCCGCGATGCATGAGCAGTTGGTGAGCGAGGATTCAAAGATCTGGAGAGCCAGAAAGCTTCTCCGTGATGAGTACGGCGTCGTCGTCCACAGATACAAGGACCTAGTTTGAGGCGGCTCCCCGTCGGGTTTAGGTCCTAGGCGCCCACATATTCATCGCGGGCCCGACGGGACCCACTTGGTATACCGTGGTAGAGTCGGACCCGAACTCCTGTACCGCTCAACCATAGGCCTTGCCCCCTGTGTCTGATCCACAGCGCCAGAGCATCGTCCCCGAGCAGTGCGTAGATTACCCTGTAGTCCCCGACTCTCAGCTTGAAGAGCCCCGCGAACTCTCCATGGAGATGGTCGCCGCTCGTTGGATTCCCTTCTAGTGTTGCTCCTATCCGCCGAAAGATTCTCTCCTGGTCCCCCCGGGGAATCTTCTTCAGGCCGTGACTGGCTGAAACCTTGTAGAGGACCTTACTGGCCAAGCTTGACCAGTTCTTTCTCTGAGACTGCCCTGTCGTCCTTGTCGTTCAACCGATGCGACGCTATGAGGTAGTCTTCGTACTCCTCCAGGTGCTCTCTCAACGCTTTGGTTACGATGTAAGTGTTGGGGCGGTCGAACGACCTAGCCAACTCATCCAAGCTCCTGGCTATGTCCTCGGGGAGCCGCACCGACACCGCCTCGCTCATCATTTGTCGTACATCACAGACTTGAATTCAAGGTTGACCCGGTGCGGCCGCCGAGATTTCCCCCAGGGTCCTTGAACTAGCCAATAGCTTGGTTCTGGCTCCCTTCGGTTGAACGGAGCTCGTCTCGAGCTTTACGGGTCCGACGGGTTCTGCCCTGGAGGGAGGTCGGTCCCGGCTGTTAAATACACTTAGGCCGCTTCAAAAGGGGCAGGCCAGGGAAAAACCTGCAGGTGACCAGAAGGCCACAGCCCCCCGCGGCGTTGCAGAGAATCCAGATGCGCCCACCTCATTAAGGAGAACCCCGCCTTCAAGGCCGAATACCAGAACATCTTGGGAGGGCCCAAGCTCGGCTCCAGGCCCCAAAGAGGACCAGAAGAATGACGTTGCGAGGCCATCGCTCGACATTAACCTCGAGCCGAGCTTCGCTGGGGGAAACGTACTCTCGGACTGACTCCGAAGGCCGATTGCTCAAACGGATAGATTCCGGTCACGGTGGGGTAAGAGATCGGCGAACTAATGGTTGAAGGTTCTACCAACTGGCGTCCTGAGAAGCTCGAATGAGGTTTCCGCGTTTCTTCAAGAGGAAATACGCGACATGCAAAGCTCCGGAAAGAAGGTGCTTAGAGTCACGGTCGGCGTCCAAGTGCGGGGAGCACCTGTCCCTCCAGCCTGGATGAAGGCCCTAAAGGCGTCCTCCAATGGAACGACTTTAATGAAACTCTACGAGAACATCGAAGGGGAGCTGGGCGCCTCTAGGACAGGACGGCAGGCAAGAATAGGTGAAAGAAATCTGAGAAGAAGAAAGCACTCTCAATTCCTCTCAACTCTCAATCGACTCGCCGAGGGGGTAATCACCTTGCGCCCATCGTCATTCCTTGACGAAGTTGGCGGTCTGACTCGGCCGGATACAGATCCTAAAAGGTCACGGGTCTCGGGAAACACCCAGACCAGTAGAGGCTGGGCCTAAGAAATTTCGACAGTCTGGGTGAAACCGAATCTCCAGAAGCTGAATAAAGAGACTGGATCTCAGACTTCTTGGACCGAAAGGCGCACCATCACACTCAGAAAGAAAGGGGAGGGAGCGGGAAATATCATTGTCGAAGGACTGACGGCCAAGCCAACACAGTTGATTTTGAGACCCCAATCGGAGAGTGCTGAATCCCCTCATTCCTCACAGGGGTAATCGCGGAATTCCATTCTCCTGAACAATGTCAGTTTTACCGCTTTTCCTCACTGGCATGAGACCGTCCCCATGCCATACTCGCAGTCTTTGTGGCGACAAACGCTGGGTGAATTATGAAAGATGCGTCCCACTACGAATCTGGCCCACCACTACGCCCCATCGGACGTATGAGCCACCTCACCCAACGAGCCCACTAGCATCATGTCCATTCGCGGGTCGAGGAATGACTTCAGAGCGTTAGCCTTCTGATCCTCTTCTCAGGCTCGGACCAAAGCTTGAGAATGTTCAATCCGAGGATGTTTGCAACCGTGCTCGCTGACGATTTCTCCATGTCTATCCTCTCACCGGCGCTTGTGCGTCTGTGGAATGTGGAAAGAGCCTTCTCCCTGCGCAAATAGGTCTTGCCTTTCTCATCCGTAGCAACTTCAGATTTGACATTCAGTGCCAAACGTCGATTACATCGGCGTGGGGGTATTCGCGTCGCCAGTTCAATTTCAATGGACCCATTCGAATCCCCTAAAGGGATCCCAGGAGATTGGGCGGAATGGCTCCATCAACCTGTCGAAGCCACGGACCCAGCTGGGTTGAGGTTCTCTAACGGCAAGTCAGCCCTTTTTCGTCCCTTTGACGGTTAACGCCATCTCTTTTCTTTTTGGGCATGGTTCCACACTCACGATTCCACGTGCAGGGCCTCACTTGCACAGTTTCTTACGTCGAGGTAGCGGCTCAACAGATGCACGGTCCAACTTGGTTGTTCATTCGATACCCATTCCGTCATTGGACTTTCAGAGGGCCGTGCGTAATCCCGCCTCATCTTGACAAGGCTGCCAAGGCGGTTCGATTCCCGGTCGTAAGCCTCCGTCCCCCCGAGTCCGCTCATGTGTCCACCACGAGCGGTCGGAAGGATGGAGCTGGGTCCTTGCGAGCTCCGAGAGGTCGTCTCGCGAGAGGCCTACCAAGGAGAAGGCCAAGAAACATAAACCGATAAGGGAAGAGTCATTCCCTGCGGAGCTGGTCTTCCTGAGGAACGACTTCACGTATGCCGACGGGATCGTCGACCCGAACAGGGCGAAGAGGGGGGCCGAAGGTGTACCCTCCGAGCGCGATGTTCGCGGCCCTCCTCCTGATGTACTTGAAGGAGCTCAGGAGCGTCCTGGGCCCGATACGGTTCCTGAGCTCTAACCCGGTGTGGCTCAGGGCTCTGGGCCTGAGGAGGGTCGGCGGCGTCGAGGTCCACTCCGTCCCTGACAGGACCAGGTTCTACAGGCTCGCCAGGAGGATAGGCGTCGACGGGATGATGCGGATCCTCTCGGTCATGGTGGTCAGGCTGATGCAGAGAGGGGTCATCAGGGCGAAGAGCGTCAGCCTCGACGCCACGATCATATCGGCCTGGTCCAAGGACTGCAGGTCAAGGAAGGACGAGCAACACCTGAAGACGTGCAGGCACGAGGTCTCGAAGGACAGGGACGCGTCCTGGGGCTACGACCACCATCGGGACGGGTACGTCTGCGGGTACAAGGTCCACGTCCTCATGGACTCGGAGACGGCCCTCCCCATCCTGCTCACCGTCACCAACGCAGGGTACGGCGAGACCAGGACCGTGCCATGGTTCGTCTCCATGCTCCTGCTGCTGGGCGCGAGGTTGAGGAAGTTCTTCGCAGACATGGGGGTACGGCAGCAACCAGGCCAGGCTCCTCGTCGTGCAGAGGCTGAGGGCGGTCCACTTCATCTCCCTGCAGATCAGGGACGCCAAGGGCTCCACCCCGGAAGAGAAGAGGGCGAGGAGGAAGCTCCTCTGCCATCGATTCCACCTGAAGAACTACATCCATCGCTTCTGGGTGGACCCCGACTCGAAGAGGTTCGACAGGGAGTACGACGCCCGGACCTTCTCGGAGCAGGTCTTCTCAGTGGGGAAGGGCTCCCTGGACCTGGACTCCCTGATGCACAGGGGGAGGGAGTGGGGCACGCTCCACTCGGTGGCGATATGCGTGGCCATGCCGGCGTTGGCGAACACCGTCCTGGACGCAGGGAGACCAGACCTCATCAGGCGCGTCAAACGCATCAGGGGATAGGAGGTGAATTACGCACAGCCCTCGGTCAACCAATGCCTAAATAATTGGATTCATCCTACAGCCCACCGGTGAAATGGTGAGTCTCTTTGGAAGGAAGCAGAAATGCCAAACGTGCGGCGCAAAATTCGACTCTGAAACCAAGCTGATGGAACACGCGAAGGTACACACGCTGGCTTCATCCCAACGGGCAGCTGACACCTACAGATGCGCCACGTGCGGGGCTACTTTCGCTTCGGAAGCCCACCTGGACGTGCACACGAGAAAGGCCCACGTGGATTCTCTTAATCTAAATCCCGAAAGGGCACCGAAGGGGCATGAATCTGACCTCCAATGAGGACCAACCGAAACTGAACAAAGCAAGCAACGACTTGAGGGAAGAGGTCAAAGCCGTCAACAGGACGCTCTCATCATTTGACGATGCTCTTGAAAGGGGGAGGATCATTGACCATAATGAATGGAGGAGAGAGGCCAAGTTTGAAGCAAGGGGCATTGCAAACGCCAGGCAACCTGGCCCCGCGTGACGCGACGAAAGGAGAGGTAGGCCAGAAGCTTCTCACTCTTGAGCTCGAGAGGCGCGGGTGGATGAGCTTCGAACCAGACTGGGCCGGCGCAGATAATCCGAAAAATAGGGCCGTGGTCGCCGGAGCGGACCCTTTGCGGAGATTGACCGCCTGAATTGCAATCAATCGCGTGTCTGATCTTCCTATCTCTACTCAAGTCCCTCCAAATCTCGATTCGTTCGCCCTCTGATCCGAGTGGGTTGTCAAACACGTGCGGCAAAGATTTCTGAGGCGCCCGAACCTCTCCGAGTATCTGATGGTCAGGTGGGTCCGATGGGAATCGGTCTCACTTGTGCAGCTCCTCCTTTGCCCTGTTTCTCTTCTTCCTTCGGAACTCCCGCTCCACGTCTATGTTCTTCTTCAGACTCCCGTGGTCCACTACCCTTGCGTGCATCCCCTCCTCGATTCGGTGCTCTTTCATGTATCTCCTGGCCTCCCTAGCTGAGTGGAACGCAGGGCTGCTGGTGGTCCAGCCGGATTCGACATCCCACGCTTCGACGAAGACTGTTGCCTGCCTCTTCCTCAACTGTGGTGTCTATCCTCCACTTCCTTTTCGCGGTGCTCCATATCGGCTAATCAAGTTCCCACTAGAGTATTAGAGTTTGTCAATCCCTCTCTCGGGGCCCTCCCGCTATGACTTTGCACCGTTCGGCCGTCAGCCTCGTCTTCTTTCCTGCGGCATGGTCCGACGAAGCGGTGCCTGCGATAGGCACGGCGGTCCAGTCAGCTAATGAGCTGCCAGCCCATCTGAGGCATACCGCCCGTATCGACTACCATCCTGGTCGGGCCACTCACCCGGAAGCCCTGAGCTTCGCGGAGGGGGGCGTCCCCGCCCCTCCCGTGGCGGCCGGGACCCCCTCCCCGCCCCCCATGCTTTCATAGTCGCGTTGTATCTTCGGGCCTATCAGGACGAACCCGAAGAAGATCGCCATGACGAAAGCCGCAACCGAGTACCATCCCCAGGCCGGGGCGAAGGACAACAGCTCGAAGCTGGCAGGCCCGACGGCAGCGGCCGTGGACCTTCCTGAAGAAGTCGCGGCGTAGTAGTACCCCTGGTATGTCCCTCTGTTCCCAGACCTCGAGAAAAGCGCGATCACAGTCTGCGAAGGGACCGTCGCCATAATCTCCCCGAGCGTCAGCACCACCATGACCGCTTCGTATTGGATGAACCCGGTGGAGAGCCCGGCCATCAGGAAGCTGGCGACGAGCAGGAGCGGGGAGAGGAGGAGAGGGAACACCAGGGTCCGCGCCTTCTGGACCATGTTGAGGAGGGGGAGCTGGAGCAGTACGATGACGCCGCCGTTCGTCGCGAAAAGATATCCTATCTCCGTGTTGGTGAAGTGCAGGAAGTACGCCACATAGAGGGCCAGGGGTTGGATTTCGTATCCTACTGCGAAGTACAGGCCGGCAGCCAGGAGCAGAAAGCTGATGACGTTCCTGTCCTTGCTCCACGACAACAGCCGCCTCGACGGCCCTTCGCGGGCGTCCGGGGACGCCCTGACCCCTCCGGCAATCCGGAAGGCCGTGAGCAGTATCACCGGGACGACCATGACCGCACTGATGAAGAAGACTGTCGCGTAGCCGAAGGCGTCGGTGATAGGCCCTCCCAGCGCCGGTCCGATGGCGAAGCCGAGGTTCCCGCCTATAGTCAGCAGATTGTACCCAGCACGGATCTGGCTGGCCGGCTGGCCGGCGATGATCGATCCGGTGGCCGGGTTCGAGAACCCCCTCAAGAATGAGAACATGGGGTACAGGACAAAGAAGTAGACGGCGGGTGAGTTGTCAAGGACCATGAAACCGAGGGATACCGACGTGGCGATCGAGGTGAAGTATCCGGCCAGCATCACCGTCCTCGGGCCGACGGCATCTGTCAGCCTCCCCCCAACCAGTTGGCTAGACAGTGAGAGGACTCCGGCAGCGAAGTACACGGCCCCGGTGGCTGCCAGGTCGATCCCTCTGACCTCCAGCAAGTAGAGGCCGAAGAATGGCATCGCCATGGAGAAGCCGAACGAGTTCAGCGTCCGGATGGCAAAGAGTGTCCAAGCTTCCCCTTGGAGGCCCCTGAGCCCGTCGAGCCCGTATCTTGAAGAAAAGGACAAACCGCGCGCCGCTTCCATACCCGGCTGGGCCGGGTCCTACTGTCTGAAGCCTAGCCCAGCAGAATCCATCTTCCTTACGCAATCGCCGCAGCGGAGTCCCCGCGGGGTACGGTAGAGCCTGACCTTGGCCCCGCACCTGGGGCACTCCTTGTACTGCCCCTTGGACTGGAGAGCTGGTTCTTCCATTGAGCTGCCCCCCCGAGCACCCTCTTCTTATCCGCTACTGAATGACGCCTTCCTTGTCTTAAATACAGGGCCGGGGCCGCTCCGCAAAGTGTCAGAACACCCGTCGGGAAGTGCCCGCAGTTGAGCAGCTTCGAGGCGTTCCCCCTCAGCTCAGCCATAAGGAAGGGGGTGGCCTCCTCAGGTTACGTCAGGCCATTCCCCATCCAGGCTCAGACCATAGGCCCCCTCTTGGAGAGGAGGAACCTCATAGGACAGGCCAAGGCAGGCTCAGGGAAGACACTCGCCTTCGGAATACCCATGGTGCAGTCCATCGACACCTCTATGTCGAAGGTGCAGGGGCTGGTGCTCGCGCCAACCAGGGAGCTCGCGGTGCAGATAACCCTCGAACTCCAGAAGATAGGGTCCTTCACGTCCGTGAGGGTGGTTACAGTCTACGGAGGGCAGTCGATGAACGTGCAGCTGGACGCCCTCAGAAGAGGCGCACACATAGTGGTGGGGACGCCGGGGAGGACCATCGACCACATCAAGCGGGGGACCCTCAGGCTGGACTCGGTCAGGTTCGTGGTCATTGACGAAGCAGACGTGATGCTCGACATGGGCTTCATCGACGATGTCGACTTCATACTCGACAAGACCCCGCCCAACAGGCAGACGGCCCTGTTCTCTGCGACGATGCCCAGGTCAATAGTCCAGCTCTCCCAGAAGTACGTCCCTGACCCCGCCAAAGTGATGGTCGACCAGAACGAGCCCTCGGCGGAGACCCTGGAGCAGTTCTACGCCAGGGTGGAGAGGGACAAGAAGCTCGGGCTGCTCCTCGACATCCTTGAGAAGGAGAACCGCAAGAGCGCCGTCGTGTTCTGCAGGACGAGGTACGGCACCATCAGGCTGGCCAGAGAGCTCGAGAGGCGCTTCCTAAGCGTCGCCTCACTGCACGGTGATCTTTCCCAGAAGCAGCGGGACCACTCAATGGGGCTCTTCAGGGCGGGGAAGGCAGACGTGCTGGTGGCCACCGACGTCGCGAGCAGGGGCATCGACGTCCGCCAGGTGGATTGCGTCATCAACTACGACGTCCCCGAGGACCCTACCGTGTACTTCCACAGGGTCGGGCGGACGGCGAGGGCGGGGGACAAGGGCCGGTCTTACACATTCGTCAGTTGGGAAGAGGAGGGGGACTTCGCGCGCATCGCCGCACTAGCCAGGGCGCCCATCAATCCGCTGCGCGAGGAAGACGCCAGAAAGAGGCCCAGACCTTCGCTCTCATCCAGCGGCGCGAGGCCATGGAGGCACGGCCGCAACGAGAGGCATCGGGGCAGGCCCGGCCGCTGGCGGCGATATCGTTAATATCATCCGAATGACGGCATACGATGAAACGCGTTGGGAAAGAGAAAGGTCCTGAGCGAGGCTAATCTGAAGGAGCTCGTCATGCCCCAGCAGGGGGAGATACTCGGCAGGGCCATAAAGATGACAGGGGGGGACCAGGTGATCGTAAAGTGCGCTGACGGGGTCACGAGGATGTGCAGGATCAGGGGGAAGCTGAAGCGGAGGATGTGGATACGCGAGGGGGACATCGTCCTTGTAGCCTCCTGGGACTTCGACAACAGCAAGGCGGACATACTCTGGCGGTACATCCAGGCCCACACCCAGTGGCTCGACGCCAACGGGTACCTGAAAGGGATCTAGACCGAGAACCTTAACGTTCCGGCTCCCGAGAAGTCGCCATGGAAGAAGGCTCGGGTTTCGACATCATCATGGTGGGGGCGGGCATCGTCCCTCGCGCACTTCTTGGAGCGGCCGATGGGACCGGAGGCAGAACTCTTCGCAAACTCCGGTTTCTTTTCCCTGGTAGCAGGCGAGTGGAGGGGCTCCCTCTCGAAGAAGACTGTGTGCGCCAGGGTGAGGAGGTTCGTCCCGGGGCTCTCGCCTGACCTCCTCAACCGAAGGGCGGTGTTCGGCGTCCGCAGTTCGGCGGTCGACAGGTCTGGCTTCGTCCCCCCGAGGCGGTCGTCTTCAAGGGGGGTTGCTCCTTTTGCGTAGTCAACTACAACTCCCCAGGGGCCAGCGGAGCGCCCGCCTTCTCAGCCATGGGGATGAAGGAGCTGCAGGACGGCGGCTACTTCGACGGGCTTCGGCCCAGATGCCTGGGTAGGACTTCGCTGCTGTCTCAGGGCTCGGGGGAAAGGTGACAAAGAAACCCCTGGCGCGGCCCTCTGCGCACACAGATGTCTTCCCTAGCGGTACCGCTTCCGGTAGCTGGCGAATGTCAACAGATCGTAGCAGACCTTGGCTACCCCTCCGGCGAAGGGGAGAGCCGAGACCGCTCCCAACCCGAGTAAGACCGCCGAAGCGGGACCGCCTACGAACGAGCCGGCGCTCCGGAGGGTGTTGGTGACGGCGTACGCCTGGACCCTCTCCTCTTTCCGGAACATCTCGGTCATCAGCGCCTGTCTCGTGGGGACGTCCATCTGAGACATCGTCTGGCGGAGGAAGAGGAAAAGGAGGGCGAGTGGGAGCGTCCCCGCGAGCCCCATGAGTATGAGCAGGGCGTTCGAGATTATGTGGGTGTAGACCATGGTCCTAAGGTTGCCGATCCGCGTCGCAATCACCGCCGCGCCGTAGGTGGACGCGGCCGTGACAAGGCTCGCGACGAAAAATATGGCGCCAAGGGACTCAAGCTGGAGGCCGTAGGTCGAGCTGAACCATATCGAAAGGAGGTACGTCGTCACGAACACGCCGCCGAAGGAGTCCAAGGAGAACAGCCCGGATAGCTTGAGAAGTTCCTTTCTCGCCGGTGGGCTGAGGTTGGCGAGCCCCGGTCTCACGGCCCTCCCCGCGTCGAGGCCGCCCAGCCTGCTGTAGACGGCGAACAGGATGACGCCTACCACCGCGAAGCCTGCGAACACCACGTGGAAAGCCGCGGCGCTGTCCCTGAATATCCCCGGTCCTGAGGACGCCAGCTGGCCCAGGGCGGCCGCCGAGTACCCTATCATGTTGTATCTTCCGAACACCTTTACGCTGGATCTTTCCCCGCTCAGGTCAGGGATGACCCCTGCTTCTATCGACTGGAAGGGTCCGGCCTCGGTTCCAGAGCTGCTGATGTTCCCCGCCAGGCACGCCAGGAGTATCGCCGCGGCAGCCTCGTCGACCGCCAGCACTGCTCCTGCTGCGACCATGAAGAGACTGAACATCTGCAGCAGCCTCCTCCTCCCGACCCTGGCGTCGAGGTAGGTCACAGCCAGGTTGGACGCCGCGTTCCCTGCAAGGATGGCCACCAGCACCAGCCCTTGGAAGAAGGGACCATATCCGATGGACCTGAGGTAGAAGGGGAGGGAGATGCTCAGCAGCCCTGAAACAAACACCCTCACACCCTTGGCGACATAGACGGGGAGCGGTCCGCGGCCCCGAGGCCGTCTGTCGCTCAATCCGAGCGCGCCGGATTCTCTGGCTTCGCCGTCCCGTCGAGCCTGACTTTCCAGCAAAGGCTGGAGGGATATGGAGATACCCGAAGCCCTATGCCTCCGCGACCGCTGGCGCCACGCTCCTCTGCTCCCCTGGCAGAGGCTGTCATGACCTCCTCGGCCCCTCCCCATTCCGCCCGCTCCATCCGGGGGCCCCCCTCCGAGCACCTAGGCTCTCCCCGCGCCGCCCGCTGCAGGCGAAGACGACCCCCCCAGTAAGCCGGTCAGACTCTACTTCGACAAACCCGTTGGACTTCATCGCCTCGACCATGTCCAGGTCCCATGTCGTGTTCTCAATTATCTGAGGGAGCCTGTCGAAAGTGAACGCCTCCTCTCTCCTCGCGAGCCGCAACGCCACGCCTGCCAGTCGCAGTCCGCACCTGATGTAAATCTCAAGGAAAGGGGCGAGCGGTCCCCTCGGCTTGGCGAAGTCGTAAAGCACCACAGCCGCCCCTGGCTTGGCCACCCTCGCGACCTCCTCCGCGAACTTCCCCACGTCGACGTACTTGGGGACGTAGCAGCTGACTACGGAATCAAATGACCTGTCTGGGAACGGGAGGAACTCCGCGTCCCCGTTCAGCACCAGGTCGACGTTCGGCATCCTCTTCTCCGCTGCGACCCTTATCATCTCCGGAGCCAGGTCGAGGGCGATGAACCTGCACTCCTTCATCGCGAGGAACTCCTCTAGGACCAGGGTCCCGCTCCCGACGTCGAGCACGAGGTCGCCCCTCCCCGCCTTGAGCCTGCGGGCTACCCAGTACTTCCACCGCCTGTCCTGGAACAGGGTGGCGTAGCCCAGGGCCTTCTCATAGGACCCGGCCAGCCCGGCGAATATCTTCGACGACGCCAGCTTCATCTCATCGCCAGGCGCGCGCACACCTCTCACTGTCAACGGGCGGGACTACGTCCCCTCTTATCCCCTTTGGGTACGTGCCCACGAGAAACGGTCAATAGTGCCAGGTGCGCGCGAGAGCCCCTTGGGCCAGTCCGGCGGCGAGGATACGCGCGAGCGGGAGTGGTACGTGCCGAAGGTGGGCCCCAGGCGCTTCAGGCTCCTCGTAGGACTCAGCTTCTACCCGTACTCGTTCATGAATGCCAGCTACGTCTTCATCGGGTCGCTCGTCGCCCCGGACGTCCACTTCGAGAGGATGGTTCTCCTGGCTGTGGTCTATCTCCTCGCCGTAGGCGTCTCGGCTCACTCCTTCGACGCCATGTCGCCCAACAGGCCCTGGGGGGGCTTCCTTTCGCGGAGGCAGCTCGCGGTGCTGGCTGTGGCGGCCCTGGTCCCCGCTCTGGGGCTTGGCCTCTACCTGGCCCTGGCCTACGCCCCGCTGCTACTCCTGGTGGGTGGGTTGGAGCTCTTCTTCTTGTTCACCTACAACCTCGAGCTCTTCGGCGGGACGTTTCACACGGACTTCTGGTTCGCGACCTCCTGGGGTTTCCTCCCTGTCATCGCAGGGTTCGTGGTCCAGACAGACAGCCTGAGCCTCGCCTCCCTCGGGGCCGGGCTCTTCGGCTTCTTCACCGCTTACATCGAGATCAGCGCCTCAAGGCCATACAAGGCGATCAAGCGGGAGGAGAGAGGCGCATCTCCACTGGCTTCCAAGTTCGAGGCTATACTGAAGGGGGTGGTATTGACGGTGATATCCACGGCAGCGTTCTTGCTGGCCATGGCGCTCCATGGCTGACCGCTTCCGGCGGAGGGCCGATCGGCCAAACCCCCGTCCCGAGGCGGAGGCTATGAGTACGCCTCGAAGCCCTTCCCGAGGGCGCCCAGCGCGAGCTTCTGCTCCATGATCTCGTTGGCCCCTTCGTATATCATTGTGACCCTGGTGTCCGCGAAGTGCCTCGCTGGCCTGTTCTCGAGAGAGTAGCCGTTCCCCCCGAATATCTGCACCGTCCTGTTGGCGGCGTCGAAGGACGCATTGGCCGCGAAGTACTTCGCCCGGGCACATGCCAGGTCCGTGGCGTCCCTAAGCTCGACGCTACGGGAGTCCTCTTCGTACTTCTGCTTGACGTATGCAGCCTTAAGGAGAAGCAGCCTGGCCGCCTCCAGGTTCGTGGCGATCAACCCGATGTGCCTCTGGACCAGCTGGTGCTTGCCTATCACCTTGCCGTGTTGGAACCTCACCCCGGCGTACTTCACCGCCTCGTCGAGGCAGTCCTGCATGACACCTACGCAGCCGGCGGCCACGCTCAGCCTGCCATTCATCAGCCCGGAAAGGGCGACGGACATCCCCTTCCCTGGTGGACCCAGGACGTCCTCTTTGGAGACCTCGACCTTGTCGAGGTACAGGGTGGAGGTGTCGGCCGTGGGGAGCCCGAGTTTGTGTGGTATGAGCTCAGCCTTGAACCCTGGGCTCGCGGTGTCTACTATGAACCCATGCATCCCATCCCTCTTCCCTTTGGGGTAGGCGAAGACCAGGACGTATTTCGAAGACGAGCCCAGCGAGATCCACGTCTTCTGACCGGAGATCTGGTACCTCCCTCCCTTCTCCTCGAATGAGGTGGAGAGGGAGGCGGGGTCGCTCCCTGCGTTGGGCTCCGTTAGCCCAAAGGCGAGTATGGCGTCACCCTTGGTGGCAGGGGTGAGTATGCGGGCCTTCTGCTCCTCGGTCCCCCAATGCTGGACAGTCATCTGGCCGAGCGCCATGTGCACGGAGAAGAACGTCCTCACCCCGGTCCCTTCCCTTCCTATCCTCTCGATGGCCAGGGCATAGGTCACCATGTCCGCCCCCTGGCCGTCCCCGTACTTCCTGGAGACAGGGAGGCCCAGGAGGTGCGCCCTGGCGAAGAACGGCCTGATCTGGTCGTTGACCCTGTGCTCAAGATAGTACCTGTCTTCGATCGGCCTGAACTCCTTGCACGCCCTGTCGACCTGCTCCAGGATCATCGACTGCTCTTCTGAGACGTCGAAGTTCATCTTCGAGAGTTTCACAAACTCGTCCTGCTCAGGCATCTAATCCTTCCACCTCTCCTTGCTGACGCGGCTTCTCACATGCTCCACTATCTCCTCAAACGAGCTTCCAGGGCCGTACAAACCCGTTATCCCTAAGCTCCGCAGCTTCGGTTTGTCCTCCTCGGGGATTATGCCTCCTCCGACCACGACGATTCTCTCGCCTCCTTTCTTCTCCAGGAACTTCTTCACTTTCGGGAAAGTCGTCATGTGAGCGCCGTTGAGGAGAGACAGGGCCACCACGTCTACGTCCTCGTCCACCGCCATCTGGGCGACCTGCTCCGGGGACGGCAGCAGCCCGCTGTAGATCACCTCCATCCCCGCGTCCCTGAACGCCCGGGCGAGGACCAGGGCGCCCCTGTCATGGCCGTCGAGCCCGGGTTTGGCGACCAGTATCCTGATCTTCCTCTGGAGGGCTGCGGCTTTCCTCGGCAAGCTGGTTTCCACGGGGCTGAAGGGATTCAAAACCTTTTGCAGCTCCGCCCGTCCGGGCGGCTCTCCGCTGGGTCCCCTGCGCCTTCTATAGCAGCATGGGCTCTTTATATGAGCCCCAGACCCTCCGGCCGACTCCCATCACCTCTCCGAGGGTCGCGTAGCGCATCACCGCCTCCAGCATCGGGTACATGGCGTTCGCGACGTCGGTTTCGAATGCCTTCTCCAACTTCGCCAGGGCTGCCCTCACCTTAGCCTCGTCCCTCTCCCTCTTGACCGCGGCAAGGCGCTTCGCCTGCGCCCTCTGGGCCCTGAAGTCTATCTTCAGCGTGTCTATCGGCTCCTTCTCCAGTTTCGCGTACTTGTTCACCCCTACCACCAGGTCCTTCCCCTCCTCGACCCTCTTGGACAGCCTGTAGGAGTTCTCCGCTATCTCGCGCTGGAGGTAACCGGTCTTGACAGCCTTCAGGAGTCCCCCTGCCGCATCTATCCTGTCGAAGTATTTGTACGCCTCCTCCTCCAGCTGCTCCGTGAGCCACTCGACGTAGTATGAGCCCCCGAGCGGGTCGATCACCTTGGGCACCCCGGTCTCCTCGGCGATGACCTGCTGGGTCCGAAGCGCCACCTCCGCGGCCTGCTCGGTTGGGAGCGCCCAGGCCTCGTCGTAGGAGTTGGTGTGCAGGGACTGAGTCCCTCCCAGGACCGCCGCCAGTGCTTCGATGGAGGTCCTCACGACGTTGTTGAGCGGCTGCTGCCATGTCAAGGACGCACCAGAGGTCTGCGTATGGAACCTCATGTGCAGACTCCTCTTGTCTTTCACACCATACTTCTCCCTGAGGACGGTCGCCCATATCCTCCTCGCCGCCCTGAACTTCGCTATCTCCTCGAAGAAGTCCATGGTCGAGTTGAAGAAGAAGCTCAGGCGCGGGGCGAACTGCTCCGCCTTCAGCCCGGCCTCCAAGCCGAGATCCACGTACCCGAACCCGTCTGCGAGCGTGAATGCCAGCTCTTGGACGGCGCTGGAGCCCGCTTCCCTGATGTGGTAGCCGCTGACACTGATGTAGTTCCAGAGTGGCATCTCCTTGGTGGCGAACACCATCAGGTCCCTGACGAGCCTTAGGTGAGCCTCGGGGGGGTAGGCCCACTCCTTCTGTGCGATGTACTCTTTGAGCATGTCCGCCTGTACCGTCCCCCTGAGCCTGGACATAGGGACCCCCTGCTTCTTTGCCACCCCGGCGTACATAGCCGTGAGGACCGTGGCCGGCGCGTTGATTGTCATCGACGTGCTGACCTTCCCGAGGGGGATGCCGCGGAAGATCACTTCCATGTCCCTGAGCGACGAGACGTTGACTCCGCACCTCCCCACCTCGCCGTGCGCCCTCTCGTGGTCGCAGTCGTAGCCGTAGAGGGTGGGCATGTCGAAGGCAATGCTGAGCCCTGTCTCCCCGTGGTCGAGCAGCATCTTCAGTCTCTTGTTGGTGTCCTCCGGGGTGCCGAACCCTGAGAACATCCTCATGGTCCAGAGCCGCCCTCCGTACATGTCCGGATAGATTCCCCTGAGGAATGGGTAGACTCCCGGGAACCCCTGACTGGAGTAGTCAGCGTCGGCAACGTCGGCCGGTGTGTACAGCGGTTTGACAGGTATCCCGGACGCCGTCTGGACCTCTCTCCCTCCCTCCGGACGATCGTCTGTCCACTCTTTGTAGACCGCCTTCTCCCACTGCTTCAGCCCCTCTCTGACCTGTTCCATCGCTTTGGCGTCGTAGAGGGTCCCCTTTCTCGAGCGCCCCTCGACCACGGACCTCGCCTTCTTACCCCAGTAGGGGTCCTTCCCTCCTCTCAGCATGCCAGGTGGGACCGCCCGCCGCCCAGAGATAAAGAATCCTCTTCGAACCGATAAAAGTGCCCCGGCCGACGGAGCTGCCACGGCATCAAAATACGCGAAGCTCGCTGCGGCCGTCCGGAGGGGGGACAGAGCCGCTCTCGCGAAGGCGATCACCGTGGCCGAAGACGACCCGGAGCGCGCCTCAGAGATTCTGGCGCGGCTGGGCGTCCCAGGCAGGGCGTTCGTGGTCGGCGTCACGGGCCCGCCCGGGACAGGCAAGAGCACCCTAGTGGACCGCCTCATCGAGTCATACCGCACCCTGGGGCTCAAGGTGGGGGTCGTCGCCGTGGACCCCAGCAGCCCGTTCACCGGCGGCGCGCTCCTCGGGGACAGGATACGGATGACGAAGCATACCGGGGACATGGGGGTGTTCATTCGCAGCATGGCTTCCAGAGGTTGGACCGGTGGTCTGTCCAGGGCCACGTCCCAGGCCATCAGGCTGATGGACGCGGCAGGGTTCGATATCGTGATCCTCGAGACGGTAGGCATAGGCCAGTCGGACATCGAGGTCATCGGGGTCTCTCACGCTGTCGTGGTGGTCATCATGCCCGGGCTAGGCGACGGGGTCCAGGCTTCGAAGGCCGGGCTGATGGAAGTGGGAGACGTCTACGTGGTGAACAAGGCGGACCTCGAGGGGGCCGACGCCATGGTCGTGAACCTCCTTTCGCTCTTCCGCGGCGGGGCCCGCTCCCCGCCAGTGCTGAAGGTCTCAGCCCTCTCGGGGGAAGGGGTCGAGGCCCTTCAGAGCGCCATAGACGAGGCCAGGTCAAAGTTCGCATCTGGGGATTCCGGACTCAGGTTGAGGGGGATTCGCGGGATGATAGTCGAGACAGCCCGGGGGGCGGTCCTGGCCAAGCTCGCTTCGGTCTCCGAGGCCAAAGCCGAGAAACTGGCGGAGCAGGTCATGGCAGGGAGGCTGAGCGTCGAAGCCGCTGCCGAGCGCCTGGCCCGCTAGGGCTCCCTTTCGCCGATCGGCTTGTAGGTCAACCCAGTCGGCCCGACGTAAGTCGAATCAGGGCGGATCAGCTTGTTCTCATCCACCTGCTCGTTGTAGTGGGCCATCCAGCCGAAGACCCTGCTCGCCGCGAAGATAGGGGTGTAGAGGGGAATCTCGATCCCCAGCAGGTAGAATATAGGGGCCGCGTAGTAGTCCAGGTTCGGAGGTATCCTCTTCCTCTCCCACATCTCCATCTCGACCGCATCGCAGACCCTGTAGATGCCGTCGTCCCCCCCGCGCTTCTGGACCATCTCCCTAAGGTACTGCTTGCAAAGCCTTGCCCGGGGGTCGAATTTCTTGTAGACCCTGTGACCGAACCCCATCAGCTTCTTCCCCTGTTTGACTGCAGAGTCCACGAACTCCTTGGCGTTGCCGGGGTCATCGACCTGCAGGAGCATGTCCATGGCGGCCTCGTTGGCCCCGCCATGGAGCGGCCCCTTCAGCGAAGCCAGACCTGCCGAGGCGGCGGCGTAGGGATCTGCAAGCGTCGACGCCACGACCCTGACCGTGAATGTCGACGCGTTCATGTCGTGCTCCATGTAGAAAATTAACACCCGCTCGAAGACCCATCGCTCGAACTTGGTCGCCTCTCTCGGAGTCAGCATCGAAAGGAGGGCGTCTGCGAACCCCTGCCCTTCCACGGGGAGCCTGGGCGCCCCCCCTGCCGGGACCCTGCGGCTGTTGGCCGCCAGGACAGCCATCTTTGACTCGATGGAGCGCTGCCGGCCAGGCCCGGACCTCTCTGGGTCGATGCTCCCGAGGGCAGACACGCCGGTCCGTATGACGTCGATGGGGTGTGACCCGGGGCCGAGCGACCTCATGATCCCGAAGACCTCGGCATCCACCTTGGAGAGGGCGGCGAGGCCGGCTGCGAAGTCCCTCAGCTCGCCGTGCGTGGGGAGTTTCCCGATGAGCACAAGGTAAGCAGTCTCCTCGAAGGTCGCCTTGGCCGCCAGTTCGCCTATAGGATACCCTCTGTAGACGAGGCCCCCGTCGGGGGTGCTCTTCGAAATGTGGGTGTCGCTGACAGACACACCGGCCAGACCTCTAGGCGCCTTGATGGCCCCCCCCGGCTCGGTCATCTTCTTCGCCCCATCAGTTCCCTCGCCGCCTTCATTGCCTTCTCGTCTGCCTCCTCAAACCTGTAGTAGTCAATCAGGTCGTAGAACTCTTGCCTGGACATGAGCGAGTCCAACATGCCCTTCTGCGTCCCACTCTCCCTCAGGCCCATGAATGCGGCCTTCACGGCCTTCATCGCCGCCCTGAAGGCGGTTACCGGGAAGATGACCACGTTGTATCCCATAGCCTGGAACTCCGCAGCAGAAAGGTATGGCGTCTTGCCGAACTCCGTCATGTTGGCCATGAGCGGTACCCTGACCTTCTGCCTCATCTCTTTGAATTCCTCCTTGCTCTCCAGGGCCTCGGGGAATATCATGTCGGCCCCCGCGTCTGCGTAGGCGACGGCCCTCTCCACAGCGCCCTCCATCCCCTCCACGCCCCTCGCGTCTGTCCTGGCGATGACCATCAGCTTCCCGCCTGCCGCCCCCTTCGCAGAAACTAGCTTCTTCACCATCTCGTCGGCGTCCACCAGCTCCTTCCCATCGAGGTGCCCACAGCGCTTCGGTAGGACCTGGTCCTCGATGTGGATCGCGGCAACCCCGGCGGTCACCATCTCCTCGACGGTCCGTGCGACGTTGAGCGCCTCGCCAAACCCCGTGTCCGCGTCGACTATGAGCGGGATTGAGACCCTTGATGTGATCTGGCGCGATGCCTGCGCCACCTCGCTGAGGGTGGTTATCCCGAGGTCCGGGAGCGCCAGAAGGTTCGAGAACCCGGCCCCCGAGAAGTATATCGCCCTGAACCCTGACTTCTCAGCGAGCTTGGCGACGGCCGGGCTGAACACCCCCGGTGCCACCACCGTCCTCTTACCAGAGACCAACCTCCTCAGGCTGTCCGCTTGCGACGGCATCTCCTGATCACCCACCACGCTTCTGCGACCTCCTTTAGAGTTTCGGCGCCAGTGTTAAATTCGCCCGCCGGCGCGTCCAAGCTGTGCTGGGATTCACCGCCCACGACGCCCCTTACGGCGTCGTGCTGGTCCACGGCGCTGGTGGCAACAACCTCCTTTGGCGGAGGACCATGCAGTACCTCTCGGGCGGGTCGAAAGCGTTCGCCGTCAACCTCCCTGGCCACCCAGCCGGAGAGATCACGTGCAGGAACGTAGACAACTACGTCGAGTCCCTGCATGGGTTCATAGCCGAGAGCGGCCTCGAGAGGCCCGCTGTCTGCGGCCACTCCATGGGGGGCGCCATAGCCATGGCGTACGCCATCGCGCACCCGGACGACCTAGGCGGTCTGGTCCTCGTGAGCACTGGGGCCAAGCTCGAAGTGAACCAGAAGATCCTGGACGGGTTGAAGGCCCGGCCCATGGACACCATCGAGAGGGTGATAACCCCGTGGAGCTTCAACGCGATTGACCTCGGGCTGGGGAGGGAAGCCCGGACTGCGCTCTCTATATCCAACTTGCCCGTCTTCCTTAACGACTATCTCGCATGCGAGGGGTTCGACGTCCGCTCCCAGCTGTCGAAGATCTCTGCAAGGACTCTCGTCATCTGCGGAGACAAGGACAGGATGACACCTCCCAGCTGGTCCCGGTACCTCAGCGCGAACATACCCGGGTCCGAGCTGCGATTAGTAGAAGACTCGGGGCACATGCTCCCGCTGGAGAAGCCCGGCGCCCTGGGCCGGATCCTGCAGGCCTTCCTCTCGACGCTCAGTCGGTGAACTCTTCGCCGCCGCGCGCTATCCTCGTCATCTCCCCCACGAGGGCTATCATCCCCTCCTGTGTGGTGGACGAGACCGGGTAGAGGTCCGTGCCGAAGGAGAGCCGTCTTATGCTCCTGAAAAGCTCTGAGTAGAGCGAATACTGCTCGCCGTCTTTGGTCGCTGAAAGCGCGTCTTCGAAGATCTTGGTGTCCTTGCTCCATTCGGTGATGCGCTTCACGCCGTCCCTGGCTATGTCCCTCTTCGTCAGGACTGTTATCTTTGGGACCTTCAGCCTGAGCCCCACGGACGCCGAGAGGAGTGCCAGAGACAGGAAATTTGATGGGGTGCTCGCCAGGAGTGGGTCTAGGAGGAAGAGCAGGACCTTCGAGTCTGCCCTCGTCTCACCCACTATGAACTCGCCGCTCTCCCTGAAGGCGAAGAGCTCAGTCTGTCCTGGGGTGTCCACTATCACGTTCTCGGCCCTGAACGAGTCGATCTCGTCCTGAATCTCGGCGAGCTTCGTCGCGGTGAGGTCCGCCGCCATTATCAGGGCCCCGTTGGGACCGAGGCCGTAATCCTGCATCACCTCCTGGAGCTGGACCTTGTCCCGCACGTCCACATCGGGGTCGTAAGGGAGTTCGACCACGCCGGGGTCTAGGTTGACAGCTATGGCGTCCTCGCCTCTGTTGACGTACCAGTTCTTCAGGGCACCGGTGAGGAGGGATTTCCCTGACCCCGCCGTCCCCGTTACGAAGGTGACTTCCATGTACTATCCCTAGGCCGAGCTCTCCACAGCGCCGACGGTCCCACCCAGGGCCGCCACCGCCGCCTTCAACTCAAGCATGATCGCCTCCTCCTCTTGGTCGACCTTACCCCTGTCTGCACCCGCTACGACTATGTCGATCAGGATCCGCGAAACCCCCCCAGCCGTTCCCCTGGGATGCGACTTTATGTATGCCCCTGGGTGCCTTTTCAACTCCGTTGCGAGGGCTGGAGCCAGGGCTGACTCCGGGACCCCTAGGAGGCGCATCATGACGTTCCTCCTGTATATGACGCCCACCTTCTCTCTGATCTCGGGCTCGACCGACCTCCTGAATATCCACCTCATCTCTATGGGGACTCCGGGGAGGCAGAAGATCACCGTCCTCCCTGCGACCAGCCTCACCCCTGGCGCGGTCCCAACCTCGTTCTTCAGGGGAGCCGACCCTGCCGGGAGGGTTGCCATCTTCTTCCTGGGAGGAGTCATCGCAACCTCAGCCATCCCGCGGGCTGTGTAGTGCGCCCTGATGAGCCGGAGGGCTTCCTCGCTCGGCGCGAGCCGCAGTCGCAGGGCTCGGGCAACCCCCTTGAGCGTCATGTCGTCAGGGGTCGGCCCCAGGCCCCCGACGACCACAAGAAAGTCAGGCGTGCGACGGGTTATGGCCAGGAGGGCGGCGCCTATCTCGTCCAGGTCGTCGTCCACGGTCGTTATCTCCTTGATCATCGAACCCATCTTCGCCAGTCGCCTGCCAATCCAAAAGGCATTGGAGTTCATCGTCTTCCCTATGAGCAGCTCCCTCCCCACGGCAAGCATCTCGACCCTTACCAAGGCGCCTCTCCCCGGCCGGCAGGCCTTAAAACGGGTGCAGAGGTCACGACCCCATGGCGAAGCGGCTGCCGGAGATCGTCCTAGGCGCCGGTACCCTAGTCCACAAGGGGAGCCGTCTGCTGGTGGTGAAGAGGGCCCAAGCGCCCAACCGCGGCCTCTGGGCCTTCCCAGGCGGGAAGGTCGAAGAAGGGGAGACGCCAATGCAAACGGCTGTGAGAGAGACCAAGGAAGAGGTGGGGTTGGACGTTGAGATAGAGGGCTTGTTCGACGTGGTCACTTACATGCCCGCTGACCTTGGAAGGGGGAACTGGAGGGAGGTCGTCCTGGTCGACTACCTCGCGAAACCGACCAAGGGGCGCGTCAGGTTGAACCCAGAGTCGTCAGCCTATAGATGGGTCCTCCCTGAAGAGCTGCTGCGTCTCGACACCACCCCGCAGATGAGGGCCTGCGCCGAGAAGTTCGCCAAGATAGGGCAAGGCCTACCCCCAGGCCGCCTTGGCGCCCCCTCTCCGGAAGCTTTGTAGTCTATTTCTCCTTGTTACCGCTGAGCCACCACTCGAGGTAGTCCGCCTGCTGCCTCGACCTCTTGCGCCTTTCGTCTTCTTCAGGCATCTTAGCCTTGAACCTGGCGTCAGACAACTGGTCCCTGGTGAGGAACGCGCCGCACTTCTTGCACCCGAATCTCTTGGTGGGGGCGTCATACAGGAGTATTCCTACATGGCATTCAGGACAAATCTGGTCCAAACAAGACTCGCTGTCCTTCAGCATCAGCGTGTCCTTAACGGTTTCTGTGTCCGCCTATCTCCCCCGTAACTCGTTAAATAGAGACTGACGCTGAGCCGCCCCGAGTTACAAGTGGCAGAAACGGTGGTGCTGCCAGGCCCTGCTTCAGAAGACTTGGGGCGTTCTATAGCAGAGAAGCTCTCCCTCCCCCTGCTGGAGGCCGAGTTCAGGGTCTTCCCCGACGGCGAGTCGAAGTTCACAGTAAGCGACAAGGTCTCGGGGAAGAACATCCTCCTGGTCCAGTCCACCCACCACCCGGCGGACCATCACCTCTTCCAGCTGCTCCTCGCCTCCCACCACCTCAGCGAGGAAGGGGCGAGAATCACCGCGGTGGTCCCGTATCTGGCCTATGCGCGGCAGGACAAGCAGTTCCTCCCGGGGGAGGGGGTGACCCTTGGGTTCGTGGCCCACCTGATGCGCTCCGCCGGGGTCCGCAGACTGGTCACCGTGGACATCCACTCTGCGGAGGGGCTGGCTCTCTTCTCCTTCCCCACCTACAGCGTGTCAGCCATCCCGAGCCTGGTTGAATATGTGAGGGAGAAGGTCTCCCCAAAGGATCCGGTTGTCATCTCCCCAGACTTCGGGGGGTCCAAGCGGACCGAAGCCTTCGCAGCGCTCTACGGGGCTCCTTTCCTCCAACTGGCCAAGACGAGGGACAGGGTGAGCGGAGAGGTCACCGTCGCGGACTCTAAGCTCGAGGTGGAAGGGAAGGACGTCGTGATAGTCGACGACATCATAAGCACAGGAGGGACCGTCAGGGCGGCGGCCGAGACGGTGATGAGCCAGGGGGCCAGGCGGGCAATCGCGGTCTGCGTCCACGGGCTCTTTGTTGGAAGCGCCCTCGACATCCTGGAGAGGGCCTCGGTGAAGACAGTTGTCTGCACGAACACGGTGCCGGGGAGGTTCAGCCAGGTAGACGTCTCCGATGCAGTTGCGTCGCACCTCAGAACGATTGAAGACTAGGTCTCTGGTCCTCCTCTCCGGAGAGGGCGGCACCATCCCAGCGGCCGAAGCGAGGGCACTGTTCTACGCCTACGACCCTTCTCCGAGATTCGAGTCCCCCTCGCCAAGGATACTCATCGCAGACTCAGAGGCAGACCCCTTCCTGATAGGCGAGAGGATAGCATTCGCCCGACGGGTCGGGCAGCTGGTCGGGGACGCTTCGGAGGCCGCAGAGCTCCTCGAAGGTCGCCGGGTCAGGTTCAGGGGGTTCGACCTGGCACGGGAGCGCCACCTCGCTGACCCAGGTGACTATCTCGGTGACTTGCGAGCGACCATCGACCTCCGCGCCCCCGAGTACGAGCTGACCCTTGTCAGCGGGGACAGGGAGTATCTCGCGGTCACCTCCCCTGGGACCATGGCGCAGGGCTGGTCACGGCGGCGCCCCCGACAAAGGCCCTTCTTCCACCCCGCCGCCATCTTCCCCAAGCTGTCCAGAGCCCTGGTGAACCTCTCCCGTTGCGTCGAGGGAGACATCTTCATTGACCCCTTCGCCGGTACCGGGAGCATTCCGCTAGAAGCGTCGATGGTGGGATGCAGGGTCGCTGCCTTCGACGTCGCGGAGAAGATGGTGCGAGGAGCCAAACGGAACATGCGTCATTTTCACCAGGAGTGGCTCGGAGCGGTGCGCGCAGACTCGGGGCTACTCCCGGTGACCGCAGCCGACGCTGTGGCGACCGACGTCCCCTATGGGAGGGCCTCGAGCACCCGAGGGCTCGGTCCGGGGGAGGTGATGGACATGGCTCTCTCCACCCTGGCTGACGTCGCCAGGCCAGGAGCGACAGTGGTGATGATGCACCAGAAGGAGGTCGCAGCCGAGGCCGGGGCGGACTTCTCCCTGCTGGAGGAGCACGACCTTCAGGTTCATAAGCGCCTGACGAGGACAATCTCGGTCCTCAGGAGGAGATGAGCTCGGCAAAGCTGTCGGTAACTTTCCTCGGCACCAGCTCTGCCGCCCCGACCAAGGCCAGGGGGCTCCCGGCGATGGCGGTCAGGAGGGAAGGGGACGTCATATTGATGGACTGCGGTGAGGGGGTGCAGCGCCAGATCCTGGCCAACTCCATCGGGCTCGGGAAGGACATGACGATACTGGTCACTCACCTGCACGGCGACCATGTCACGGGCATCCTGGGTCTCTTGCAGACCATGAGCCTCGCCCAGAGGCGCAAGCCCGTGGACATAGTCGCGCCGGCAGGGCTCATGCGCTGGCTCGAAGTCACCTCCGAGCTCCTGAACTTCGGGCTCACCTTCCCAATCAGGTTCACGGCCGTGCGCCCCGGCGTGGTCCTCCGGACCCCGGAGTTCAGGGTCAAGGCGGCCAGGGCAGTGCACTCGGTGGAGGCTTTCTCTTACGTCGTCGAAGAGAACGACCGCCCCGGTATCTTCCACCCCGACAGGGCGAAGGCCCTAGGCATCCCCGAGGGGAGGCTGTGGTCGGCGCTGCAGAAAGGGAGGTCGGTGACTGTGGGGGGGAGGAAGATCCCCTCTTCTGCGGTGACCGGCCCCCCGAGGCCAGGAAGGCGGATAGGGTACTCGGGGGACACCAGGCCGTCTCCGACGCTAGCTCACTTCTTCGAGAGGTGCGACCTCCTCATATTCGATTCAACGTTCAGGGGGACAGACAAAGACAAGGCCCTGGAGCGGAAGCACAGCACCTGCGTGGAGGCAGCCGAGCTCGCGAAGAAGGCTGGGGTCAGGAGGCTGGCGCTGACGCACTTCAGCGCACGCTACACGAACGTCACGGCGCTGCTGAAGGAGGCGAAGAAGGTCTTCCCTGACACCGTCGCCGCCTCTGACGGGCTTACCCTGGCTATAGACTATCCGCCTGCGTAGCCAGTCAGCCAGTCGATAACCGCGTCCAGCTCATCAGACGAGATGGTCAGGTGGATGGGTCCAAGGGGGGACTCATCGGAGCTCCCGCACATTGCGACGACCCCTGCGGCCGCAGCCTGCCTGTTCAGCATGACAGAGGCAGAGCGGTCCGTCCTGTCTCTCAGGAGGAGCTTCCTCGCAGCGGACCTCACATGCCTGTCTCTGAGCTGGTCTCTCAAGCCGATCAAGGCCTTCGGGTCTTCGCTGGAAAGCCTTGCCATCCCTCCTCCCACTGAGACAGCTTCTGGGACGTGGCCCGCGACCCACGCCATGGCCTGGACGACTTTCGCCGGGTCTTCCGACGGAGAGACCGTAGCTTCCATGGTCAGCCTGGCCTTGAACTCAGGCTGCGTTATCATTCTCCCAGCGTCCGACCAGTCCGGCCATCTCCATGGCGAGGGCTTCCGGTGAGTCCCGTTGGTTGGACACAGTCTCGTCGGCCAACGCTATGGCTTCCCCTATCCCCACATCTAGCTCCCTCCTGTCCCTCGATGCGAACATCTCGTAAGTGAGAGGGTCGTCGCTCCTCCCCCGCTCCTTCAGCAGCTCGAACCTCCTCGTCGGGGAGGCGACGACGGCTACCAGCAGCACCTTCGCCTTCTTCCGGAACGCCTCCACTTCGACCACCGACCTGATGCCGTCCACGACCACCTTCTCCGCTCCCGACCGTTCGACCGCCTCCAGGCATAGGTCAGCCACAGCGGAGGGGCCCCGTTCCTTCCTCAGGAGCTGCATAACCTCCCCTGTGTTCTTCGCGTCTGGCTCGAGACCGCGCCTCCTTGTCTCAGCCCTGATCACATCGCCCATTACGACCGGCTTCCATCCTCTGCTTACGAGGCGCTCGGTCGCAGTCGACTTCCCGGCCCCGGGCATCCCTGTCACTGCAACAATGCGGAGCAATCTGTCTACTGCCCGACCGATAGCGAATTTAAAGGAACCACGGTGCGACCCGAGGCAGATGAGACTCTTCGTTGCCCTCGACTTGCCTGGACCTGTCCTCGACGCGCTCGTGAGGTTCCAGGGGGAGCTCACAGCGACGGGCGCCGATCTCAAGCAAGTGGAACGGGAAAATCTCCACTTCACCGTGAAGTTCCTCGGAGAGGTGACTGAAGCGGCGGCGTCAGAGGCAAAGTCCAGGCTCGCCGCCGTCTCCTTGCAGGGGGCCGAAGTGGAGCTGAAGGGGGTGGGGGCGTTCCCAGACAGGCTGAGGCCAAGGGTGGTCTGGGCCGGTGTCTCGAAGGCGGACAGCCTTCTCGTCGAGCCCGTGGCCAAGGAGGTGTCCGCCGCGCTTGAGGGGCTAGGGGAAAACGACACCAGGCCCTTCCACGCGCACGTCACCCTCGCCAGGGTGAGGTCGCCCAAGAATGCCGGGGATCTCTCGGCCCTCATCGGGAAGTGTTCGAACGTCTCCTTCGGGCGTTTGAAGTTGACTGAACTCAAGCTGAAGTCGAGCAGGCTGACGCCTGCGGGACCTGTCTACTCTGACATCGGGGTGTACCCGCTGAGATGACCACCGTGGCGAAGGTCGTGGCCATCGCGAAGCGAGGGGTGGTCCCTTCGCGTGCTGAGGCCACCAGGATCAGGGCATCGGCCTCTTCGCTGGTATCGAAGACCGAGACTGCGGCCGCACGGCACCCGCAGACCAGGGGGGTGCTCCTAGGTGGGTCGTTCGCCAAGGGGACATGGCTCCCACGCAGGGTGGATCTGGACATATTCGTGAGGTTCGACCCTTCAACCCCTGAACAGGAGTTCGAGAAGGTCGGCCTAGAGATAGGGGAGGAGGCCACCAGAGGCCACCCCGTCGGAAAGAAGTTCGCCCAGCACCCCTACACAGAAGCGACCGTCGACGGGGTAAGGGTGAACATCGTCCCTTGTTTCGACGTGAAGAGGGGGGAGTGGAAGAGCGCCGCGGACAGGTCCCCTTTCCACGTCGAGCTCATCAAAGCCCTCCCTGACGAGACGAAGGCGCAGGTCAGACTGCTCAAGGCTTTCATGGAGGCCGTCGGCGTCTATGGGGCTGAGATCCGCCGCCAGGGCTTCAGCGGCTATGCCGCCGAGGTCCTCATCCTGAAGCTGGGAGGGTTCCGGCAGGTTGCCGAGTGGTTCGCTTCCTACCTGCTCCCTCACGAGGGGAAGGCGTTCAGCCTCACGGACCCAGTTGACGACAGGAGGGACCTGGGGACCGCCGTATCGACGGAGAGCCTGGGGCGCATGGTGCTCGCCTGCAGAGAGTTTCTAAGGCGCCCCGCCACGGCTTACTTCAGCGAGTTGCCGCGCAGAGCCCGGTCATCCTTGGACGAGATAGTCACGGCGGTGGTGTTCTCCCACGCGCCCCTCTCCGAGGACACCCTATGGGGTGAGCTCAGGAAGACCACGAAGCACGTCGTGAGGCACCTGGAGGAGGAGGGGTTCCGGGTGGCAAGGTCGATTGCCGCATCCGACAACCTGGAGCACAGCGCGATCATACTCCTCCCCGAGTTGGGCGAGCTCCCTGCGTTGGCGCAGAGGATTGGTCCGACGGTGGACAGGCAGAAAGACGTAGGCGCCTTCCTGAAAGCCAACTCGAAGAGCTCCCGGCTCGTGTGGGTGGACGGCGAAGCGAGGGTCAGGATACTCATCCCGAGGGAGCACACAGACTTGGTACGGCTCTTGACGGAGGTCGTGCGGGGGAGGGCGGGTCAGATAGGGGCGTCGAAGGAAGTCGAGGCGGGAATGAAAGAGAGCGCAAGGGTCCTCCGGGGGAGGGCCTTGTCCCAGGCAGCCGCGAAATGGGGATGGTTGCGAGATGGAGTCAGGGAGATCACTTCAGACGTCATCGGAGCGCGCTGACCTAAGTCAGCTTACGCGGACTCCGTACATACGGGTCGTCGCCTATCCGCGGGTCTCGCTGGAAGAGGCGAAGTCGAGGGTCAAGCAGCTCAGGAGCCTAGGGGTAGATGAGTTGGTCTTCGAGGGGCGTACTAGGGTCGGGAGGCTGGGGATACTGGGGCTTGGGACAGTGGGGGTGGTCGTAAAGGCGTTCGCCCGTGGCGGGCCCTGCGCCCTGAAGATCAGGAGGACCGACGCCAACAGGCCCCACATGGACGAGGAAGTCAGAATCGCTACCTTGGCGAACAGGGTCGGGGTCGGCCCGGAGGTCTACGCCCACACCAGAGACGTCATCATGATGAAGCTCCTCGAGCCCATGGAACTGGGCGATTGGCTGAAGGGGCTCCGTGGCCCCGGGAGCAGGGATAGGGCCAGGGTCATTGTCCACGGGCTGCTCAACCAGTGCAGGAAGCTCGATATCATTGGCATCGACCACGGGCAGCTCAGCAATCTCAGGAAGCATGCAGTCATAGCCGAGGGAGTCCCATGGATCATAGACTTCGAGTCCGCGGGGACCAGGCGGAGGCCTAGGAACGTGACCACGGCCGCCCAATACCTCTTCGTCGGGGGAGCCGTAGCCCCCGCCATGAAGAGGGCGATTGGGATCCGGGACACGGGGAAGCTGAAGGAGCTGCTTGCTTCCTACAAAGAGGGCCTCTCGGACTACGCCTACGCGAAAGTTTTGGAGAGCCTCAGGCTGGCGTAGCTTCCAGTCGAACCTCTCTGCGAACCTTTAAACTGAGACCGGGTTCGGCTCGGCTACGTGGGGCCGTAGTGTAGCTTGGTCCAGCATACCAGAGTGACCGAAAGTCACGGTGAGCCTGGGGCGCTGGCGATCCTGGGTTCAAATCCCAGCGGCCCCATCGACGTTTCTCACCGAATCTTCGTTCGCAGCAGATGCTTCGGGGCGAACAGGCCTGCACACCGGTAGGTATCTACGCCCGGGACGCCGCCACTTGCGCCCCTTCTTCCTTTGCCACCTTCGCCCAGTATTCATCGACAGCCTTCTGGATCGCCGCGATGGCTTCGGTCTTCTCGACCGGCTTGAACAGGTGCTCGTATCTCTCCTGGGTCTTTAGGTACTCCCTGACGGGGATCAGAGCCCTAGGCACGACGGTATGCCTGACCTCGCCGTCTACCGCCTCCTTGAGGGGCCAGATCCCGGTCTGGACCGCCAGCTTCTCGACTTCCACGGACTCCTTGGGGTCGAATCCCCAGCCGGTGGGGCATGCTGCGAAGTCGATGTAGAGCTTGGATCCCTTGACCGTCCCGCCCTTCTCCACTTTCCTCAGGAAGTCGACCCCGTGGGAGTTCGAGAGGGTGGCGACATAGGGCGCCTTCAGCGCCCGCCAGGCTTCGAACAGGTCCCGCTTCCTGTTGGTGTTCCCGTAGGGATAAGCCACTGTCGCAGGGGTGGTCTTCGACGAGGAGCCGTAGGGGGTGGATGAGGACATTTGGAACCCAGTGTTCCCGTAGGCTTCGTTGTCATAGCATAGGTAGTAGAAGTCGAGGCCCCGCTGAATCGCCCCGGCCGTGGACTGGAACCCGATGTCGTAGGCCGCCCCGTCCCCGGTGACGACGACCACCTTGAGGTCCTCGGACCTTCGCAGCTTCCCCTTGGCCATCAGCGCGTCCAGCCCGTCTCTCAACCCTTGGGCGCCGGCAGGCGCACTCGCAAAGGCGGTGTAGAGCCAGTTCGACTTCACCGAGCTGAGGGGGTACGATACGCTGACCGTCATGCAGCTGGCGGCGTTAACCCACGCGACGTTTGGACCCAGCGCCCTATGGAAAATCCTCATGGCGACGGCGCCGCCGCACCCGGCGCACAAGGTGTTCCCCGGGGCGATGTAGTCCTCCTTCGGCATGTCCTTCAGCGTCCTGAATTTAGTCGCAGCCGACATCATCCAGGCACCCCTGCCGTAGCCAGCGCCTTCTTCGCCCTAGTCAGCTCATCCGCTCTCATCAGGAACATAGGGTCCGGCTTCGCGGCCCCCTTGCCCACGGCCCTCATCGCCTCGAAGACCTTGCACATCTCGTCGGCGGTGAGCTGCTTCCCTCCCAGTCCGCCGACCACCGGGAGGAGCGTCTCCGGCCCCTCTTTGAGATGGTAGAGCGAGGCTGCGACCTCCGGGTAGAACACCCCTCCCATCCCGGGCGAGAGGTTCTGGTCGAAGACCGCGGCGGCCTTTCTCCTCCTCAGGAGAGCTGCCACCTCTTCGCTGGAGAACGGTCTCACCATCCTGAGCTTCAGGAGGCCTGCCTTAACCCCCTGCTCCCTCATGCGGTTCACCGCCTGTCTCCCGAGGGTGGTGAATGAGTTTGACATGATGAGGACGTAGTCTGCGTCTTCGAGCCTGTATCCGTCTACTGGACCATATGCTCTCCCAAAATGCCCCTGGTAGTCTCTTGCGGCCTCGTTGAACACTTCCTTGGCGCGGAGGGCGGCCGCGTGCATGTTGTACCTGAAGTAGCTGTATAGGTGCCCTTCCATGACCGCGGCGCCTTTGGCTACGGGCGATGTCGCCCTGATCGGTTGAGGTGGGTCGTACGGGGGGAGGAACATGTCGACCTCCGCCTGCCCGGGCAGAACGACCTTCTCCCGTGTGAACGACAGATAGAACCCGTCCATGTTAACGATTGCAGGTAGCATCACCCTCTTGTCCTCCGCGACACGGTACGCGAGGAGGACCAGGTCCGCGACCTCCTGGCAGGTCTCCGAGTGAAACTGGAGGAAACCGCTGTCCCTGGCTGCGAGCACGTCGTTGTGGTCGGGTTCGAGGACTATGGGAGCTGCGAGGGCACCGGAGACGTTCGCTAGCACCATGGGGGACCTCCATCCCGAGACGTTGTAGAGCATCTCCATGGCGTAAAGCAGTCCCTGACTGGAGGTCGCGGTGAAAACCCTGGCCCCTGCCAGGGAGGCGGCCCCGGCGGCGGTCATCATGGAGTGCTCAGACTCGAGCTGGACGAACTTGGAGTCCATGGTCCCTTCTCGCACCCAGTATGCTATGGTCTCGATTATCTCGGTCTGAGGCGTGATGGGGTAGGCGGGGACGTAGTCGACCCTGGCGAGCCTGGCGGCCGACGCTGCGGCGCGGTTACCTGTCATGAGCTCAGGCTTCATCGTCAGTCCTCCGTCCTCGAGCCGATGGCCCTGGGCGGGCACTCGGTCTGGCAGATCATGCATCCCTTGCAGTTATCGTAGTCGATGGTGACTCTCCCGTCTGCCCTCACCGACATCGCCGACTCGGGGCAGTAGGCGTAGCAGGCCATGCAGTCAGTGCATCTCAGGTAGTCGATGACCGGCCTGGTGATCCTCCAGTTCCCTGTGTGTCTCGAGGCCGAGTTCCCAGTGTTGACGATGTCCTCCGACCCATCCCCAGAAACCACGGCCGTGAATGGGACGAGCTCCGCCTTCGCCGGAAGCTCCTCAGTTCGCAGCTTGACCGGCTTCAGCTCATCGTAGACAGCCTCCGCCATGGTGACGTTCTTCGAGGTGAGGTCGTCTGACAGCCCGGCCTCCTTCAGCTCGCCGACGAGTCCGTCGACGAACGCCTCTGCACTGATCCCCGCAGACCTGGCTACCGCCGCTGCGATGCTCGCGCTGAGGACCGCCTTCCCGAGGACGTCGAGGGCCTGCCTGGTGAGGTCGAGGGTGAGGACCGTGACGTCGTCCCTCCCCCCGTTCACCTCGGCTGCTGGTCTTGTGGTGTTCACTATCGCCAGCCCGCCCTTCCGCAGCCCCGCGAAGGGGCTGGCCGACTGGTCGGCCACAAGCGAGTCGTCCATCACGGCAACCACGTCAGGGGAAAAGATGAAGCCGCGTTCGGTTATCTCGGAACCGGAGAACCTGGTGGATGCGGTGACCGGCGCCCCCCTCCTCTCGGCGCCGTAGACAGGGAAGTCCTGGGCGTTGTAGCCATCGCCGAAGGCAGCGTTCCCCAGGATCCTGCTGGCGGTCTTCGCCCCCCAGTCCCCCCCTCCCGTGGAACCTGACTCTCAGGAACATTGCCCTAACTTCTTAGGCCAATCAGCGGTTCGCCAATTAAAGAGGCGCTACGATTCTCAACGGTGAAAACGGTGACCCCATGGACCACCATACGTCCGGCACGCCTCTACGCTCCGCTTGGCCTCCCATCGAGCTTCCAGAGGTCCCTCAGGGCGGCGAAACCAAGCGACGCGAAAAGGAGGGCGGCGCCTATGTATGTATATGCTGGGAGGACCCCTACGAGTGCGATGAGCAGGCTCCCGGCCGCAATGGCTGGCGGGCCCCCGATGAAACTGAAGAACCCGTCTATGGCGAAGTAGCGCCCCCTCATCCCTTCCGGCACTATGTTCTGGGCGGCGGTGAGCCACGCGTTCCCTCCGAACCCTTGCGCGAACCCGATACCGAAGAGCGCTGCGATGGCGACTGCCAAGAGAGGCTCGAGCCCCATCAGGAGATAGAGGGCTCCTGGGACGCTCCCTACTCCGAGGACCCAAGCTACGCCCGCCCGTGAGAGGCCCCCCGTCCGGCCCAGGGCGAGGGAACCGAGTGCGGCCCCGAAGACGTTCGCGCCGACCGCCACGCCGAGGGCGAACGCCCCTAGGCCGATGCCCTGAACCATGTAGACCACGAGATAGTAGTAGACCGCGCCTCCGAGGAAGTTGAACACGGTGGCTGAAATCGAGAGGTACAGCAGGCCCCGCTGCGAAACCAGCCAGCCCATTCCGGCTCTCACCTCAGACAGCATCCCCGCACGGATAAGGGACCTTGCCTGGGTGGGGACCGACCGGGCGTAGAGGAGCAGTGCCAAGGCCGCTGCGGCGGCGAACCCTATGGCGCCGTAGGCGAAGGCTACCACGGCCCCGGCGAACGCGATGATTCCGCCACCCATGGCGCTGGAGGCGGAAGCGACAACAGCGGTGCTCGCTCTGGTGACCCCGTTTGCGTCAGAAAGCTCGCCGGGGCCCACCAACTCAGGCAGGTACGAGTAGTTGGATGACCTGTAGAGCTCTGTTGCCCCGGACCATGCGACCGCCACAGCCACGACGACGGTGAGTTGGAATCCATATACGGCGATGACCGCTGCGAGGAGGCCGAGGCTTGCCGCTCGGACCAGGTTGGATAGGACCAGGAGTCTGCTCCGGCTGTACCTGTCCACCCAGACCCCCCCTGGGAGAGTGAACGCGATGGTGGTCACAGACTCGGCTAACGCCACGATGCCCACATCTATGACAGACCTCGTCGACTCGAAGACTACCCAGACCACGGCTATCACGAAGACCGATGACGCTGTCCTCGAGGAGGCGCTCATGACGATATAGCGGAGGAACCCGGCGTTCCGGAACAGGGCCTTCCCTTTCTTGGTGCCTTCCCGCGCGCCGCCCACGCTGCGTTTCCCCCCACCTGTCGTTATATCGATGTTTCAGGCATGGGTCGCAGCGCCCCGAGGCGGCTGCACCGTCGGGAAGAGCTATGCGGTTACCGCCTTCGTCTTATCGGAGAGGGTAGCGTGGGCGGCCGCTAGCCTTGCAACCGGCACCCTGAACGCCGAGCAGCTCACGTAGTCCAGCCCCGCCTCGTCGAAGAAGGCGATGCTCCTGGGGTCCCCGCCGTGCTCCCCGCAGATGCCGACCTCCAGCCCGGGGTTGGTCTTCCTCCCCTCCAGGACCGCGAGCTTCACCAGGCGCCCGACCCCGACTGTGTCGACCGAGTCGAATGGGCTCCGGGCGAATATCCCGGCTTCCAGGTACTTCGGGATGAACTTCGCCTCGACGTCGTCCCTGCTGAATCCGAATGTGGTCTGGGTCAGGTCGTTGGTGCCGAAGGAGAAGAAGTCCGAATACTTCGCTATCTCCCCCGCGGTGACTGCAGCCCTGGGGGTCTCGATCATGCTCCCGACCTGGTACTCGACCTTCGCCCCGAGCTCTTTGAACGTCTCTTCGGCAGCTGACTCGATGACCTTCCTGAGTATCTTGAACTCCTCTACCGAAGAGATGAGTGGGAGCATGATCTTCACCTTCGCCCGTTCCTTCTTCTCTCGGTCGAGCTCCGCCGCCGCCTTGAGGATCGCCTTGGTCTGCATCTCGTATATCTCGGGGTGGGTTATCGCGAGGCGGCACCCGCGGTGCCCGATCATGGGGTTGTGCTCTGAGAGCTGCCTCACGCGGTTGAGCATGGTCTCAGCCCTCTCTAGCTCCTCATCCGGGGCGCCCTTCTCCTTCAACCCCTGTATCTCGATGAGCAGCTCCTCTACGGAGGGGAGGAACTCGTGGAGAGGCAGGTCCAGGAGCCTCACCACCACGGGCTTCCCACCCATCGCTGCGAATATTCCCTTGAAATCGGAGAGCTGGAACGGGGAGAGGCGGTAGAGGTGCTTCTTCCTCGTCTCGGCGTCCAGGCTCATGATCATTTCCCTCACTATGGGGAGGCGCTTCGGGTCGTTGAACATCCTCTCAGTCCTGCACAGCCCTATCCCCTCTGCCCCGAACTCCCTCGCCTTCGCCGCCGCTTCCGGGGTGTCGGCGTTGGCCCAGACGCCCAGGCGCTTGATTCTATCGGCGAACTCAAGGAGGGCACTCAGCTCAGGCGTCGGCTCCGGGTCCACCGTCCTGACCACGCCCTTGTACACAGACCCTGTCGTCCCGTCTATGGTTATGGTCTCGCCCTTGGTTATCTTCTCCCCTGATTTCGTCGTGAAGAACCCGCCCTCCACGGATATCTCGATCTCGCTGCAACCGACCACTGCGGGTTTCCCCATCCCTCTGGCGACGACGGCGGCGTGGGAGTTGGACACGAGGACAGGCATGAACGACTTCGTGAACACAACGAAATTCTTGTCCAGTTCATCCTCCGCGTCAACCTCGAAGTTGTACACCTCGATCTCGCCTACCGCACCGAGGCTCCTCACCCTGGTCATTCTCAAGTCGAACGAAAGTATCTGTTCGATTTCCGCGCCAACTTCGGGAGGCGACGACGCCGCAAGATATCTGAGGAGCTTCCTCCCCTCTACTAGCAAGTTCCTCTGGACAGAGTCTAGGATCCTCCTGTTTCCTTTGATGTTGGTGACGTCGCCAGCCAGACTCTTCGCAGAGAAAAGCTTGGCTCCATAGTGACGCTGCCGACCCTCGCCTCTCAATCTGTGAGTGTAACATAAGATGTCTTGCACCCTCTCGACGATCTGCACGTTGTAGACCGCCCTGTTCATGGACACCTGGGGGAGTATGCCAAGTCTGAGACACGCCAGTTCTAGCGCCGCTACGAACTCTCTGTCGGAGTTGAAGATCTGAATCCTGCTCGAGGCGCGCGTTCCGTCGCCATCGGCGGCCCCGGCTATGAAACACAGCAGCGACGTCTCATCAAGACTGAGCACCCAAGAGTCCAGCGTGCCCCAGATGGAGGAGAGCGTCGCCGCAGGCTCCCGCGTCGTGCAGATCATATCGAGTGCGCCGCCTGAGATCGTCCTGCCTCGGATGGTCCCGTTAGACATCTTGACCCTTTCGTTGTTGAATCCTCTCCCGAACACGTCTTCGAAGAAGCTCCTCACGGTTTCGATGAATTCTCCTTTCTCCGGCGTGGGGGCCTGCGTGAAGGTCACGCTTCCTTTCGTTCGTTTGAGGTTCGCGTAGCCATCGGTGAAGAGCGCTCCCGCGAGATAGGCCAATTGAGGAACGCTGTTCGAGCCTTTACCAGGGATTTTGTCAACCACACACGCGAACCCCTCTTCTGCCAAGACGTCTTGGAGGGGCTTCTTCACAAGCCTTCTTCCCGTTATCGTGAACATCTTGTGGTCCGGGGTGACCCT
>JAJYNM010000053.1 GCA_021786335.1 archaeon
GGTCAACGAGGTGCTGCTGAAGGCGGCGGTCTACAACATGTTCCTGTCTGCTAGGAAGTAGTGTGAGGAAGAGCGGGAAAGAGGAGGATAAGGCGGCTCAGAAAGGAGAGTTATTCAACAGCCCTGGGGGCGGCTGCGGCTCTGCTTCCCTTCTGGGGGGACAGCCGAGGGCGCTTCCAATGGGGGGACGGACTGAGTGCGAGGCGACCCAACCGCCAACCCTTTTAGAATCCTAACCCAGCCATCCCCACCATTGACGACAGTGATAGCGGTCAAATGCGTGGATGGGGTCGTAGTTGCTTGCGATAGTCAGGGGACATACGAAGGGGCAGGGACGAAGACTCTCACCGTCAACAAAATCTCTCCTATCGGTGACGTGAACCACCAAAGGCAGATGTTTGTTGCCGGCTCGGGGGATTCTGGGCACATCAATCTCTTGGTCGAGGCTCTGGACAAAGCCATGAAGGGCAAAATATTCAAGGACGAACAGTTGAGAAACGAGGTAAGCAAGGTTCTCCTCAGCCTTCACAAGAAACACAACGTTGAACGTTCTCGGACACTCGGCCTAAAGGAAATAGAGATGTTCTACCACCCCGACGCGATTCTCGCGGCTAAGCTTGCCGACCCCTTACAGCCCTTCGGGCTGTATCACCTCAGACCGGACGGCTGGGTAGACGTTGTCCCCAAGTATCAAGCGCTGGGAACAGGCGGTACATTTGCAAGCTTCATGCTGGACATGTTTGAACGGCAAATACCAGTGCTAGCCAAGGAAGGGAATTGGTCGAACGCGAACATTGAAGCAATGCAGGTAGTGTTACCCGTGGTAGTTAGCCAAGTCAAGTATCAGGACGTGTATTCAGGAGGCCGCACAAAAGTAGCCGTTGTTGACAAAGACGGGTTCAGGGAAGTTTCGTCTTCAGAGATATCGGCTGTCTACAACAAGGTGTTTGATGAAGTCGAACACAAAATGAAAGTTCCGCCCGAAATGCTCCGCATGCTCAAGAGCGTGCTCGGAGATTGGGGAACATGATTCAGTTTTGTTCAAGGACGAGCCTCTTGCCCTCACGTTTTTCCTTCAATTCCATCCCTTCTTTCCACCCGAGTTCCTTCACTTCATCAGGAGGAATCACGACAGTCCATCGGAAGTATTCCTTCCCCTTCACCTCTCTCGTCTTTTGCTTCTGTAGCCGCATGCGCTTAGGAGGGACGCGTTAGACACCTAATTAAGTCTTTAGATACCTAAAGGTTTAAGTAATTAGGTATCTAAGGGTTAGGTGCCTAACATGAACCCAGAATGGTTCCGACAGGAGATGGACGCCGACCAATACGCCGAGTTCGTTGCGTATCAGGAGTCCAGACGAGAGATGGAGAGGGACTAGGCGAGATGTCGACCGACCTTCGCCGCGAAAGGGGATTGGAGATTGCGAGGAAGAACGTAATCTCGGAGAACGAGGACGGCTCGTTCAACGTCCCCTCTCAGGCCGACAGGTCGGTCTCTTATCAGGTCAAGGCCTTCAACGGCTCGTGGGTCTGCCCATGCGCGGACTTTGTCAACCGAGCAAGCGAGATTGAGGCCTGCAAGCACATTCACGCCGTCCGCTTTTGGATTGCGGCAAGAGTAGAACTCCAAGCCAAGCCAAAACCCAAAGTCTTCGCAGAGGACGCGACTCAATGCGCCAAATGCGGCTCAATCAAGGTCGTCAAGAACGGAATCAAGAGGCAGAAACAGGCCTTCGTTTGCGGCGACTGCGGCCACAGGTTCACCGAGCAGAGCCTACTCCGAGGGTCGAGGTATTCCCCCGAAATGGTCAGCCTCACCCTCGACCTGTATTTCTCAGGGACGAGTCTTCGGAAGACCGCCCGAATCGTGAACGACCACTTCGGGCTTAATGTGGGGAACGCCACTATCTACAAGTGGATTCAGAAGTTCGTCCCCCGCATAAGCGAGTATGTCAATTCTCTCGCCCCCGAACTCAGCGAGACATGGCAAGCGGACGAACTGTTCGTCAAGATGAAGGGTGGGGAGACAGAGACGCAATACGGGCAGGCTAACATGGCCTACCTCTGGAACGTCATGGACAGGAAGACCCGCTTCCTCATCGCCTCGACCCTGACGGGCAAGAGGGACGTTGGCGCGGCAGACCGAGCCTTCCGAGAAGCAAAGGCTCACGCTCACGAAAGGCTCCCCGAACAGGTTTTCACCGATGGGCTGAGAGCCTATCGGGACGCGGTGATGTTCGGGTTCAGGGACGCGAAGCACATCGCCAAGGCGGGAATCAAGCCGAAGCCTCACGCCAACAACAACCGAGCCGAGAGGCTGAACGGGACACTCAGGGAGAGGACGAAGGTTCAGAGGGGTTGGAAGACCATGAAGACCCCTCTCGCAGAAGGTCAGAGGATACACTACAATTTCGTAAGGCCTCATGAGGGCTTGGAAGGCCAGACCCCCGCAGAGAGGGCGAGCGTGGGGGTTCAGGGTGAGAACAAGTGGCTAAGTCTGCTAAAGGCGAGCCTCGTCCCCCCAAAGGAAGCGGTCAATTGAGTCCCTCCATCAAGGAAGCAGAGCCGCGGCTGCGCATACGCGAGCTAACCTTCTGGCTCCGATCTAGCACGAGTGTGCGAATGGGCTGGGGAGTCCAGCTGTTTCTCAAGTCTTCTCCCGCCATCTGTCCTGCCACCTTTCGCACCCTTCGCCTTTGTGGGAAGCCTCTTCGCAACCATGACCTCGGTCGCCTTCACTACCGCCTTTACAATGTCGCCCTCTCTGAGCCCAAGGTCTTCCACCGCATCTCTGGAGATTATCGACGTCAGGCGGAAAGGCGAGACGGATAACATCCTCACCATGCAGGTCACTTCTCCGCCCTCGATCTTGGTGACCTTCGCGTCGAAGGCGTTCCTGGCGCTGAGCTTGTAACGCACGTTCCCCGCGGCCTCCCTGTCGTCCAATGCGTAGGACAGGTAGTCTTTGACCCTCCTGAACTCTCTTAGCAACGCCTGGCCTTCCTTCGTCAGCCGTGAGCTGCCGCCTTCCCGGCCGCCCGTGCTTGTCTCGAGTATCTTCATCCCAGACCTCGCCTCGGCCCTTTTTATCCTGTCCCACGCGTTCCTGTAGGAGACACCGGCTTCGCGGGCCGCTTCTGTCAGGGAGTTCTTCTCCGCCAAGGCCTGGAGCAGCATGGCGTCGACTTCGTCCAGTACCGTCTCCTTCTCGCTCTGCAGGGACAGGTGCGGGACCGGCTCGACCTCACTGCGTGCCACACTCTCTTGCCCCCTCCGCTCGTCTTAAGTCTTAGCTTGGAAACCTATTTATGACCCGTTATGCAGCCAGTTGCATAACAGCATGTCCAATGCCGAGAAAAGGCGTTACTCCAACATCGTGCTAGCCCTGATAGTTGTAGCTGTTGTAGTGGTGGGTGGTGTGGCGTACGCATACTACGTCAACTCGGGTCCACGATCACCCCTCTTGTCCTATTCGGCGGACGCCTACGCAACTGAGACCACCGACCTTCTGAACTCGTTCTCGCATAGCACCGGAATCCCGGTCGCGCCCGTGAAGTCCGGAGGCTCTTTCGCCATCGCAAGCCAGATAGCGGCCGGGTCTCCCGCCGACATCTTTGTCTCCGTGGCGCTGTCGGCCACCGGTCCAGAATATCTCAAGAGCGAGTCACCGGGCTGGGCCGTTGGCTTCGCTTCCGACCAGCTCGTCTTGGCATACTCTAACACGTCCGTCCCTGCCGTGGTTGCAGAGGGGAACGGTGCCGCCCAGACTAACACAACCTCGGGATGGAACGCGTTCTTCACCTCGCTCACCTCAGGGAGCGTGAAGGTGGGGATCTCCGACCCTGTCTCAGACCCCGCAGGCCTCAGAGGCTGGCTCGCCCTGGAGGCTGCGGGCTACCTCTACTCGGGGGGTAACACGAGCGCCTACAGCTCGCGCCTGGCGGAGGACGGCGGGAACGTCACCGGGGCTTCCGCAGCCGCCCTAGTGGCTCCACTCCAGTCAGGGCAGATACAGTTCCTCTTCATCTACAAGTCCGCAGCCATCACGGACCATCTCCGGTACGTCCAGCTGGAGCCCCAGGTCAACTTCGGCAACCCGTCGCTCGGGGCGTTTTATTCGAGGTTCTCCTTCAACGACTCGGCCGGGACCACCGTCGGCTCCGCGATAGTGCTCAGCGTCACCGTCCCGCTGGACGGCTCCCAGCAGGCATCGGCACTCAAGTTCGTCAAATACGTGGTGGAGAACGCACAGAGCCTCTCGTCCTACGGGCTCCTCCCGCTGGTCCCTGCCCAGCTTTACAGCAACGTCACCCCTCCGGGCCCCATCGCCCAGATGGTCTCCCAGGGGCTCTTGAAGGACTCCGGTCCGCTGCCATAGAAGCCTGGTCTGAACATGAACTGGCTCAGGGGCCTGTCTTTCGCAGTCGTCTTCCTCCTCCTCGTCCCCATCCTGGTCCTGCTCTACTATGGGCTGGGTCCGCTCCGCTCGCCTGAGGGCTTCGCCCCTGTCATCTTCCGTTCAATAGAGCTCTCCCTCGTCTCATCTGCTGTGGCAGCGTTGGTAGACTTCGCGCTCTTCACCCCGCTCGCTTATCACCTGGCGAGGTCTGGCGACACACTGCTGGAGGCGCTCGTGGACATACCGGTAGGTGTCCCCCACCCGATCATAGGGGTCGCCCTGCTCATCTTGGACAGCCCGCTGACCCCCACCGGGCAGTTCCTACTGCACCTGGGGATCAACTTCTTCGACACCATCCTCGGCCTCGTCATCGCCCTGGTCATCATGTCTGCGCCCATCTATGTGAAGTCGATTCAGCCGTACTTCGAGGCCAGGGACATCTCCGCCGAGCAGTTCGCCATGGGGATGGGCGCTTCGAGGCTGAAGACGCTGGCCTCGGTGGTCCTCCCTGACTCCGCGGCAGGCGTGACGAGCGCCTCCCTTGTTGCGATGAGCAGGGCGCTGGGTGAGTTCGGCTCGATCTCGATAATCGCGTTCTACGTGCTGCAGTATCCGTTCTACGGCGTGAGCCCCGCCTCGGTCACGGTGTTCCAGCTCTTCAACGGGGCCATCCCAGGCGGCCTGGAGGCTGCCGTGACCGCGTCGGCGGTGATGATACTGGTCTCCATGCCGATCGCCGTGGGAGGGCATCTCTTCGGCAGGAGGGGCCGCCGCTGATAGAGGCGAGCGTGAAGTCGAGGCTGGGTGACTTCCAGCTGTCGGCCGACATCCAGTGCAGCGGGACCACATGCCTGGCAGGAAAGAACGGGTCGGGGAAGACCACCCTGTTCAGGGCCCTGGCAGGCTTCATACCATCAGAGGGCCCGGTCAGGGTGGACGGAACGGACGTCTCCGAACTCCCGGTGGAGAGGAGGGGGATAGTGATGGTGACGCCGTCGTCATGCATCCCTCACCTCGACGTCGAAGCCCACCTCAGATGGGGGGCGAAGCTCAAGGGGAGGGTGGCGCCTCAGGAAGCGATAGCGAAGGCGAAGGCAGAGCTTGGCATAAACTTCGCGGGACCCGTCAGGAGCCTCAGCCTCGGCATGAGGGGGAGGGTGTCATTGGCGACAGCCCTCTTCGCATCCCCCAAGGTCATCCTGGTGGACGAGGTCTTCTCCCTGTTACATGACAAGGAGGGCTTCATCGCATCATACGGAAAGCTGGTGTCGGACGCAGGCATCGACATGCTCTTCACCACCCAGAACGAAGAGGACGGGAGACTGGCGGGTCAGACCTACATTATGAGCAACGGGACCGCGACCCGCCGGCAATGAATGATGAAGGGGGCACGCGCCCTCGTACGACGACCTGAGCCATGGAGTTGCCTCGCTCCGCCCACCAGGCTCTGGGCCCCCCTCCGCCTTGATCACACGAGGTGCTGCCTCGCTCCCTTCACTTTCTTTACGACCCTGACCGACTCGATGGCGGTCCCAGGATACTGGCCATCGGCGTCTTTCTCGTACGCTTTCGTCACGTCCCATATGTTGAGCAGTGCAGCAGACACGGCCGTCAGCGCCTCCATCTCGACGCCCGTCTTTTCGTGGGTCGCGACCTTCACCGTCACCTCCACCCACCCGTCCCCGAGCCTCACACTGGGCTTGACCTCCTCTATCTTCAGCGGGTGGCAGAGAGCCACCAGCTCAGGCGTCCTCTTGGACCCTGAAATCGCTGCCACCTCGGCGAGGGAGACGGCGTCCCCCTTCTCCAGCCTCCTCTGCTTGATCAGCTCTATGGTGGACCGCTTGAGCTTGATTCGTCCCGTGGCGACTGCCTCCCGGTACACAACAGGCTTCTCTGATATGTCGACCTGATGGAAAGGCATGTCGCTCCAGCCTATTGTAGCCTGTTATAGCTTCTCCCTGACCCAAGATGCCTTCCAGGTCTTCTACTGCACAGGAAGCGCCGGGTCAGGCTGGCTTTAGAAAGTGAGGGTTGCAAACCGCTTCTCTCATCCCGCCGAGGAGCCACAGCGACGCATTTCTCCGACATCCTCAAGAGTGCGGCCGCTTCCGCATCCGCTGAGCGCGGGAATTTTGCACCTGGCGTCCATCTCCGCGACGGGACCAGAGAGGCGTCTCAGACTCACTCTACAACTGGCTTTCATGAGCGATTCTGATACGCTGAAGACGCGATGCCCATGGCAACAACCTCTAGGATGCGCAATAAGATAAGGGAGGAAGTGGTTGACTCAAAAGTCAACCAACAACTCGGCGGCCTGGGCCGTCGATCTAGTTCGCCGGCGCGCCGCTGGATTCGGAGGCAGGTGCCGCTGAACCTTCCACGACCTGTCCAGATGCGAACCGCTGGGAGACCTGCGTCACCTTCACCCTGACATTCTGGCCGACCTTCGTGCCAGGGACGAAGACGATGAATCCCTCGACTTTGGCAATCCCTTCCCCTCGCCTGCTGGTGTCGGAGATAGTTACGTTATACTCCTTCCCGACCTCAACCGGCTTGTTGAAGGACCCGGAACTTCTTCCGAACCCTCCCCTGTTGCCATACCCTCCTCGTTGACCGAAACTCAATAGAAATCACCTGTCCTACCGTTATTCCGTCCGATGGGTCAGTGCCCGCGGGCCCCTTAATAAAGGGGCGAAGGCCGAATCACAGAGAGAGGACGGGGGCAGAGTGCCGGGCTGCACGGGGGCACTCCGCCGAGACTAGCGTCTCCTGGAGCGCCTTCGAAGCGATTCTTGGTTGCTTATCTGGGCGCAGACTGGACAGATGGGCTCGGAGGATCCTCCATCAGACTGAAGCCTGACCCGGTGGGTCACGCATACCTCCTGTTGGGTTTGATTCACGGTTTCCACGCTTTCCAGGCCCTATTAAACAAGTCCTGTTAGCCGAACCACTCCTTGTGCCATGATTTGGATACAAATGAGGCAAATCTTGCGAAGTTTGTAGGGAGCTTCGCCCCTTTCAACGGCGCGTGGATGAAGTGCCAGGAGCATCACAGTGAGCCGTCGGGCCGCTAAAGGAGAGCCACGGGGTGAAGGGAGCTGTTTTCGAGGGCGCCGAGGCGATCGGGCTACGCCTCGCCGGGCGAGACCGTGCATGGCGTGATAAACGGTCCTTTCAAGTTTGCCAATCTTCTCGGAACGCTTTCGAGTGAGGAAGGTACCTGCGGGGAATCCGAGGCGGCGGCCCTATTGAAAGAGCGTGTCAGCGCGTTGGAGAGAGTTACGGGCTAAAACGAGCCGCAGCCTATCCCTCCTTTGCACTGCCCGTCCTCGCGCTCACGCGCGGGCACAGACGGACACAGGCGCGCAAGCGGATACAGGCACAGTAGGACGCAAAGGACTACCGGGAGGGCAGAAGAAAGAGGTGAAGAGCTCGCTGTCGCCGAGATCTGGACCTGACCGAGGTCAAATCTCGATGCGACAATGGCGACTCGGGGTGGTCGCTTCTTGCGCTTCTCGAGGTAGCCACTTCAGGGGGCGCTGCCTCCCACTAAAGGGAGGCTCGTCTTGTCCAGCCGAAGCAGAGAGAAGGAGGTGAACCCTGTCTGCAGAAAGATTTATTTACCCTATACTACTAAGGGTAGTATACTGGAGGTAAGAAAACATGAGCGCAAGAACAAATTCGAGGAGGAACAACGACGTGATCCCTTCGAAGACCAAACCCCAAATCCCAACTTTGGCTCAGGCAAACCTCGCCAACAGTCTAGACCAGATAGTCGAGAGCTTCAGGAGCTCCTTCAACGACCTCATGTCTCCGTTCCTTTCCGCTCCGTGGGCATGGGAACAGCCCTTTGGTTCGCCTCTTCTCCAGCCATGGGGTATGACGCCTGCACTCCCTGAGACTCTCGCTACTCGCTACCCGGTCATCGACGTAGTGGATCGAGGCGACTACTACGAGCTGACAGCAGAGTTCCCAGGTTTCAACAAGGACAACATAGACGTCCAAGTGGGTGACGACGTGATTCAGCTCACTGCGCAAGTGCAATCGGAGAACAAGGGACAGAACGCCAAGTACGTCAGCCGCGAGAGGACCTATTCTGCATTTAACAGGGTCATCCAATTCCCTGAGCCTATCCTCGGTGCGAACGTCGAAGGGACCATGAAGGACGGCATCCTCAGCATGAGGATTCCGAAGAAGGAGCCCACTTCGAGCAAGTTGAAGAAGGTCGCCCTGAAGTGAGCCCTTCTCATATTTTTACGGTCAGGTGAATGCGAGTGAGCAGCCAGCCAGAAAAGAAGATAATCGGCATCGACCTGGGGACAACCAACTCCGCCGCCGCCCTCTATGAAGGCGGCAGACCTGTTGTCATACCCAGCGCCGAAGGCCCGACGGCAGCCGGCAAGATGTTCCCATCAGTTGTCGCCTTCACGTCCGACGGGCAGCTTTTGGTAGGAGAACCAGCGAAGAGGCAGATGGTCACAAACCCTGACGGGACCGTGTTCGAGATCAAGCGGAAGATGGGGACAGACTACAAGGTCAGGCTCTACGGGAAGGAGTATACCCCCCAACAAATCAGCTCGTTCATCCTTCAGAAGATCAAGACGGACGCTGAAACCTTCCTTGGCTATCCTGTAAAGAAGGCGGTGATAACCGTGCCGGCACACTTCAACGACAATCAGAGGCAGGCAACGAAGGACGCGGGAGAAATCGCGGGCCTCGAGGTCGTCAGGATAATCAACGAGCCTACAGCAGCATGCCTCGCTTACGGCCTCGACAAGCTGGACAAGACTATGAAGGTGTTGGTCTTCAGCTTCGGCGGAGGGACCCACGACGTTACTGTGATGGAGTTCGGCCAGGGTGTCTTCCAGGTACTGGCCACAAGCGGGGACACTCAGACCGGGGGTGCTGACATCGACAATGCCGTAATCAATCTGCTAGTTGAGGACTTCAGGAGCAAGACAGGCCTCGACATCAGGAATGACAGGACCGCGATGGCAAGGCTGAAGGAGGCGGCTGAGAGGGCTAAGATAGAGCTTTCTAACATCGTCTCCACTGAGATAGACCTCCCATTCCTCGCAAGCGGTCCCAGCGGGCCGAAGAACCTCCACTTTGTGCTCACGAGAGCCAAACTGGAAGAGCTGGCAGATCCCATAGTGACGAAGATCGAGCGGCCGATCAGGAAGGTGCTAGAAGACGCCAAACTTGAGCCCAAAGACATCGACAAGGTGGTGCTCATCGGTGGGATGACTCGGATGCCTCTGGTCAGAAGGACTGTGGAGGACGTGATCGGAAAACCTGCCGAAAGGGGCGTGGATCCCATGGAGGCCGTGGCTATCGGTGCTGCCGTGCAGGGGGCCGCGCTGGCTGGGGAGATCGGGGACATATTGCTGCTGGATGTCACACCGCTCTCGCTCGGGGTCGAGGTTCTCGGAGGCTTGGCAGAGAAACTTGTCGAGAAGAACACGACGATTCCCACGAAGGCCAGCAAAGTCTTCACGACCGCCGCTGACTTTCAGACCTCGGTCACAATCCATGTGGTCCAGGGGGAGAGGCCGATGGCCGCTGACAACGTCTCGTTGGGCATCTTCAACCTTGCTGGGATCCCCCCGTCGCCAAGGGGTGTCCCACAGATAGAAGTGAGTTTCGACATCGACGCGAACGGCATAATCAACGTCGCGGCTAAGGACCTCGGGACTGGCAAGGAGAACAGGATTACCATCACAGCCTCGACCAAGCTTTCAAAGGAGGAGAAGGAGAGGCTTGCGAGGGAGGCTGAAAAATACGCAGAGGAGGACAGGAGGAAGAAAGAAGAGGCCGAGCTGAGGAACGAAGCCGACTCCATGATCTACACTGCAGAAGCGACGAGAAAGCAGCTCACAGGGAAGCTGGACGAGGCCACGGAGAGCAAGATTAATGCCGCCGTTCGGCGTCTGAAGGAGGCGGTCGACGGCAAGGAGTCCAGCAAGGTGAAGTCGGAGCTGGAGGCTCTCAGGGAAGTCCTGCAGGAGGCTGGGGCATCGGTCTACCAGCAGGCTCAAAAGCAGACTTCCTCCCCAGGAGGACAGGGGGTCGGGCCGAACGTCAGCGACGCAGACTACAAAGTGGTGGATGACGGCAAGAAGTAGCGCTCGACGCTGCGTGAGGCTGAATCATGACGCGGGGCGATCCCGCTCATCCTGTTCCATTAACCCTGAAACGAAAGTGGAGATGCGCCTAGCAATATGAGCATGGAGGAGGAGGAGCTCGACACCTTCCTCGGAGTGCTGGAAAACCCAATCAGGAGGAGAATCGTAAAGAGGCTGAGCCAGAGCCCTGGCTATGCCCTGCAGTTGGCGAAGGAGCTGGGCTTGGGCCAGGCGCTTGTCGCAAAACACCTTGCGACGATGGAGCAAGCGGGCCTGGTCGCCTCCTCACAGGAGCCCAGCGACAGCGGCCCCCAGAGGAGGACCTATTCCCTCGCTAAAAGCGTGTCAATCACCCTCGACCTGGCGCCCAACCTCTTCATCCAAAAGGGGATGTCGTTCGGGTCAATCAGCGGGAAGAGATTCTCCCACGAGGGCACCAAAATCATGGCCGAGGCTTCGAGGGTCTCAGGAGAAGAGCCGGGTGACGTGTCGATCATCTCTGGGCTTCTTGAGCGCATCGACCGTAAGCTGGAGGAGCTCGAGGAGGAGCGGGCCGCGCTTCTGTACATCAGGAACAAAGCCATGGGTTCTGCCACGAAGGCGATTGACAAAGTGGAAAGCAGGACGAAGAAGCGGGTGATCTATCGCATCCTGGAAGAGCACGACATGGACGTGGAGCGGCTTTCGCAGGATCTCGACCTCAGAGAAGCGGTCGTGAGGGAAATCCTGAAGGAAATGCGCGACTTCTTCGAGTGAGGCGCTGCAGCCGAGTCAGCCCATCCTGAGATAGGGTGCAAACTTCAGCCAAAAGATGGCTGGTGTTCGAGGATCTCGTCCCAGCTCCAGTTCTCATTTCTGTTCGGATCCTCGACGAGTTTGCCCTCATGAAGCCTTCTTCTATCACCGGGGCTGGCGGCCCACCCGGCTCTTCGGTGCGTGGCCTTTCATCGGATCTTGGTAGGTCGGTTCGTGTGCTCGTGGGAGCGGGTCCTGCAGGTCCTGCCCCTACGTCTAAGCGAGACAGATAGCACGCTCCAACATCCGGAACGGCTGGGTCGTCCCAATTATGCGAGCAGGAGGCGACATACTTAATGCGACAGCGAAGGCGTTCATGGGCGGTTGGGCGCCCCCTTCTATCCGACGTCCGCATTTGTAGTCGAGAAAATGCTCTCCCTGGCCGGCGTAAGGCCGGGGTCCATCGTCTATGACCTTGGGTGCGGAGATGGCGCAATCGTCGTCGCAGCGGCCCGCGATTACAATGCGACAAAGGTGGTAGGGATCGAGCAGAGGCAGAGGCTCTGTTCCATTGCGCTCAGGAAGACACGGCACCTCAGGAATGTCGCGATAGTCAACGCGAACTATGACGACGTAGACATCTCAGAGGCGGACGTCGTAACCCTGTACCAAAGCGCGAGCGAAAACGCGAGGCTGAAGCGGAAACTGGTCGACGAACTTCGGGAAGGCACCACAGTGGTTTCCCACGACTTCGGGATTCCCGGTTGGCGCCCTACGGGATATCACGTTTTCAAAGAAGGCCGCCGCAATCAAAGGGTCCTTGTATACGTCATAGGCTCCGGCACCCCGTCGTAACCCGATCGCGTACATCGGCCTTCCCGTCCCACTATACCCCAGCTCCTAAGCAGGGCTGCACTTCTGGACCGCCTATTATAAGACGCTAGTACCAGATCGAGATGGCAGCGGATAGCCGTATCAGAAACCGATCCTATCCTCTGACATTTCGGCATAGGTCTTGCATGTCGAGTTCAATCCAGCCGTCACCTCCCTCAGGCGCTCAAACAGCGCGAGCCCCTACCCAGGCTCTTGGCTCGACGGCTCAGTCGGCGAACATAGCGCTGCTTTTCCCGTCGTGTTTGCGGACGCGGTCGAGCCGCGCGGAGGCTGTCTCAACCTCACTCTTTTGATCCAATCTCTTCTTTCAGCCTTGCGAACACGCGGCGCCCAGCTTTCCGCTTTCGCCTCCACCCTTGGAGAAATCAGCTTGTTGCCCGGATGCCGGCAAAGGATGCGACTGTGACGCGTCGGAGCGGAAAGCGTTGCCGGGGGGTTTCTGAAAGACATAACTAGACGATGCCTCTCTGTCCCACGGTTGTCAGACTACGCCGTAGAAGAAGAGAAGCTCAGGAAGCTATACGACCAGGCACGGACTCAAGGAAACAAAAAGAAGAAGCGGGAGTACAAGGAGAAGATCGCCGAACTGAACCGGCTCCGCAAGTCTGCAGAGCGAGAGAGCGCAAAATCCAAGGCGTGAGGATCTCCCGGATGCTTCTCGTCGACTCCGAGGAGACGTTCTTCCCTAGAAAGAAGCCAGGACCGAGTCGTTCTCAAGCGTCCTGAAGTCGCTTCGCTCAGGAACCGGCAGCGCTGATGGCCTCTTTCATTGCCTCGACCTTCTCCTTCATCAGGGCTATCGCAGCTTCCAGGTTCCTGCACCCATCATCCGCCTTGGCTAAGGCTGCCTCGAGGTTCTTGATCTTGTTCGGTGCGCTGCTCATGTCGTGGGTTATCTGCCCCAGGGGGGAGTAGTCCAGCCTCCTAGGCATGCTCTCGAAGAGGTATCGCTGCACCTGGTTGATTTCGCTGAGCTTCCTTTCATCGGTCGCGGCTAGCCAGGAAACCTCCCTCCCTGCCCGGAGGCTCTCATAGAGCTGGTCTTGGAGCTTTATGTATGAATCCCAGTACTTTGTCCACGCCTCGTTGTATGCGGTCAGAATCTCTTTCAATCTCGCTTCGTGGTCCTTCCCATCGGACTCCAATACACGAGACCTAACAGGTCTCACTAATAGGGTTTGGACATGACCTCGCCCGCCTTTAATAGAGGCGCGGAGCCTGACTCATCGTGGCCAGCCAAACCCAGTTATGGTTGTACGAAACGCTTCGGATGAGGCTACAGGCGGGCCTCGCTGGCCATCTCGTCTGCCAGGTAGTTTCCCAGACTGCCGACCAAAAGCCACTCAAGGCGCTCCCGAAGGCGATGGGCCCATGAGGCAAGCGGGAGCAGTCCAGCAGCCTCGAAAGCTCCCCAGGGCCTGCCCCAGGTGCGGCAGGGTCGATCGTCTCTACAGGACCCCCCGAGGGCTCATGTGCGAAGACTGCGTCAGGACGATGGATTCCGCAGGTTTAGGCTTCAGGTAGACGCTGCAGGCTCCCAAATCGGGAGCGGACGACCTGCCCTTTATATAGAGCGATAGCGTCTCAGACTTCGAAGTACAGGATACTTCTGTTCGTGACCTGAATTAGAAACAAGCACCAATTTCTCGCGGCTCCTGAAGATGGAGAGGAGTTCGGATAAATGCCCTCGATGCGGCAAGAGCAGCCTCGTCCTTGACGGCACGGGGTCGGAGTATTACTGCGCAGACTGCGGGCTGGTCATCAAGGAGAAGATTACGGACGCAGGTCCGGAGTGGAGGTCCTTCTCGGGAGACGAAAAAGGGGACCGCAGGAGGGTAGGGGTCCCGACGTCAATCGCGATACACGACATGGGACTGGCTACCGTGATCGGCGGACAGAACAAGGACGCTGCGGGGAGGTCGCTGTCAGGGTCAATGAAGTCGACGGTCGAGAGGATGAGGACCTGGGACAGGAGGAGCCAGGTCCATGAGTCGGCTGACAGGAACCTCCGCCAGGCGTTCAGCGAGCTCGGGAGATACGCCGACAAGCTCACGGTGTCGGAAGCAGTCACAGAGAAGGCCGCCTATTTCTATAGGAAGGCGCTGGAGAGGAATCTTGTCAGAGGAAGGTCGATAACCACGATCATGGCCGCTTCCCTCTACGCTGCGTGCAGGGACTGCCAGGTACCGAGGACGCTCAAAGACGTAGCGGCGGTGAGCAACGTCAAGAAGAAGGATCTCGCAAGGTCGTATAGGCTCTTGTACAGGGAGATGGACTTCCAGATGCCGGTGGCCGACGCGGCCAGGTGCGTGTCAGGGATAGCTTCTAGGGCGAATGTCTCTGAAAGGACGCAGAGGAGGGCGCGCGAGATCCTTTTCAGGGCGAAGGAGACCGGGATTACGGCAGGCAAGGACCCCATGGGGCTCGCAGCTTCGGCTCTGTACGTGGCCTGCACGCTCGAGGGGGACATGAAGACGCAGAAGGACGTGGCAGAAGCCGCCAAGGTGACAGAGGTCACCATTCGGAACAGGTACAAGGGACTACGAGAAGCGCTCGGAATCTGACGAGAGCTCTGGCGTCGGGACCACCATGCTGCAGGTGGCTCAGGTGCTCCAATCAGCGGCACCGCGAACCCGCCGCGCCTTCCCTCGTGCCGCGGTATCTACAGGCTCTATCCAGTAGACCCCTTTGAGCGCTTCATCATGGGTCACCGTCTCCCTCAGGCCAGTCCTGCTCATCATGGCCCCAATCGCCACACCTCCCCCTCCGACGCCGAGGCGAGAGCGTTTCTCAGACTCTATCGAATCGAGCGCTGACTGCTCGTCGAAGACCGACACGGCCAGCTGGAGACAGACGTTTCGTGCTAGGTGGGTTTCGTGGGATGCAGCCCACGCTGTTCAATAGTGTGCTGATGAGAAGAGTGCCTGCGCTTCCGAATAACCGCCCACTTCTTCCTGCGTGCGAACGTCATGGTCTAGTCCGCGCCTCCCATCTCATCTGGACCGCCCCGAGGAGGTGAAGGACCTTGCCTGCCGCCTGCAATCACGTCGTCTATCCTCAGGATCATGCAGGTACACTCAGTGGCTGATTTGATGATCTGTTCTTTGACTGAAGCAGGCTCGACGACGTCCTTGTCGAACATGTCCCTGACGCCCTTCCCTAGAACGTCCACCCCTGCCCACGTCCTGCCTGCCCCGTGGCTTTCCCTGAGCTCTACTTGGATGTCGATCGGGTCAAACCCAGCGTTCACTGCCAGAGCGATGGGAATGGACTCCAGGGCTTCAGCGAACTTCTCCACGGCAAGCTGCTCCCTCCCCCGAACGGTGGCCGACCACTTCATCAGGCGATAGGAGAGTTCCTCCTCTACGGCGCCGCCGCCAGCTACTATCGCAGGATTCTCGAGAACGTCCTTGACGACCATGACGGCGTCATGGACGGACCTTTCAGCCTCGTCGACGACCCTCTGGCTACCGCCCCTGATGAGCATCGACACTGACTTCGGGTTCTTGCAGTCCACCACGAACACCCACTTGTCGTCTTCTAGCTTTCTTTCTTCGACCAGGCCGGCCTGGCCCAAGTCTGCTTTTGTCAAGCCGTCGAGACCCGTCACCATCCTCGCGCCCGTTGCCTTCGCAAGTTTGGCCATGTCAGACTCCTTCACCCTCCTCACCGACAGGATGCCGGCCTTCGCGAGGTAGTGCTGGGCCATCTCGTCGATCCCCTTCTGGCATATGAGGACGTTGGCCCCAGACTCCGAGACCTTGTCAACCATGCTCCTCAGCATGCGCGTCTCCTCGTCGAGAAACTGCTGGATCTGTGCCGGCTTGTCGATGTTTATCTTAGCATCAAACTCGGTCTTCTCTATCTCGAGAGCAGAGCTAACCAGCGCTATCCGCGCCTTCTCTATCCGTTTCGGCATCCCTGAGTGAACCACCTCCTTATCCAGAATGACTCCCCTCGTGAAGCTCGTATCTTTGAGAGAGCCTCCCGGCTTCTTCTCGACCTTCAGATCGTCGACGTCGACTCTGTATGTTCCCTCGGGGGTCTTCACTGCAACCTGGAGAATGGCGTCGACCACCATGGCCCCGAGGGCCGCGCTGTCGTTCGAGATCAGCTTGGACCCCATGCTGGTCCGGGCGATCTTTGTCAACGTAGTCCTGTCCTCTGGTCTCACGCCTATGGAAATCTCGTCCAGAATCCTTCGGGCCTTGTCCGCGGCTGTCCTGTATCCGTTGGCGATGACCATTGGATGGACGCCCTTCTCCATCAGCTCCCCAGCATTCTCTAGGAGGGCTCCTGCTAGGACCACAGACGAGGTTGTTCCATCACCGACAGCGTTGTCCACCGTCTTCGCTATCTCAACTATCATCTTCCCAGCCGGATGCTGTACGTCCATCTCCTTCAGCATCGTCGCGCCGTCGTTGGTTATTGTGACGTCTCCCAAGGAATCGACTAGCATCTTGTCCATCCCCCTGGGTCCAAGGGATGTCTTCACTATCCCTGCGATCAGTTTGGCTGCGGATATGTTGTTGCTCTGCGCCCTCCTTCCTCGGCTTTCAGTGCTGCCCTCTCGCAGAATCAGGACCTGCTGCCCTGTCGATGTCGTCACGAACGAAGCCTCTGCCATCATTGCTCACCTATCACGCCCAAAAACAACTTCACGGGACGTCTCTAGCGGTGTAACCTGCCCTTGATCCGCCGGAGATAGTCCCTGATTCGGCCGTCCGATTTGGCTGATGTTTCTGGCTTCTTCGCTTCCTGGTTCGTTTGCATCTTCATCCACGAGCAGCAGTAGGCGCGCCTTGCATATAGATACAAGGTATTTTTTGCACCCGGATGCAATCGACGGGCGAATCTCCCTCGGAATCCCTCCAGGGCGTGATTACAAGCTAATAAAACGGCGAACGAGGACAAACGGCGAGCGGCGCTTGAGACCTAAGACTACGACAGTCTCGTTCAGGCTGGACGAATCTGCCCTCAAGGTCCTCCAAGAAGACTCGAGAAAGCAGAATGTCAGCGTCAACACCATGTTCAATCAGCTCCTTCTCACGTACGCCAACTATGATCGACCGATGAAGAGGTTCCACATGCTGAAGCTCCCGGCGTCGAGCTTCATGCACCTCTTGCAGGCAGCAACGGACGAAGCGATAGTCGAAGCCGGCAATTCCGCGGGCAAGGACGTTCCGAAGACGTACATCAGAGCCAAATGGGGAGAGCTCACAGTAGACACCGCACTAGATTATCTGAGAACCACTGCTGATTACACAAACCTGTTTGAATTCAGCGAGGTGGTGCGGGGGGGAAAGGTCAATGTCACCCTCTCGCACGATTTCGGGCCTAAGGGAAGCTTGTTTTTGCAACGTTACGTCCAGGCAATCTTCGAGCCGCTTGGAAGGCCACCGAGGTTCCTGCAAGACGAGAACGCGGTGTCATTCGAGATCCAGTGAAAACTAGCCCCCTGGCCGTCAAGGAGATTCGTTCTCCATTGCAGTTGACTGCAGAAAATACGCCGGGTTCAATAGCTTTCGCGTACCACGAAGGACCGGATTGAGATGACAAGCGGAGGGAGGGGCGCAACAGCCATCCTGAAGACACGAGGCCTGAGCGAGCCGGGGCAGGCTCGACGGCTCAGACGTGCGTCAGCCAAACTCGACGGAATCACCAGGGTCGACATCAACTACATCCTGGGTTCCGTGACTGTGGAGTACGATGCGGATAAGCTGACATCTGCCCAGGTAAAGGAGATGCTGGCTTCAAGCATCCACGCCTCTGTCACGCGCCAGGCTGACCCTGGCGAGGGTTCGAAGGTAGAGTGAAAATGCCACAGTCGGAAAGTCATCATTGCAACAGATGCGGCCAGGAGATTATCTGGATGAGGACCGGAACTCGGTGGACTCCATACAACCCAGTCGGGTCTCACCATAGGTGCACGGTCCAGTACTACGGCCGCTGAACAGGAGGCAACCACGATGCACCATACAGCCGAAAACGCTCTTGCTGGAAGAGAAGGGTCAGGCGAAAAGGCAACCGTAATCACATACCCAGACCGATTCAGCCGGCAGGAGATCCTGGAACTAGCCGAGGCCGCGGGCTATAGGGTCCAAGAAGTGATCACACAGAAGCAGATAATCAGATCCGAGTACGGAATCGGCGTAGGCAAGGCCCAAGAGCTGCAGGAAATCGTCGCAGAAAACGGGTCCAAGACAGTCATCATAGACGAAAGCGTCACGTCGTCTCAGGCGAACAACCTCTCTAAAGTGACGCAGGCTGAGGTCGTTGACCGGGAGAGGCTAGTCTTGAACATCTTCGCAAGGAGGGCGAACACGACGGAGGCGAAGCTGCAGGTCCGACTGGCGGAGCTTCGATACGAGATGCCCCGCGCGAAAGACGCAGTCAGATTTTCGGTGAAGGGTGAGAGGGCAGGCTTCTCCGGGATGGGCGAGTCGGCGGTCGATGTCAAGATCAGGGCTCTGAAGCGCCAGATGGTCCTGATAGGACAGAAGCTAGAGAAGAGCCGCACTAACAGGGAGCTTTACACCGTCGAACGACGAAAACTCAATATGCCGTTCGTCTCGCTCGCGGGCTACACCAGCAGTGGAAAAACGACGCTCTTCAACAGGCTTGCTTCAGAGTCGAAGGAAGAGTCGCCTAAACTCTTCACGACTCTTAGCACGACGACGAGAGCCGTCGCCTTCGCAGATTCGAGAAAGAGGATAATGCTGTCCGATACCGTGGGCTTCATTTCGAGGCTTCCGCCGTATATGTTCGAGTCGTTCAAATCTACGTTGGACGAGCTCAGATACGCAGACCTCATCCTTCTTTTGATAGACGCAGGTGAGCCGGTGGAAAGCATCAGGATAAAGCTAGAAAGTTGCAGGGAGACTCTGTTCGGGTTGGAAGTCGATCCAAAGAAGACACTTTTGGTGCTCAACAAGATTGATCGTATTGAGGATGAGCGCAAGCGCCGAATTGAGCAGGAGCCAATCTTCAGTGACTTCGCCTCGATTACAATCTCAGCCAAGCGAGGAGACGGACTCCACCAACTTAAGAACCGTATCGTAGGGTTGGTTTTTCCACCGAAGCCGCCGATTTAACGGCTTTACAAGTGCGCCCGCAACCTCGGCCCGGCCGATCTTTTGCAAGGATTCGAACTCCCAAGCCCCTTGCCAAAAGGAGGCATGCGGTCGCCGGGATTTGAACCTGAGGGTTCAAATCTGTGACGAGTTCTTGGCCGCGCGCGCACAACCGGGTTGTTCGGAATAGTTCAAGACGAGAAGACCGATTGCCAGCAGAGCGACTCCTAGCATAGCTAGGAGGTCATACTCTCTGAGGGCAAACAAGGAAAGCACGGCGACAGTGGAGTCCTGCGCAACAGGCGGATTATCTCGTATCCCACCGAAGGCAAGGTGCGAGAATATCTCACCGGCAGATACGAGGATGCCCGCGCCGACTGGGTATAGCTGGCTGGGTGGCAGCGGGATCGCTGCAAGGGAATGAAGGTCGATCAGAAGACCAAATGCTAAGACGCCGAAAGATGCGAAGTATCCAGAATCCTGCGATCAGCGAATCACTTTTTCATCAGTTATGGCATGCCCAGCGAAGTAGATCGAAAGTCCAATGGGAATGGTTGTTGCGATTCTGACCAGTACGAGCACGCTCCCCGAAAGGCTGGAGCCTGCTCTCTGGCCTGAAGAGCATGCGAGCCCGTTGCTGAGAACCCCAATCACGGTCAAGGTGCCTTCAGACACGACCTCCGCGGATTGGGGCCTGCCGTATGCGGGTCGCTTTGTCGTGCGCATGGCCACGGGCGATGGGTATAGACGCCTTCTTACGCACCGCCTGGCTGAAGGGAAAGGGGATAGACGGGAACAAAGCGCTTTCCGGTGCCGGTCTCGCCCTTAAGGCTGCGGTCTACGCCTTCTCGAGAAGTGTAGCTGCGATTGGGTTAACGATACTCCTGATTGCCACGATTTTGGCCGTCAGGTACACCGTCATTTTCATAATCCAGGCTCTAAAATGTGTCAAGGTTCCGTTCCGTCTTCACCTTTTCGCGCTATCTGATAGGGTGCAGGAGCAGAGGACCTCTATCTCCGTGCCGTCGTCGGGTCCTTGAATCTTGCGCCCGCAGCCCGCGCGATCGTCAGCAGAAGCGCTCTGCCCGTCGTGGTCAAGGCTGTGGGCCTGACCGTTGTCGAGGACTTGGGCGGTGCGGCTCTCTGGATTGTCTTGAACGCCTCAGGGCCGAAGATCGACCCGACCTCCGCAACCCTTGCAGCCTAAGGCCTGGTCGCCATCGCGCAAATCCAGGTGTCGATAGGCGTCGCTGGGATTACCGAACCCACGACGCTGTCTTAGCTCACCAATACCTACGGATTCTCCTAGTGGGCGCCCATTGCCCTGTGGCTAGTAGCCATACATCGGGTCCTTCTGGGGATAACCGGCATCCTTTTCATATTCTTTGTGCGCAAAGCCGCCAGAGGTTCCAGTCAGACACCCCGGGAAGCAGGTTCTGACGCAACAGCAGGTTGGGCACCGGGATTGTCTGCGGCCTCATTCAGAAAGGGGTTAGTGAAGCTTGAGGAGCGCTATCCAGTCGTGAAGACATTCAGGTTCGCGATAGCGGGCGTAGTGGGCTTCGGGGTCACCGAAACAGCTCTGACAATCGGTCTCCTCGGCTTTTATGGAATGGTGAGTCTCCCGCACGCGAGCTTCGCCTCGCCCGGAATCCTCGGGCTGGATGTCCTCTCGCTCCTGATTGGCGTCTTGGCCTCCTTCTTCATCAACGAGCGAGTTACGGTTCACGTGCCGAAGACCCCAGAAAGTGAAAAGGCGGACAAGTAAGTTCAAGAGACTCCTGAAGTTTCAGGTCGTGAGCGGAATCGGAAATACGGGCATTGTAGCGGTCCAGCTCGTCCCATTGGCGACTTTCGAGGTTTCACCACTCCCGGGGACAATCGTAGGGGGAGTGGCAACCTATCCGGTCGCATATGTGATCTCTATCAAGTATGTCTGGAAAGCGAACCCGTCTAGATGAGCGGTATCCCCTGGCAACCAAGGCATAATTCGTTGTCTTGAGAAGGGCACCAGAGAGGCCCGAAGGACAGGCCCATCAGACCACATAAGAAGAGATACCGCCTGAAAGGTCTGCCATTAGCACCTTTCTACCTCAGCGGTTTTACTGCCGCTTTTGCCTTCAGCGCCTCGAGCACTTGCGCGGGTATATGATTCGTTCTGCCCACGACTTCAATAATCTCGCTCCAAATCAATTCCTTGACCCCATCCATAGCCTTCACCTCTTCGATTAGATTGATAAGATCGTCATTACTTCGGACGAATACCTCGACCTTCAGGTCAATGTTAAACTGTCCTATGGTCCTTGCAACGTAAGCGACTTCTTCACGTTTTAGCAACTCCTTCCCTAAACTCATTGTTGTTCCGCCTACCGTGGCAATAAGTAATTCTATCTGTCTCCAGCCATATTTCTCCAAGGTCGATGAGTATAGTATTGACAAGTACCCCTTTCCCCATTCTCGAGATGTGGGCGGAACGGCGCTCGGAGCGATTCCCAGTTTCTCCGATAATAGACGAGCGGCGATTTCAGCGCGAGTAGCAAGAATGTCCTTGATTATTTCTGCGTCACGCTTTGACAAGGCAGTCATAGATTAAGGAGTAGCTGCTTGTCATTTAAAGCCTATTCAGGATAAATCAATGGCTTTCTTACACCATTCAGTTCACCTGTGCCCCAAACAGCCCTTTTACCATACTGATTGTCATGGTAAAGACACGTTATGTGAGGAAGGGCCAATTCTCTGGGACACAATCGACAACGGAGCTTTGGAATTCGCCTTCGAGTCGCCGACTGCTGCGTGAAGCCTGGCGACCTCTCCATGATTCCGGCGCCCTTAAAGCAGTAACAGACAACCGCCGGGCCTTCAGGAAGGCTCCTGCGATGTTTGACTTACCCCCAGCACTGAGGAGCTTACTTGCATAAACCATGCCAACGCTTCTACTTTAACGAACTCTGACCGCAATATAACAAACCCTGACACACTCCTGATAACAACGAAACTCAACAAACGCGAAGGATTAAGTGCGGTCGCCGGGATTTGAACCCGGGTTACCAGCTTGGAGGGCTGATGTCCTAGGCCAGACTGTCCTCTCAGAGAGAACTGGACGACGACCGCACGACCGGGCGAGCGCCAGCATGAGTTTTTAATCCTTGAACTCGCCCTCTGCCTTCTCGACCTCGTAGACCACCCTCGCCGCCACCACGTGGGCCTCCAGGGGCCTGCGATCGATCCTCACCAGCTCGTCCATGACGGCCATCGTCTCCTTTGAGAAGTGCCCCCTTGGGAACCCCCCCACGACGACGGCCGGGGCTTTCAGTGAAGCCACCTCCCTCGCGAGCCCCTCCGCCGTCTCCTGCCTCCCCAGGACCGACAGCCCAAAGACTCTGTCTGGCCGCAGGTCCCCGACCAGCTCCCTTATCCCCATGGGACGCGCCCGCACCAGCCCCCCCTCCGACATTCCTGCGAGCGCCTCCTCCATCAGCCCCCTGAACCTGATGTAGTTCTTTGGGACCCTGGTCTTCTCGGCGATCTCCACAACCATACCTGCGCTTGTGTGGACCCGCACCTTCGCCCTCCCCTCCAGGTACAGCGGCGCCCCCGTCACACTGAGGAGGGCGGCGTGCACCAGATCGGGCCTCCCCCTCTTCTCTGCTTCTCTCAGACCCGCCATCGCAGAGTGGTGAAAGCTCCTGTCTAGGAGTATCCCTCCAGGCTCCTTCCCTCTGCGTCTGGCGTCGGCCGCCACAGCGGGCTTCCTCCAAAGCTCATTTGGGACCAGCTCCAGCCCAGACTCCGCCAGGACGAAGCTCAGCAACCTCTTCCACGCCTCTGGGCGCACGGTTAAGACCTTCTGCTGCCCCCGGCGGGCGTGAAGCGGCGCGGCGCGAAGGAGGAGGCGGCCTCCGTGGTGAAGGCGCTGACCGAGTCCGCGGTCAGCCTGTCCCACACCGACCCTGCCATGGCCAAGGCCCAGGCGGCCCTCGCCCGGAAGGTGAAGCTCAAGTTCAACGTACGCCTTGAGCCGCACCTCCGCTCCTTCACGTGCCACGGGTGCAAGGGCCTCCTCGTCCCCGGGGTCAACGCCAGGGTCCGCCTTGGCCACGGGAAGCTGACAGTGGTCCGGGTGACCTGCCTCGACTGCGGCCACGTAAATCGCAAAGTAGTGAAGGAAGCTTAAATACCGTCTAGCAGGGCTCGAAATTCACCGCGTGAAACGTTATGGTCAGTGCCCACGACGTCCCGTCAGGGAAGCTCATCTCCGCCCTAGCGGAGCAGATGAAGTCGCTCCCGTCAGTCCAGGAGCCCGACTGGGCGAAGTTCGTCAAGACAGGCTCCCACGCCGAGCGCCCCCCGACCAGCTCTGACTGGTGGTTCTCTAGGGCCGCTTCGCTGCTTCGGAAGGTATACCTCCACGGCCCGGTCGGGCTGAGCGACCTGGAGCGCACCTACGGCGGGAGCAAGGCGCTGCACTACTTCCCCAAGCACCACAGGGACGCCGGAGGTTCCTCTATCAGGGTCATATTGAGGCAGTTGGAGCAGGCAGAGCTGGTCTCCAAGACCCCCAAGGGGAGGGTCCTCACCTCCAAGGGGCGCGCCATGCTCGACAAGGTCAGCAACGAGCTCTTCACGGCTCTCAGCAAGGAGAACAAAACGCTCGAGAGGTACGCCTAGATATGTCTGAGCAGCAGAAGCAGCCTGACAAGGACGCCGCGGAGCGGAAGATGATGAGGGAAGCGGCCCTGAGGATGGCCCTGACCTCCGACGCCAGGCAGCGCCTGGCCAACGTGAAGATGGTCAGGCCCGACCTCGCAGGCTCGATTGAAGAGTACGTCATCCAGCTGGCTTCGTCTGGGAAGCTCAGGAAGCCCGTCGACGACGAGCAGGTCAAGCAGATGCTCGGCGCTCTGCAGGAGAAGAAGCGTGAGATCAAGATAAGGAGGATCTGAGTTGGCAAGAGTGAAAGACACCTCGAAGAAGAACAGGCTCATCAAAGCCGGGAAGCAGGCACGCTCGGTCCCCACCTGGGTGATAGTCAGGACCAACCGGAAGGTCAGGTCAAACCCCAAGCGGAGGTACTGGAGGCAGCGCAAGCTGAAGCTCAGGTGATCATGAGTGTCTGAAGAGCGGATGGAAGAGCTGACCCGGACCTACGTCGTCCCGCTGGGGGTCGTCTACGAAGCCCCTCCCTACAGGCGGGCGAAGAAGGCGATAGCTGTCATAAGGGAGTTCGTGACGCGCCACATGAAGGCCAACCAAGTCAGCATAGACTCCGAGGTCAACGAACTGATCTGGGCCAGGGGGATCAAGCACCCTCCGCGGCGCATCACCCTGGAGATGGAGAGGGACGAGGACGGCGTAGTCACGGTCAGCCTCCCAGAGTCAGAAAAAGTGTGACCCGATGGGTCTCCACCTGATGGACATATACCGTAGCCCCAACATAGGGATCTTCCTGCGGGCGAACGACAGGTTCATGCTCGTCCCCAAGGGGCTGGCGCAGACGAAGGCGGACAGGCTCTGCGAGAACCTCCACGTCTCTGCCGTCCCCACCTCGATCGGGGAGTCGAGGCTGCTGGGGGCCCTCGCCTCCATGAACGGCAACGGCGTCCTTGTGTCAAGGCTTGCGGAAGACTTCGAGGTCAGGGAGATCAGGGACGGCACAGGCCTGAACGTCTCCCGCCTAGATTCCAAGCTGACCGCGGTGGGCAACCTGGTCGTCGCCAACGACAGAAGGGCGTTCGCCTCCCCGGCCCTGGACTCGAGGGCGCTGGCCCAGGTCAGGGACGTCCTGGGGACCGAGGTGACGCAGGGCGCCATAGGCGAATACTACCAGGTGGGCTCCCTGGCGGTGGCCACCAACCGCGGTGCCGCCGTGTACGCGGGCCTTGACGAGGCAGAGGTCGCCCGTCTCGGGTCTGCGCTGGGGGTGGACGCCTATCCTACGTCTGTCAACAGCGGGGTCCCATATGTCTCCTCCGGACTGGTGGCCAATTCGGGTAACGCCATAGCCGGGAGCCAGACGACGGGGCCCGAGCTTGTGTTTATAACGCGGGCGCTGAGCGTTTGAAAACAATTGAGATGAGCGAACAGTCCACTGCCGAAGACGCGGTCAACGCCCTCGTGGTCGAGCTGAGGGTTCTCGAAGGGACCTACAACGAACTCTCGGCGAGGCAGAATCTCCTCGAACGGGCGATGCTCGAAGGTAGGGCAGCCCTAGACGCAATAAGGGGGCTGTCCGGCCAGTCCCCCGGCGAGGTGCTCACACAGGTCGGCGGAGGGATCATGCTCAGGTCCAGCCCCCCGGAGACGGAGCGGGTCCTGGTCAGCATCGGCGCCAACCTGGTGGTCGAAAAGCCCCGGGACGAGGCGGTGGCCATCCTCGAAGAGAGGGGGAGGGAGATTGAAAAGACGCTCATCTCGCTGGTTAACCAGAGGAACGAGATAGCGCAGAGGTTGAACTCGGACAGGGAAGCCCTGAACAGCTTCATGGCCCGAAGCCAGCAAGGGTAGCCCCTTGTTCGACCGGCTGAAGCAGGCTTTCTCTTCGATAGCCAGTGCGGTAAAGGAGAAGCAGCTCGGCGGCCAGGACCTCGACAAGGCTGTCTTCGACTTTCAGATTTCGTTGATCGAGAGCGACGTGGCCCAGACCGTCGCCGAGGCCCTCACCGAGGAGGTCCAGAAGAGCCTGGCAGGGATCAAGGTCGAACGCTCCGTCGACCCTGCGGAGGTGGTCGGGGAACGGCTCGCCGTCTCCCTGGAGGCGGCCTTCGCCAAGGCCGGGTCGGTCGACATCGTGTCCAACATCAGGGAAAAGGCGAAGGCGGGGGACCCATACGTCATCTTGTTCCTGGGGATCAACGGCACAGGCAAGACGACGACCGTGGCAAAGTTCGCCAACCTCCTGAAGAAGGAAGGCCTCTCCGTCGTCTGTGCGGCCGGGGACACCCACAGGCCCGGCGCCATCGAGCAGCTGTCGGAGCACGCCGACAGGCTCTCCCTAAAGGTCGTCTCACAGCGATACGGGGCGGACCCCGCCGCAGTGGGCCGGGACGGAGTCCTCTATGCGAAGGCGCACCACGTGGACTGCCTCCTAATCGACACCGCAGGGCGTATGCAGACCAACCAGAACCTGATGGAGGAGATGTCGAAGATTTGCAGGGTGGTCAAGCCTGATTTCCGCATATTCGTGGCGGACGCGCTGACCGGGAACGACGCCGTCTCGCAGGCCCAGCTCTTCAACCAGCACGTCGGCTTCGACGGAGCCATCCTGACCAAGGCCGACGCCGACGTCAGAGGCGGGGCCGCCCTTTCGATAGTCTACGTCACAGGGAAGCCTGTCCTCTTCCTGGGGGTAGGCCAGGGGTACGACGACCTCGCCCCCTTCGACCCCAAGGCGTTCCTAGGGTCCTTGCTCGCCTAGGTAGGTCCGAAGGAGTCCCTAGGGTATGTCCTCTTCGCCTCCAGCGCCTCTTCTCTCACAACCTCGACGCTGACGAAAGGCTCATCCATGCCCGTCAGCCCCATGACCTCGCAGTCCGGGTCCACGGCCCACCTCATCCCTCCGAACTTCGCGTCCCGTCCGACCTGTCCGACGAGAGGCAGTAGGCGCCTGAGACGACGGCGGCCGTCCTCCCCCTGGCCAGCCATTTGTCTACGCCAAGCCCGTCGCCCCGTGGACCATGACCGGCTCGGCCCCCTCCTTCCCGTACGCCCTCGCGTTCCACGGCGACCAGAGTTCGCTGCAGATCAGGAACCCAGCCCGCCACCCGCCCGCCCCGAAGCTTGAGACCCTTGCTCCATCACCTGCTGCACCATGCGGCCTCGTAGAACCTCGGCTGGTCCGGGGTGGCGCTTCCTTTGGTGGCCTGTCAGCCTCCATCTTGCCTCCCAGGCGAACCCCTCGTTGAACCTCCTGCCGCCGGCTTCCACCGGCCTCGACCCGGCCACCATGGCCGCACCAAGCTCCTGGAGCCGCTCTCTCCAGCGCCTGTGCCCTTCCATCGACCCGTCCCAGACCGCTTGGCTGAACCTGCGGCCTGCGAAAATCTAGCTTGCGAACGGCATCTCCGGGACAAGGACCAGCCCGCCCGCCTCGCGCTCTGTCAGGCCAAGTCTTCGCCCAGCCTCCTCCGCTCCTCGCTCACTAGCTCGGTCATCGCCTCGAACGCCCGGCTGGCGTCCTTCATCCCAACCACCATGATGGTGTCCGTGTAGCAGCTGACGGTGTCTTCGACGTTGACCTTCTTCCTGAACAGCTGGTTGTAGAGGGTGCTGACGCACCCAGGGGTGGTGACTATCTCCTCGGGGCTGTGGACCGTTATGGCCGCGCCCTCCTCGCCCTCGTCCAGTATCTCGGCGCTCCCCAGGGCTCGCCTGACCATCCGGTGAAGCTTCTGGTCGAAGATGAGGGTGATGGAGGAGAGCGACTCCGACACCTGGATGAAATCCTCGTGGTTGGCCGCGAGCAGCGTCCCCACGACCTGGAGGGTCCTCTTGGTCTTCTCGACGGACACCCTGGAAACGTGGGTCCTGACGTTGACCACGCTTCCCGCGATAACCCTGCTCACCTTGGGCGGGGCCGGGGGGTAGGCGCCGCGGAGCCGCTTGAGGGCCGTCGCCACCCCTACTTCGCTCACCCCCCTGGGCGTCTTCCCCGTCCTGGATGCGACCCTGGGGGCAAGGATCCTGGCCAGCGCGCTGAGGTTCGCGTAGCCCCCGGCGAGGGCGTCCTGGACGGAGAGGTTCGCGTCCACCTCGTCCCTGACCGCTTTCATGACCGACGCCGCTTTGGCCAGTTTCGGGTCACGTTTGACCAAAACAACACTTTCCTGTCCAAAATCTATAAAAGCGTTCTCCAGGCCGTCGGCCCGTAAGTTTGCGCCGAACCGTCGCTCTCGCCTTCTCCGGCGGCCTTGACACCTCGGTGTGCGTCAAGTGGCTCCAGGAGAAGTACGACGCTGATGTCATCACAGTGACCCTCGATTTGGGCCAGAAGGACGACATGGGCGAAATAGAGAGGCGCTCGAGGCAGATCGGCGCCAGGGATCATTACACCATAGACGCCAGGGAGGAGTTCGTTCGCGACTACGTCTTCCCGTCTGTCAAGGCAAACGCCCTCTACGAAGGGAAGTATCCGCTCAGCACCGCCCTGGGCAGGCCACTCATCGGGAAGAAGCTGGTCGAGGTAGCCGAGAAGGAAGGGGCTACCGCCGTAGCCCACGGATGCACGGGCAAGGGGAACGACCAGGTCAGGATTGACGTCACCGTGAGGGCGATGAACCCAGCCCTGCAGGTCATAGCCCCCGTCCGCGAGTGGAACATGAGCAGGGACGAGGAGATAGCCTACGCCCAGGAACGCGGCCTCCCTGTCAAGCCATCCAAGTCGATCTTCAGCGTCGACCAGAACATTTGGGGGAGGTCCGTGGAGAGCGGCCCCCTCGAGAACCCTGACACCGAGCCCCCAGAGGACGCGTTCGAATGGACCGCCTCCCCAGAGGAGGCGCCGGACGAGCCCGGGTACCTAGAGCTCGGATTCCAGGAAGGGGTGCCCGTCAGGGTGGACGGGAGGGCGATGGAGCCCCTCGAGCTGGTCAGCCGGGTCAATGAAGTCGCCGGCGCCCACGGCGTGGGGAGGATCGACCACATCGAAGACAGGCTGGTTGGGATAAAGTCACGCGAAGTCTACGAGTGCCCGGCCGCCTCGGTGATCATAGAGGCCCACCGGGACCTTGAGAAGCTCGTCCTCACCCGCCACGAGCTCGCGTTCAAGGCTCAGGTCGAGAGGGAATGGGCCTGGCTGGTCTATTCAGGGCTCTGGCTGGAGCCTCTCCGCCCGGCGCTGGACCGCTTCATCGCTGCCACCCAGCACAGGGTGACCGGCTCTGTGAAGGTGAAGCTCTACAAAGGCGCCGCCCGGGTCGTCGGCAGGTCGTCTGACTACTCCATCTACGACGTCGGCCTGGCGACCTACGGCCGAGGCTCGACCTTCGACCAGATGAGCGCGGTCGGGTTCATAGAGCTGTGGGGGCTCCAGTCGAGGGTCGCCTCCGGGCTAGGCGCCCAATCCGGGGAAAAGGAAGAGAATGGACATCAGAGGAACAAGGCTAAGGAAGCCCAGTGACGAGGCCCTCGCCTTCACCTCCTCTATGGCCGACGACGGGCGCATCGCCCGCCAGGTCATCTTGGTGAACATGGCCCACATGGCGGCCCTGGTCAGGGCGGGGGAGGTGGACCGCCGGGTAGGTGCGAAGTGCATGAGTTTCCTGGCCGGCGCGTCTCCCGAGATCCAGCCACGCGCGAAGTCCGAGGACTTCCACCAGCAGCTCGAGCAGGAGGCAGTCGACCTTCTCGGGGTGGAGACCGCCGGGTTCCTCAACTACGGGAAGAGCAGGAACGACCAGGTCGCCACTGCCATACGCATGGAGCTGAGGGGGTCGATCCTTGTCCTGGTTGGTTCCATCTTGGAGCTGCAGGTGGCCCTGCTTGGGCAGGCGAAGAGGAACGGCGCAATGCTGGTGCCAGGATACACCCACCTCCAGAGGGCGCAGCCGACGACATTCGCCCACCACCTCTTCGCCCACTTCGACGCGCTCCAGCGCGACGTCGAGAGGGCTCTGCAGCTCTACCAGCGCGTCAACCAGTCCCCCATGGGGTCGGCAGCCATGGCAGGGACGTCCGTGAATGTCGACAGGAGGTACGTCGCAGGCCTCCTCGGGTTCTCCGGCCTGGTCAGGAACTCCATGGACGGCGTCTCTTCCAGGGACGTCGCGGTCGAGTCCCTCTCCTGCGCCACAATCACGGCACTTGACGCCAGCAGGCTGGCCGAGGAGCTGATACTGTGGAGCTCGTCTGAGTTCGGGTACATCGAGCTGTCCGACGCCTACGCAGCGTCGAGCAGCATAATGCCTCAGAAGAAGAACGCCGTGGCAGCGGAGATGGCCCGGGCCAAGGCCGGGTCGGTCCTGGGGGGGCTGGTAGCCGCCTGCGCCATCCTGAAGGCGCTCCCTTACGCGTACAACCTCGACCTCCAGGAGGTCACCCCGCACCTCTGGCGAGCCTTGGACGACGTGACGAGCACCGTCAGGGTACTGGCGGGGATGGTCGCTTCTGCCTCGCCCAACAAGGAGCGCCTCGCCTTGGCGGTTCGCGGAGACGGGTCGACGGCCGTGGGCCTCGCCAACCACCTTGTCAAGGGGCACGGCGTCTCCTTCCGCCAGGCTCACGCCGTGGTGGGGGAGCTCGTGCGCATCTCCGCAGAAACAGGCGCCCCCCTCCAGGAGGTGGCGGCGTCCAAGCTGGCGGGTGTCTCTGCGAGTCTAGGGAAGAAGGTCGCCATGGAAAGAGAGGCGATCGAAGGGATTCTCGACCCCGCCCGCTTCCTCGGGGAGGTCGCGACCGAGGGCGGGGCCAACCCGCGACTGATAGCGAAAGAGCTCAAGGCACGAGAGGACGACGTCACCTCCACGAGGTCGTCGCTCACCGATCGGAAAGCCGCCCTGACGGCCGCCGAACGGAAACTGCATACGACTACCCTGGGCCTGGCCCGGGAGGTGAAACCAAGAGATTGAACACAAGCTGCAACGAGTGCGGAGCCGATCTGGCTGTACCCGACGACGCCATAGTCGGGGAGTTGGTCTCGTGCAAGGACTGCTCGTCAGAGTACGAGGTGGCGGAGATATCGAACGGCACCGCCCTGCTCAAGGCGGCCGAGAAGGTCGGAGAGGACTGGGGAGAATAGTGAGGCTCACCATCACCTTCGACAGGCTGAGATGGGAGGAGAAGGCGCTCAGCGAGGCGGCCGGAGCCGCCGGGATAGAGGTTTCGCTGGTCGACGTCAAGGGCCTGGTCTTCGAGGTCCCTAGGAGGCGCCCTGAGTTCGGTGACATCGTCCTACAGCGGTGCATCAGCCACTATAGGTCATCAAACCTCACACGGGTACTCGAGGGGGCCGGGATACAGGTCGTCAACAGCCAGGCGGTGGCAGAGGTCTGTAGCAACAAGCTCGCCACGACCATCGCTCTCTCGAAGGCGGGGGTCCCTACCCCTCGCACCTTCCTCGCCCTCACCTCAGAGGCGGCCGAAGAAGCGGCAGAGGCCCTCGGCTACCCCCTGGTCCTGAAGCCGTTCACCGGGAGCTGGGGGCGGATGGTGACGGTCGTCAGGGACAGGGGCACCCTCCAGTCGCTCATCGAGTACAAGGAAGAGCTTGCGAACCCACAGGAGCAGCACATGTACTATCTGCAGGAGTACGTGAACAGGCCCCCACGGGATGTCAGGGCGATAGTGGCAGGGGATAGCATAATCGCCTGCGTCCACAGGGTCGCCCCTCCAGGGGAGTGGAGGACAAACGTCGCCCGTGGCGCGACATCTGAAGCGTTCAAGCCCGACGCTGAGCTCACGGAAATCATACTGAGGGCCGCCCAGGCGGTGGGGGGAGGCATCCTGGGGGTGGACGCAATGGAGCCTGACTCAGGCTATCTGGTACACGAGGTCAACAACACCGTCGAGTTCAAGGGGGCTCAGTCCGCCGTGGGCTTCGACATCCCTTCCAAGCTGATGAGCTATGTGGCAGGGGCGGCGAGGAGATAGCATGGTCCGGGTGGGCATCCTCGCAGGCTCCGGGTACATAGGCGGGGAGCTGCTCCGGCTGCTTCTCCAGCACCCCAGGGCCGAGGTGTCCTTCGCCACGTCGAGGAGGTACGCAGGGGAGTACGTCTTCAAGGTCCATCCCAACCTCCGCGGGGTCACCGAGATGAAGTTCGAGGCCTTCGACCTATCGAAGCATGCTGACTCGGCGGAAGTCGTTTTTGCCGCCCTGCCGCACGGCGAATCTGTGAAGGTGGTCCCCCAGCTGGTCGACGCCGGAGTCAGGGTCGTCGACCTGAGCGCTGACTTCAGGCTCAGCGACAGGGCGCAGTATCCGTTCTGGTACGGATACGAACACCCCCGCCCTGACCTCCTCGGGAAGTTCGTCCTATCCATCCCCGAGCTGAACCGGGACCAGGTGAAGGAGGCCAGGCTCATATCCTCGCCCGGCTGCATGGCGATCACGACCATCCTGGCCCTCGCCCCTCTCCTCAGGACCAAGTCACTGGGGGTGGACCCCGCGCACGTCGTGGTCGATGCGAAGGTCGGCTCGTCAGGGTCCGGCGGCAAGCCCTCTATGGCGACCCACTTCTCTGAGCGCTTCGGCGTGGTAAGGCCCTACAAGCCCGCCGGCCACAGGCACGCCGCCGAGATAGAGCAGGTCCTCTCGTCCATCGCCGGGACCCAGGTCAAGGTCTCTATGTCGGCCCACGGCGTGAACATCGTGAGAGGCATCCTGAGCACCTCGCACCTGTTCGCCTCAGGCGAGTTCAGGCCCGTCGACCTTTGGAAGGCCTACCGCGAGGCGTACTCCGGGAGCTGCTTCGTCAGGATAGTCAAGGACAGGCAGGGGCCTTTCAGGCTCCCGGACCCGAAGCTGGTCATTGGCTCCAACTTCTGCGACGTGGGGTTCGAGATAGAAGAGAGGACAGGGCGGATAGTCGCCCTCGGCGCGACGGACAACCTGGTCAAGGGGGCTGCAGGGAACGCCGTCCAGTCGATGAACCTCATGCTGGGTTTCGACGAGAAGACAGGGCTGGCGATGGCGCCCCTCCATCCGGTGTAGCGCGATGAGAGTGGTAGTCAAGGTCGGAGGGAGCCTCATGAAGGCCGGCGTCCCTGATTCCCTGGTAAGGGACGCAGCCAGACTGTTTCCCTCTAATCAGCTCGTCTTGGTGCACGGCGGGGGGGACGTGGTGACAGAGTACGCGACCAGGCTGGGGAAGGAGCAGCGCTTCGTTGTCTCCCCCGACGGGATCAGGAGCAGGTACACCGACAGGGAGACGGCAGAGATCTACCAGATGGTCATGAGCGGCTACCTGGCCAAGCGCCTGGTGCAGGCTCTCTACGGGGTCGGGGTGAAGGGGGTCTCCCTCGCGGGGGTGGACGGGTCTATGATCTCCGCCACACGGAAGTCGAAGCTGGTGATTGTCGACCAAAGAGGGAGGAAGGTCGCCATCGAGGGGGGCTACACAGGGAGGGTCCGCGACGTGGACCCTTCGCTCTTGGACCTGCTCCTCGGCCGGGGTTACCTCCCAATCATCTCGCCGCTGGCTCAGGGCGAGGGAGGGGAGCCTCTCAACATAGACGGCGACAGAGCGGCCGCCTCAATCGCGGCGGGGGCAGGGGCCGACGTGGTTGTGTTCGCGACCAACGTCGACGGGCTGAGCCTAGACGGCGCTCTCGTCGGACGCCTCTCCGCCGAAGAGGCTTCGGCCAGCCTCCCTAAGATCGGGTTCGGCATGCAGAAGAAGGTCATCGCCGCGGTGGAGGCCGTGAGGGCGGGGGTCAGGGAGGCTGTGATTTGCTCGGGGACGAGGGAGGGCCCCATCACCAGGGCCATCTCTCACGAAGGGTGCACGGTGGTCACGCGATGAACGAGCAGATCCGCAGCCTGGAGGACGCCTACGAGGCCCGCGCCTTCAACAAGTTCCCTCTTGCCATAGTGAGGGGGAAGGGGTCGCTGGTCTGGGACTCGGAAGGGAAGGAATACGTCGACTTCATGTCAGGCATCGGGGTCGCCCTGGTCGGCCACTGCAACGACTCTGTGATAGACGCGGTGAGGGAGCAGTCAGGAAGGCTGCTCACGTGTCACGGCTCGTACTACAACGACGCCAGGGCAGGCTTCGTGGAGCGCCTGGCGAAGGCGGCGCCCAGGGGGCTGGGGAAGGTCCTCCTCACCAACACAGGCACCGAGTCCGTGGAGGCGGCCATCAAGCTGGCGAGGAGGCACACTTCGAGGAGGAAGGTCGTCGCCATGAAGGGCGCCTTCCACGGCAAGACCTATGGCGCCCTTTCGGCCACCTGGAACAAGAAGTACCGGGACCCATTCGGCCCGCTCCTCGAGGGCTTCGCTTTCGCCGAGTACGGGGACGCGATGTCGTTGGAGTCCATGGTCGACGGGGACACCGCGGCTGTGATAGCAGAGCCCATCCAGGGAGAGAGCGGGGTTGTCGTCCCTCCGGATGGCTACTTCAAGGAGGTGAGGGAGATATGCGACAGGAAAGGGACCCTGCTGATCTTCGACGAGATCCAATCCGGGCTAGGGCGGACAGGGAAGATGTGGGCCTCGGAGCACTGGGGGGTCGTCCCGGACATAATGACGGTGTCCAAGGGGCTCGGAGGGGGCCTCCCCATAGGCGCGGCACTCGCCACTGAAGCGGTAGCGGGGAGCTTGAAGGGGGGGGAGCACACCAGCACCTTCGCAGGCAACCCGCTCTCCTGCGCCGCAGGCTCCGCCACCCTCGACTACATCGCCAAAAACGACCTCCCATCCAAAGCGAAGGAGAAGGGCGAGGTCTTGAAGGCGGGGCTCTCCAAGGTCGCGTCGGCCCACAGGCTTGCGAAGGAGGTGCGGGGGCTCGGGCTGATGCTAGCCCTGCAGACCAGGGTGGACATCCACTCCATGCTCCTCTCAGCCCAGGCTATGGGCGTCATCACCGCCTACTCCGGGAGGGACACCTTCAGGTTCCTCCCACCCCTCGTGATAGAGGGCGCACAGATGGCCAAGGGGCTCGAGGCCGTCGACGGCGTCATGAGCGAGGCGGAGGCGGGCAGGTTCTGACAGCAAGAGACGCATCCGAATCCGGCTCAGGCGGGCAGGCAGCCGCCGAAGAGAGATGAACGGCCCTGACGGGGAGGCTGTCAAGCTCCTCGTCGACTCCCTGAAGATCTACTCTCCCACTAAGGAAGAAGGGAAGCTGGCCGGCTTCCTCGCTGACAGCATGAGGCGCCTCGGCTACTCGAGGGTGAGGATTGACCGCGCAGGGAACGTGGTCGGGGAGGTGGGGAAGGGGAGGGCTCGGCTCCTCCTCTGCGGCCACATGGACACAGTCCCAGGGCGCCTCCCTGTCAGGAAGACAAGAGACACTGTCTATGGGAGGGGCGCCGCCGACGCCAAGTCCCCTCTCTGCGCCCTCCTTCTCGCAGGTGCCAGGGCCGCGGACTCGGGGGTGAGGGTGACATTCGCGGGGGCGACCGAAGAGGAGGGAGACGGTGCCGGGGTGGAGCAGCTCGCCAAGGAGGCGACCCGCTACGATTACGCCGTGTTCGGCGAGCCCAGTGGGGCAGACAGGATAACCATAGGGTACCGGGGCAGGATGAGCCTGCGGCTCGTGGTGCGTACCCCAGGGGGGCACGCGGGGTCGCCCTGGGCCCATAGAAGCGCGTTCGATGAGTTCGCCTCTATCCTAAGCAGGCTGAAGGAGTACGAGGCCGGCCACCAGGTCCAGGGGGACCACTTCAGGTCCTTGTCAATCTCGCCTACGCTTGTGAGCGCCGGCTCCTACCAGAACGTGGTACCCAGCCTCTGCGACGCTACCCTTGACGTCCGTCTCCCTCCGGGGGTCTCTTCGGCCAGGGTCCTCGGCGAGATCAGGCCGATGGTCGAACCCGGCTCAGGGGCGGTCCGAACGGAGTTGATACCTGGGCCTCCCACCGAGGCATACGAAGTGGACGTCAGTTCGCGGCTTGTCAGAGCGTTCCAGAGGGCCATCCTGCTCCAGCTCAGAAAGAAGCCCTCCCTCGTCAGGAAGACCGGGACCGGGGACATGAACACCTTCGCCTCCAGGAGAGGCGCTTCGTGCGTGACCTACGGCCCGGGGCTGTCGGGGACCAGCCACACCGAAGGCGAGGCCGTCCACATCAGAGACTACCTAGACGGCATCGAGGTGGCGAGGGAAGCCATAGGGCAGCTCGTCGCCATCAGCGGCAACTGACCTCAGACCCTGACCTCTTCCAGCCCGAATCGCTTCACCAGCCCCACGATCTTCTCCTTGTGGGGACCAAGGCCCTTCCAGTCCAGGACGGCGTATCTGACTGGGGAGGTGGTCTTCTGCAGCATCTGCCCCATCATACGGTCGTCTATCTCCTCTAGGGCATACTTGGGCGCCACGTAGGACATGGCCATGTCCTCCTCGAGGAGGAGCCTGGTGAACTTCTCTGGGTAATGGGTCCCGCCGAACCCGAGCGCGGTCTTGTCCCAGATGCGCTTCTGCGAAAGGCTTTCCATCAGCGCCTCGGCCACCACCCTCGCGGCCTTCGCGTCTCCCCATTGGCCCTCGCTCGATCCAAGTTCGACGAAGAGGACAGGCTTCTGCAGCGAGGTGGGGCCGTGATGCGTCGCCTCCATCGTGATCTCGTACCCGCCGACTTCCTCCCTGTGGCCCCAGAGAGCCATCAGGTAGTTCTTGAGGAGTCCAGGGTCCGCTTTCCCGAGCTCTCTCCCTGCGCCTCCGAACTTCGCCTCGTCGGAGAAGTTCCCCGTGGTGTGCGCAGTCAGGGATGCTATCCGCGACCCCGCGCTGTGCCTCGACAGGAAGATGTAGGCCTGAGGGTTGAAGTACTCGTCGAGGCTCGGCGGGGTGACAATCATCCCCCCGAACCTGGCAAGGAGGTATGACCCCCTCTGGTAGACCGGGTTCCCAAGGAGCTTCACCCCCGTAGACGTAAAACCCTGGCCCTCGACCAGAGCTGAAGAGAGCGTCTGCGACGCCAAATCGGTGGTGGATGCCAGAATCACCGTGGCAGGCTCCCCCTGGGGGTCCATGGCTCCCCGGCCGTAGGACCCGGTATTAACGCTGGGGCGGCGCGGGGCTCCGACACGGCTCTCCGGAGGGATTAGACATATAAGCCGAGCGGGGCCGCCGCACTACGCAGCACAATGGGGTTCCGTGACTTCCTGAAGTCGTCAGAGGCCATATTCAGGCTGGCACACAAAAGCGACACGGACGAGTTCACCCTATATCTCAAACTGGTAGCGCTCGGCATCGCCGTGGTCGGGACGATAGGATTCCTCATCAAACTGGTGGGTACGATCTTCTTCGGCTAAAGGTTATTTAGCCAACGAAACTCGGGCTTTTTTCATCTTGTCGGATACGAGCGAGCACGAGAGGAACAGCTCCATCTTCCCGGTCAAGACCACCGGAGGTCAGGAAAGGACAGTGGCGACCTTCGTGGCCAACAGGGCTGTCCAGAAGGGGAAGCC